>NZ_SJPV01000020.1 GCF_007860135.1 Novipirellula artificiosorum
AAGCCGAATTGGGCCCGCTTCTAAAACGGCTTCACGAAGAAAATCAGGATGACATCCAAATCAAAAGCCGCTATGCCGATTACTTGATCGCTACCGAGAAATTGGCAGAGGCGGTTCCGCTACTTACGGATTTAGCTAGGATCCAACCGATGCAGGGCCTGCGTGCGGCAGCGATTTTCCGGCAACTTGGTCAGCACACGGAATCGGATCGTCTAGCGGAGCAAAGCTTGGCGTCGGTCAGTCAACTTTGGAAGGAACAACCGACCAGTGCTGCGATCGCCTTAGCGGTTGCACAGAATCAATCATTCCTTCAGCGACATCGTGATTCCGTCAAGACGCTTGACACGGCGCTCAAACGAGCCAAGACGGCGGACGACACGAAAGTCCTACGAGCAGCGATGGCAGATACGATCGTCGCTTGGGTGCACTATATCGAAGCATCACGCGGCGAATCGGAAGAGTACCAACCGCAGTCGCTGCAAATGTTGCAACTGGCACTTCAATACGCACCGAATCATCCTCGAGCCTTTGCGTGGATCGTCAACCTCGACCTTGCGGCTGCCGAAACGTTGCCGCAGCGGGGAGCGATTTTGAATAATCTAGCCGTGGCAATGGCGACTCGCCAAGGAGGTGACTTGGAACAGGCGTTAAAGATCTCCGAATCCGCCATCGAATACACAGAAGATCCCTCACCTCACTACTACGAGACTCGCGGACAGATCCTCATGAAACTCGAGCGATACACCGATGCGATCCCGGATCTCGAACGAGCTCTGAAGGTCGAGTCGCTTCAACGGAACGCACATAAATCGTTGGTAACGTGCTATGACGCCATCGGGCAAAAGGAAATTGCCGAACAGCATCGCAAAGCAGGCGTGGCGATTGCACAGCGGCAACCTCAACCGAAGTGAAGATCCGTCAAGAATTTCAGTCCGCCGAGACAGGCGTCAATCGCGGCCATCACTTCGTTAATCCGACAGTTCGCAAACGAGTATCGCTGCCCTAAGATTAGAGATTTGGACAAAGCTCCCGTTACCGAAAGATCGGTCGCTGTTGCGATGCGGGTACCGCAGGACCGGATGGATTCGCAATACGCTGAGGAAACCGTTCATCGGCAAGACTGGCCTGAGCTTTGCGTCGAAGTGTTTGGGCCACCCAGCCAGCCAAATCTTCGCGATCACCCTGCGTGTGAGGACCCGTTGCCATCGGTCCCGCAACGCTGTTGAACTCGGACTGATCGAATGCGAGTTGCAATTTTTCTGCCAGACTTGGTGCGGACGGATAGACCACGGCTCCTACTAAAATAATGTTTTCCTGGGTCATCGAAGCGGTCACGCGGCGCGGCCGAAACATGACTCCTAGTCCGGGGATGTCTTCCAACAGCGGGACACCGCTGCCTTGCTCTTCGGTGTTTAGCGAGACGCGAAAACGGCTGACTTCCTGAAGATCGAGACTCGGTATGGTCACATCGGCCTGAACAATGTGCCGCTGTACGCCCGACGCGTTGGCGGTTTCCGAGGTGTCGTCACGTTTCGGCGTGTGAGCATACATCAGGTGAAACGCCACGCTAAAGCCATCGGGTTGAATGACGGGGGTCACCGCCACATCGTCGCCGACCGAAACGGTGATTCGCTCCGATGTATCCGCGAGTTTCTCCAAGTGTTGTCCGGGAGTGGGGATTAAGCCCGCTTTCGCCAAGTAGCCTGAACTTCCCGGAGCCAGTGCATTGCCGGCCGCCAATATCGCACCGGCCTGGGAAAGTGCGTCGGCTTCTTGTGCGAGTCCTTGGGCAACTTGCAGGCCCTCTTGAAGCAGCACGGGGCGGACAGGACGATCCAGGACTGCGACTTGGCCGGGGCTGACGCGAGCGAGCGTCCGATCGGGTGTCAAGAGCGTCGTCGACTGAATCTGGCCCATTCGCGATTTCCATTTGCCGGAATCGCGACGCAGGTCGGCCAAGACCGGTTTCCAAAACTGCGCTCGCATGTCCTCTTCAAACGCCTCCGTCACACGCTTTAGCAAAGCGTCAAGCGTGGCAACTTCTGATCGCAAAATTTCTTGCAGGTCAAGGACGTGCGAGGCATGGTCCTCGATCACACTGTCCGCCAGTTTGCTGAACGAGGCCGCATCCATGACATCACCCGACCACGTCGGAACGCTTGGTGAAGACCCTGTCTTCGACGACGTCAGCGTCAACAACATCCGATCGCTACGTAACGCCTGCAACGCAAGCTCGCTTTGTCGAAGCTTCATTGCTGCCAATTGGTATCGGACCGTTGCGATTTGAATCGGGTGGACGGAGTTCGATTGCTCACCGATCGTATTTAAGAATGCCAAGGTTTGCGAGAATCGATAGTCAAGTGATCGCGGCTCGGAAGGTTCGGTCTTTTCCGTCCCGCCTTTGAATCGATCGAAGAACGACGGTGCGGCAGCATTCGAGTCTCGATTCCCTCCGATGGATTGTTGGTACTGTTCATGTAGCTTCGGCAACTCCACGGCTGCAAGTCGTTGGAATTCGATAACGACCTGTTGCCTGACTTCTTGATTTGCCAGGGCCACCAAGAACAACGTCGTCAGAATATCTCGGGAATCGAGCATCGCCACCGATAGAGAGACATTGCCTCCGCTAAGTCTGCGAATGTTCTCCAGACACGGCCCGTAGAAGAAGGCTTCTTCAAATCGCCCTGGATTCGATGCAGCACATTGAGCCGCCACATTGGCTAAAGCGGTACGGAACAACTGCTGGGACTTCTGGCTCATTTGACGAGCGTGACTAAGGTACAGGTCAACAGCTCCGTGAACCCCTTCCACCGCCGCATCATCGGGGACGGTAAACTGGGCGACATGGAATCCAAGCTTGATCTGACCCACGGGCTGATCAATCTCATAGACCATCCGCGTGATCGCATTGACGCCTTCGAGGGGACCTCGCAAATGCAGCAAGCCCTCGCCTGCAACCGTGATCTGCACTTGATCAACCGGCGCTGAATAGAGTTGCATCTGCGGCTGTTGATCACCTTTGAGTGACCTCGTCGGGGCAACGGGCTGTCCCACAGGGTCTCGCACCATGGCGATCACCTTCTCCGTGTCACGGCTGTAATACAGCGGAATCATCCGGGTCGCCTCGACACGGTTTCGTGACGAAATCGCAATCGATTCCTTGATCTCCTGCGAGTCGCAAATCGCCGCAGTCAAACCAAAGCCGAGTAAGACGCACGCGATGCCACAGGCCCGGGAAAAGCCAGTCTGGATCTTGGTCAATGCGCTGGTGCGTCCTGAAGCATGCATCGATATTTTGTGTTGTGCTCGCTTCCTGCGTCATGAATCGGCTCGAACTTCAGTCGAATCTTATAGCACTTGGCAAATACCAGATAAAGATCATTTGCAAATCGCGTCATGCCGAGGGTCTATTGTTCTGGTGCACATCCTGCAGTGCGATCTTAGCCCAACCCCCCCATGCTTCCACCGTGCAGGTCCTTAAGGGCGATGGCCGATTCAAGCGAAATCTCGAGCATTAATAGATCGTTCACGGCGTTGGACGGGAGCCTGGGAACACGTGTTTTAGGTGACCACAACCGAGCAACTGCACGAATCTCGGAGAGAGCGAGTGCGCATTGCGCAATGTGAGTGTCGTAGTTTTGCGAATAGACGTCCAAGCCAGACCGAGTGATGCTGCATAGCACCAACAAACTGATTGACTCAAAAAGAGAAGGAATGCGACGCATGAAAGTTATCATTGTAGGTGGTGTCGCCGGCGGTGCTTCCTGTGCCGCACGTTTGCGCCGCCTTGACGAAAAGGCAGAGATCTTGATGGTCGAGCGTGGACCTTATGTTTCCTACGCGAACTGTGGCTTGCCGTACCACGTCAGCGGCGTGATCGAAAAAGAAGCGAGCCTGTTGGTCGCCAGTGAGAGACTGTTTCGTGAACAGTTTGCAATCGACGTGCGCACCAACTGCGAAGCCGTGTCGATTTCCGCAAAGGACAAAACGGTCCAACTGCGGAATGTCTTAACCGGCGAAACCACGACCGAGTCCTACGACAAACTGGTTCTTTCCCCTGGTGCCCCATCGCTTTGCCCGCCGCTGCCAGGCGTCGATTTGCCGGGGATCTTTCATGTTCGGACCGTGCCCGATGCGCGAACGATCCGCCAATGGATCGAAAGCGGGACGACATTTTTAACTGGGATGGCTAACTATACCGGCATGCAAATGGCCAAACCGACGCGACGAGCGGTGGTCGTCGGTGGCGGTTTCATCGGTCTCGAAATGGCGGAAAACTTGACGCATCTTGGCCTCGAAGTGAAGGTCATCCAAAGGGGAACTCAAGTGCTCGGACCGCTCGATCCCGAGATGGCTCTTGTCATTGAGAATCATTTAACAAGGCACGGCGTGCATGTCGTGTTCGGAGACGGAGCGGCGGGGTTTAGCCAACTGGACAACGGTGGCATCGAGGTCCAAACAGCGTCAGGAAAGACCTATCCAGCCGACATTGTCATTTTTGCCATCGGTGTACGACCCGAGACGAAGCTAGCCCAAACCGCTGGGATTGAGATCGGCGAGCGTGGTGGGATTCGTGTTAACGATTCGATGCAGACAAGTGATCCCAACATTTACGCGGTTGGTGACGCGATCGAAGTGAAGGATTTTGTTACCGGTAAGTGGAGCCTCGTCGCGCTGGCAGGACCGGCGAACCGCCAGGGCCGAATCGCAGCCGATGTGATTGCCGGACGCGATTCAAAGTACCGCGGAACCCAAGGGACTTCGATCATCGGTTTGTTCGGAGGCGCAGCGGCTTGGACCGGGGCCAGCGAGAAGACGTTGAAGCGACTCGGTGACGACGACTACGAAAAGATTTACCTCTACCCGAACGCGCACGCCGGTTACTATCCCGGTGCCAAGATGCTGGGCCTAAAGGTGATTTTTCGCAAATCCAGTGGACTGGTTTTGGGTGCACAAGCGATCGGTGAAGACGGACCTGCGGTGGACAAACGCATCAGCGCTATAGCGATGGCGATCCAGCTTGGTGCGACCGTCTACGATCTCGAGGAATCCGAGCTTTGCTATGCACCTCAGTTCGGCAGTGCCAAGGATCCAGTGAATTTTGCGGGGATGGTCGCAGGCAACATTCTGCGCGGTGATATGCCGGTGTGTCATTGGGAAACCACTGGCTGTGAATTCCTGCTTGATGTGCGCGAGCCGGTGGAGTTGGCGATCGAACAAGTTTCCGGTGCGATCAACATACCGCTCGGCCAACTTCGTTCGCGTCTTGACGAGCTACCTCGCAACCGCGAGATCCATGTGATTTGTCGTTCAGCGCAGCGTGCCTACTATGCAGTTCGCATTCTGTTGCAAAACGGATTCAAGGCCAAGATCGTTTCCGGCGGCATGTTGGCCCGAACGCACGCAGTGTCATAGCTGGATAAGGCGGCTTCGCCGCAATCTACTGTGGCTGTGGCTTCCAGCCTCAGTCGGTTTTGATCTGGGGCTGGAAGCCCCAGCCACGTAGCGGATCACGGGCATCAACACAGTACCGAACCATAGGAACCATGAAATGACGAATAGCACGGCAACTCAGAACGAAAACACAGCACGAGTCACGGCAGATGACGCTCGAATCGATCGGCTGAAAGAGCGCAACAGAAGTACACCTCAGGAGCTTGATTTCGAGCGGATCAGGATCATGAAAGAGGTGTATGAAGCGACGCCCGGTGACGTACAGATCCTGCGGCGTGCCAAGTTCCTGGCGGCTCTGTTGGAACGCAAAAAGCTTTTCATTGATGACAACCTCTTCGTGGGTGCCATGGCAGGAAGCTACAAGGCTATCTACCCCAATCCCGAGTGGAACGTCCTGTGGATGAAGGAAGAGAAAACCGTTGAAAAATCGAAAACCAAGGAAGACAAAGAAGCCAATGCATGGGCGCTCGAGTACTGGGACGAGCGTGGGCTGAAGAGCCGGACGGAATCCATATTCCAACAGCGATATGGTTTCGATCCGGCCCCGTGCTACGAATCTGGTCTCGTTGTTCCGTTCCATGACTGGCCGGGTGGCGGCGGCAATCTCAACTACCCGATGGTTTACCAGCAGGGTCTTGCCAGTGTCATCAAGGATGTCGAAGAGCGGATGATGTCCCTGGAAATGCGTCTGGAGAACACAGACAAACTTTACTTCTACCAGGCCAGTCTCATTGTGATGAAAGCGATGATCCGCTGGGCGAACCGTTATGCCGAGTTGGCTCGCGAAATGGCTGCTAAGGAGAAAGACGAAGTCCGCAAGGCGGAATTGATCGCCATTGCCGAGACCTGCGAGCATGTGCCCGAGCACCCGGCCCGCAACCTGCGGGAGGTCATGCAGTGCCATTTCTTCTGTCACCTGGCCGCAGAACTTGAGCAGGTCGGCTGCGGATATTCAGAGGCCTACCTGGGCCAGAACCTGCAGCCCTACTACCAAGCCGACAAGGATGCCGGGCTGATTGACTATGACGATGCCGTCTTTATGTTCCAGAACCTCGTTGTCAGGTTGAATGAGATTAACTATTACTACGGCGAGAAAGTTGCCCTGCAGAACTCTGCCGACCTGGGGCAAAGTATTACCCTTGCGGGCTATACCGAAGAGGGGGGAGATGCCACGGCGGAGATGGACTACGTGATCCTCGATGCCTGCACCTATCTATCTTTCCCCCAGCCACCATTGTCCTGTGCACTCACCCCTAAAACGCCGGGCAAATTCCTCGAAAAAGTGCTCGATTGTATCGGTACCGGGGTCGGCATGCCCCAGTTCGTTAATGCCGACGTGATGGTAGAGCGGGCACTGTACCTGTGGGGGAACACGGAGAGAAATGGCGCTCTTCCCCTCGGTAAGGCCAGGCGGACCTGTGTCGGGGCGTGCGTGGGGAGTTACATCCCCTATGAAACAGGTCATCCGGTGGAGGGACAGCCTAATCTCGGCAAGGTGCTCGAGCTAACCCTGAACAACGGCTTCGATCCTCGCACCAAAAAGCAGGTCGGGCCCAAGACAGGCGATCCAGAGACCTTCAAGGACTTTGAGGAGCTGTATGCGGCATTTGAAGGGCAGCTTCAATTCGCTGAAGATGTTCTCCGCCGGGGAGCCTGGATTGCGAGCATGCTGAATGCCGACTTCCTGCCCTGTACCTGGCGATCCATCCTGACCAAGGGCTGCATTGAAACCGGCCTCGAAACCTGGAAAGGCGGCGCCAACTATTACACGGTCGCCCAGATCTCTGTCGGAGCAGTGGATGCGGGGAATGGACTGATGGCCATCAAGGATCTCGTATTCGACAAGAAGAAGCTGCCCATGGCTGAACTCAAGAAAGCCCTGGCGGCCAATTTCGAAGGGGAATACGAAAAGGTCCATAAGATGTGCTACGAGGATGTACCCAAATACGGCAACGATATCGATGAAGTGGACTTCATGGTTCGCAGGGTGAATGACAGCGTATTGCGTGCATTTGAAAGTGTAGACGGCGGTGGCAACTACATCAGCAAGGACATCAAGACCTCGATGGACCAGTACACCAAGAGCGTGCACAACCTGATGGGCTTGGTGACCGGCGCATTGCCCACCGGCAAGAGAGCCGGTGTGGCGCTCACCGATGGAAGTTTGTCTGCCATGCCGGGGACCGACACCCACGGCGCTACCGCGCTGATAATGTCTGCAACCAAGGGTAACGATCCCGTCAAGTGGTGTGCAACGCATATGAACCTGAAGCTCCCGCCAGATCAATTAAAGACGCGGAAAGGCCGGGACAGCGTGCTGAACCTGGTCAGAACCTTGTTCCAAAACGGTGGCTATCACGCTCAGTTCAATGTGCTGGATACGGAGATGCTGAGAGATGCACAGAAACATCCGGAAAACTATCGTGACCTCGTGGTTCGTGTTGCAGGATTCAGCGCGTTTTTTACCCAACTCCATGTGGGCGTGCAGAACGAAGTGATCGAACGCACTTTGCAGCGTTGCTAGTGACGTTTAACGGGACTGGTACGGCGTGTCGCTACGCCACGCCGTACCGGATCGTCCATTATCATTAAAACACAGGTCACGACAATGAATAGGGAAAAGAGACGAATTGCGATCAACGTGGGGGCTGGCTTCGTGCCAGGACTGAATGCGGTGATCAAGGGCGCGGCGCTGGCGGCCACGAGACTGGGGTGGGAGCTTGTCGGAATCCGCGACGGGTTTAGCGGAGTTTTGAACCCGGATCAATACGACGAGGGTGGGATACTGCCACTGAGTCCGGCACTGATCGACAACCTCGATCCCTCCGGAAGCCGCCTGCTGGGCATGTCCCGCCGCGTCGATCCATTTCACGTGAGGTGCGAAGATGAATACGGCATGCTGGAGGAACGCGACATGTCGGATCAACTGCTGGCCACGCTCAAGCAGGAAGGCATCGATGCGGTGATTTCTGTCGTGGGCATGCAGGGATTGAGTATTCTCTTTAAGCTGAATCAGAAAGGCCTGAATACGATCTGCGTGCCGCGATCGATCGAGAACGACATTGCATCAACGATGGTCTCCTTTGGTTTCAACAGCACGCTGAGCTTCACCATCGAAATGCTCGATCGTGCACGACAGGCGGCACAAGCATCGCAGCAGGTCTTCGTTGTCGAAGTGCTCGGCGAGCAAGCTGGCTGGCTCGCTTTGCAGTCCGGTATCGCCGCCGGTGCCGATGCAGTGGTGATCCCCGAAATTCCGTGCAAGCTCGATGAACTGGCAGCCGAACTGCAGTCGCGGGTCAACGCCCAGCGTCCTTTTGGCTTGATCGTGGTCGCCCAGGGTGCCCGATTCGTGGAGGACGCGAAACCTGCCGACTCTGAACCCGCCGTCAATTCACTGAAGGCATCTCTGTCACCCATGGCCACCGAACCGAGTGGGGCGCACACCATCAACCGCTCAGGATTTGCTGCAGAGACCGTTGCCAATGGACTTCAACAACGCACGGCTTTGGCTGCCAAGTCCATGGTGCTCGGACCTTGGGTCCGCGGAGGTGCTTCATCCGCCGTGGACCGTCAGTTGGGCTTGGCGTATGGCGCTGCAGCAGTCAACGCCCTCGAGGCCGGCAAGGACGGTGCAATGGTCGCCTTTGTTCCACCTGACATCAAGTATGTACCGCTGGAGGACGCGATCAACAAAGTCAGAACGGTGACTGAGAACAACGAGTTCATTCAGATTGCCCGTTCCCTTGGCATCTATTTTGGAGGGAAACAATCATGAGCCCAACGACCAAAAACGCCGCTCTAACTGGCCGAGTCCTGAACATCCAGCGTTATTGCAGCCATGACGGCCCCGGCACTCGCACCAGCGTTTTCCTCAAGGGCTGTTCGTTGCGTTGCAAGTGGTGCAGTAACCCTGAAAGCATCCGCCCCAAGCCTGAACTTGGCTATGACCCCAAACTGTGCGTCGGCAAAAAGGAATGCGGTGCGTGCTTGAAAGATCCTTTCCCTCAGGGCGCCTTCTACACGCTCGATGGGCCGGATGACAAAGTCCATGTGAACTGGGATCTGGCCAGTGGCTGCACGGCCGAGCACACCACGCTCTGTCCAACAGACGCTCTGTATATGTTCGGCGAAGAGATGACTGTCGACCAAGTATTAAACGAAGTGGAGAAAGACGCCTCCTTCTACCACAACACCGGCGGGGGCATGACGCTCAGCGGCGGGGAATGCATGTTGCAACCCGATTTCAGCGCCGCATTGCTGGAAGAAGCACACAATCGTGGCATCAATACGGCCGTCGAAACGGCATGCAATGTTCCCTGGGAGTTCGTCGAGAAGGTGCTGCCACACGTCGACACGATGTTGCATGACCACAAGCTGACGATCCCAGATCGGCACAAGAAATGGACTGGCGTGGACAACAAACGCATCCTCAACAACTTCAAGCGAGCCTACGAAACCTTCCCTGATATCGACTTCATCGCGCGGACGCCGCTGATCCCAGGAGTCAATGCCGATGAGGAACACATCCGAGCGGTGTTGGCGTTCATTCGTCCCCACAAGAACGTGATCGATTACGAGTTGTTGCCGTATCACCGATTTGGTTTGGGCAAGTACGACTTCCTCGGCAAGGTTTACGAACTGGCGGATTTCCAGTCACCGTCGGATGATCTGGTCAAGCATCTTCAAGCGATCATCGACGAAGCATTCGGACGAACGCTGGTAAGCACAGCTCCCTAACTGGACAGCGCTACTTTGGGTGAGCTGCAAGGCGCTCACTGAATGACAAGCGGGCGATGTCCCGCTAGAAACCATTTCCCGAAACCAATCCGTAACGATTTGGAAATCAAGAGAGAAAGAGACACCAATGTCAGAGGAAATACCCTCCGTTCCGAAAGCAAAGCAAACCGTTTTGGGTCTCTATGTGACGGCGCAAGAAGCCTATGCAAGCTGGCAGGCCGATCCCGACAACGTGAAGATTCTGGATGTTCGCACACCCGAAGAATTCCTCTTCGTCGGACATCCACCGATGGCATGGTTGGTCCCCGTTGTCGCACAAAGCTACGCATGGGATGCAGAAAAGGGCAAGTTTCCGATGACCATGCTGCCGGACTTTGTCTCGCGGGTGTTGGAAGTTGCAAAGCCCGATGACACGATTTATGTCACTTGCCGTTCAGGCGGGCGCAGTGCCATTGCCTGCAATTTGCTTGCGAATGCCGGATTCACCAAGGTCCATAACATCATCGACGGCATGGAGGGAGATGGAAACGGAGATTCAGATAGTTCGGCTCAGGGCGGCTGGAAAAACTCGGGCTGCCCGTGGACAAAAAAGCTCACTCCCGAGCGGATGATTCTGCCTAAAAGCCCCCTGAGTACTTAATGCCGTTGATGGCACCGAGGTTTTCCATGGTTGTGAACAGCTAAGTGAAAAAGCTGTGCCCCGTGAAGAAGAGGTCCCCAGCGAAGACTAGGAAACTTGAGTATATTTGAGTGGATCATTTACCAGCATTGTGTTTCCGATAACTGCAAGAAGAAGATGAACCTTGGAAACTTTCATCATCATTGGCGTCGTACTCGTTATCGTCGTACTCTGTTCAACGAGCAGTACCATTAGTGGAGCCTTGATTCCGCAGAGCGTTCGTGATGCCGTATCGAAACTGATGCCCGGCAGTCCGATCGTGGATGCGACGGCAAACATGGAAGGTGAAACAGTCGTGTTTGTGGGCAGCAAAGCGAATTCAAAAACGGTTTACGTTCGGCGCGGTGGCGAGATGACCACGGCGTGTACTTATAGTAGTGCTTCAAGGTTCCCTCGTAGCGGGACGTTTGCCTTTATCGGGTTTGAGCATAATCTAAAGCCGGGCATGGAAGCCATGGCAGAGCAAGCCGAGACACGCATTCGAAAATGTCTGACGGAGGCATTAGCACTGAAGCAGTTTCAACTCGCGGAACAAGAGGTTGCAGACATTTTGATCACTGTCTTTTGTGCTCTGGACGACCACGTCGAACTCTTCACTCTGGGGGAAGCCTTTGACGAACCCGATGGCCACAAATGGGGCACAGCCCTGAGGACCGCGTTAAGACACGATCAGGTCGACGAAATGGCAACCTTTGCCAGAGGTTCACTGTTGATCGAGGTGGTGGATGCGACGACCGATGACGTTTGGCAGGCCGTGGCCATGGCGGACATCGTTGTCGAAGTCAGTGAAAAGGAGCGGGCTCGAAGAACGCATCGGGCAATCTTCCAGATGCTCGATAAGTTCCCACCCAAATCAGCCAAGCAATCGCCTCAATGTGAAGGCTAGCGTTGCGTTTTGCGCAATGCCCATGTCGTAGTTCTACGAATGGTCTCCGTTTTTCGCGTCTGCTAGACTCGAACGCGGAAATCCAGCGGGTTCAGCGCTAATGCAAGTCTACGAAACGGAAAAATCGGAGCAAAATCACTATGTCGAAAGCCAAACGTCCAAAGAATTCCGACACCCAAAAAAAGGGGAAGTCGGCGCACTCGGAGCTGGGTGGAGGGTTGGATAGAATCGCTGAGTTGGCGGCAGCGCATCCCCATCTGGAAGAAGAGCTTACTTCTATTGCCGAGCTGGTGATTGCCAAGCTGGATGAAAAGGGAACATCGCAACCACACGAGAGCGACGACAAGAAGGCTTCGGAACAGCAGAATGTTGAAAAAGTGACAAAAAGGCAAAAAGGGAGCAGTTCAAAAATGGCCAATAAAATCAAAGAAACCACCTATGCCAACACCAAGCTCAACAAGGTGAAGCTGAACTGGAAAGAGGTCTATTACACCAACTGCCCGCTCGTTTCGGCGTCGAATGTCGACGAAGGCATCGGCTTGACCAAGAAGGAGTTCAAGAAGATCGGGGTGAACTATCGCTACCTGCGTTCCACCCCCGAAAACGACTGGTATCCGCATTACATCCACAACATGGACAACCTGATCCGCTTCGGCGGACTATTCCCGGCCATCGATGTTCGCGGAAACCTCAAAGAGACCTGCCTTTTGGGTGTCACGCAGATGCCTGCCGAGGGCGGCGTGATGATGGTGCGTTCTGGAGATGACATCTACAAGATGTCCGATCTGAAAGGCAAGAAGATCGGTCTCTCCAAGAGCATGAACAAGATCAAGGACGATTGGTGGCGCATTCAGGAGCACCAAGGGATCGAACTCATGCTCCGGATGAACGACATGACCATGGACGACATCGAGCTCGTCGAGTTTCCCTATGCCGACGACTGGTACAACGATCCGGAAATGTTGAAGTCGTCGGTCATGGAGCTCTCGATCGACCTGTGGCTCAAACGCGACCACAAGCACGACCTGGCCTTCCGCCCGCTGGAAAGCGCTCTGGAAAAAGGTACCATCGATGCGATGTACACGCAGACCAAGCCGCTCCAGCAGCTCTCCGAGGATACAGGTAAGTTCGCGGCGATCGAGGACCTCTCCCGCTATCCGGACTGGCGTCTGCAGGTAGCCAACATTCCCGCTGCCATCACCTGCACCAAGGTCATGGCTGACAAGCACCCCGAACTCGCCGTCACCTTCATGAAGGGCATGATTCGGGCCGGTCGCTGGGCCAATGAGAACAAGCGCGCCGCGGCGGAGATTCTCGACCAGCAGACCTTCTACCGCGATGTCGAGCACACCTACCAGGGAATCCGGGACGTGGACCTCGTGCCGAACCTCTCCCTTTTGAACGTGGCCTCCGTCGAAATCGGCAAGAACTTCATGTTCAGCCACGGCTACATCAAGAACGACTTCGATGTGAGCGAATGGGCCGCGCCCGAGTTCCTCGAACAAGCCGGTCGGGAACTGCTGGAGGAGGAATGGAAGAAGCGGAGCACCGCCAAGCTTCCCGAAGCTGCGGACCCACTGGCAGGCGGAGGAAAGCTCGGCTAGCCCTTCAACTCAAGGCGACCGGGCCTCGTTCATGAACCAATCACCATCACCGCCGGTCCGGTGATGGGCAATGAATCAACCGGAAGCCACAACGATGTCTGACAAAACAGACAAAAGCGGAGAACCGACAGCAGGTTCTGCCGCCGATCTCTCAAAAGCGGCACCGCAGATCAAGGAGACGACGTTCGAAAATACAAAACTGAGCACAGCTCCATTGGACTGGAACGAGGTCTGGTACACCAACTGCGTGCTCATATCCGCCGCTAACGTCGATCAGGATCTGGGTTGGACCAGGGAGGAGTTCAAGAAGATCGGCGTGAAGTTTGCCTACCTCCGTTCCGTCGGTGAAAACGACTGGTATCCGCACTACATCCACAACCTGGACAACCTGATCCGCTTCGGCGGCCTGTTTCCGCCCATCGCCGTTCACGCGGACCTCCGCCGGACCCGACTGTTGGGGGTGACGCATGCTCCGCACGAGGGCGGCTGCATGATGGTGCGCGCCCGGGACGACATCTACCGGATGATCGACCTGAAAGGCAAGAAGATCGGCCTCTCCAAGAGCCTCAACACCATCAAGAACGATTGGTGGCGCATCCAGGAGGAACAGGGCATCGAGTTGATGCTGCGGATGAACGGCATGACTAGGGAAGACGTCGAGATCTTGGAGTTCCCCTACGCGGACGATTGGTACAACGATCCCGAAATGCTGAACCCCATCGAAAACCCGTCCGAATTGCAGACCATGCGCGACCACAAGCACGACTTGTCCCAGCGTCCGTTGGAGCCCGCGCTGGAGACAGGCGTTGTCGATGCGATCTACACGCAAAGCAAAGTCTTCCAGCAACTGCAGGAAGCGACGGGCAAGTTCAAAGCGATCGAAGATCTGTCCCGTTATCCGGACTGGACCCTGCAGGTGGCCAACATCCCCGCGGCCATCACCTGCACCGAGGTCATGGCCGAGAAGCACCCTGAACTCGTCGTGGCATACATGAAGGGCATGATCAAGGTTGGACGCTGGGCCAACGAGCACAAGCATGCCGCAGCAGAGATCCTCGACCGCACGACCCTCTACCTGGACGTCGAGCACACCTACCGCGGGATCGAGCACATCGACATGGTGCCCAACCTGTCGCCGCAGAACTTGGCCTCCGTGGAGATCGGAAAGGACTTCATGCTTAGCCACGGCTACATCAAGAACGACTTCGATGTGCAGCAGTGGGCCGCGCCGGAGTTCCTCGAGCAGGCGGCGAAAGAGTTGCTCAACGAGCAGTGGGTGAAGAAGACCGGGGAGAAGCTTCCCAAGGCTCCGGCGGCACGGATAGGGTAGTCTGGAACACTTCAGTCCCGTTCTGCCTTCCCAATGGGTCGGCAGAAGCGGGAAGTTTGAAATCAAAAAAAAGGTAAGGATGATGGCGAAGCACACGACGGATACCGGGAAACCGGCCTGTTGCGGCCCCGGCGTCCTTACAGCATGCACGATCAAGAATGTTGAAGAGAAGAACGTGACAGATAAGAAAAATACGCGGATGCAGCAACTCGGTTACCGTAAACCGGCTGATGTGCCGGAGCCCGATCAACTCGTCCTGGTCGAGTTCGTCTCTGACGGGCGCGTGGCGATCATCACCCTCAATCGCCCGCATGCCGATAACGCCATCACAACGGAACTGGCCGCGCAACTGATCGAAGTCCTCGAGACGATCGCAGCCCGTTCCTCCGTGCGTGTCGCCATCCTGACCGGAGCGGGAGACCGAGCCTTCTCGGTGGGCGGCGACCTGTACCAGCGTAATGAGATGACCAAAGAACAATGGCTGCGGCAACGCCAGGTTTTTGATCGCGTGCTTTACACGCTGCGCCAGTTGCGTCGGCCCATTATCGCTGCCGTCCACGGGATGGCATACGGCGGCGGCTGCGAGATGGCCATCAGCACAGACTTCATCATCGCCTCCGACGATGCCGTCTTTGGCCAACCCGAGGCGATGGTGGGCCTGTCGGCCGGCGGCGGCTCGCCAGTGCTGCTGCCCCGCGTGCTCCCTCCGGGCAGGGCCATGCAGATGCTCATGACCGGCGATCCGATCACGGCTCAGGAGGCGCACCGGTTGGGCATGGTTAACGAACTCCACCCCAGCGACAAACTCATGGAGGAGGTGCTCCGCATCGCGGAACGGATTGCCGACAACTCACCGACAGCGGTGCAGGCGGTCAAGCGTGCCGTTCAAATGGGACAGGGTGAACCGGTGGAGCAGGCCGTCGCGATCATGATGGATGAGCACTGGCGCTCGGTCGTTCATCCCGACCGCGTCGAGGGCATTCGAGCTTTCACGGAAGGCCGGGAGCCGACGTTTCCGGATCCGGATTTCTAAGACACCACTTTGCGCGCAGAACAACACATCCATTCAACAGCAGCAAGAAACATGAATACCAGCTACACCATGGATGCAATCATCAAAGTTGATGAGAGTTTATGCATTACCTGCGGCAGTTGCATCAGAGCATGCCCAGGTGGTTTGATCACGAAAAAAGATTTTCCCGTTCCTATCGATAACTCTTGGGATTTGTGCATTGACTGTGGTCACTGTGTCGCTATTTGCCCGACCGGTGCCATGCATCAGCGGTCGATGGGGCCTGAGGATTGCGAGCCGATCGATATTCATCTTATTCCCAGATGGGACCGGGTCCGACAATTCCTGGTTTCACGGCGTTCTGTCCGTGGCTATATCAACAAACCCGTCGAGAAAGAGAAGATCCTGCAAATGTTGGATGCTGCTCGTTGGGCGCCGAACGGAGCGAACCGCCAGGTCATTCGTTGGCTTGTGATCAACGATGCGGCCGAGGTTCACCGGATCTCAGGGATGACAATCGACTGGATGAAGCAAGTCAAAGAGTCGAACGCAGCGCTCTACCAGGAAGCCAATCTCGAAGTGTTTGTCGAAGCGTGGGATGGTGGCATCGATCGCATTTCCAGGGGGGCTCCCTGCGTTATCCAGGCCTATGGACCAAAAGACGAACGGACAGCGGCGCCGGCTGCCATGATTGCCATTAACTATTGTCAATTGGCAGCAACCGGACTCGGTTTGGGGACCACCTTTACCGGAAGTATCAATACCGCCAGTCAAGCCTACCCACCGCTCATGGAGGCATTGCACATGCCGGAAGGTTACGTTCCTTATGGATCCTTCGTGACCGGTTATCCGGCTGAGCAATACCACCGTATTCCCGCAAGGAAGGCCTCCGATGTGACCTGGCGCTAAAGATCCGATAAACAAGAACAAAACAATAGCGAACCAAACGATTCGACAAGGCTGGCCCTGCAAACCAGTGGCCTATTTGTCAGGCTTGTGCTCGTTCGATGACCGCCCGCCGAAAGTCAAACATCAAATCAACGCTTGCCCGTCAGAACTTCTACGATGAGAAATCCCTGATGCAACCAAAAGAACACGCTGGAATATGCAGAAGCCGCCCGGCCCTCGTTCTGTTGCTATTCAGTCTGGTTGGCATCTTTGCAGCGGTCGCCACACCGAGTGCCATTGGACAGGAAACCATAAGTGAACTTCCGAAGGAAAAACAAACAGCGCTTGGTCTCTATGTGACCGCCGCGGAAGCCTACGAAATGTGGAAGGCTGCGCCGGATGGCGTCAAGGTAATTGATGTGAGGACGCCTGAAGAGTACGCATTTGTTGGTCACGCGGAAATGGCCTGGAATATTCCCGTGGCGTTTGTGACCTACCAAAGGAAAGATGGCAAAACGGAACACGGTGCGAAGATGAATCCCAATTTTGTCGCGGAGGTCAAACGACTGGCCGGCCCCACCGACACGCTGTTGGTCATGTGCCGCTCTGGGGGCCGCTCTGCCATGGCTGTGAATCAACTCGCGTCAGCAGGCTTCAAAAATGTCTTTAACATCACCGACGGAATGGAAGGAGATAAGGTTGAAGATCCTGGCAGCGTCTTTCTTGGAAAGCGAATGAGGAACGGCTGGAAGAACTCCGCGCCCTGGACCTACGGCATCGATCCGGAAAGAATCATTCTTGCAGAAGGCGCCTCAAAGCAAACCAAACCTTAGAATCTTTCGTTTAGCTGGGCAGCGCCACCTCGTGGGCGATTTACTGAAATTTCCCGAATCAATCTCGGACTGAGCGGCAAGACGCTAGTCGCCGGTATTTCGTGTGCATAACCGGCGGCTAGTGCCTTGCCGCTCACAAAGTAGCGCTGTCCAGTTAGTCTTGCCTTATCTTTTGGACCGCAGTTTGTCGGCAAGGTACAACCCGTTCAAATAGCAGAACAACAGGACCGATCAGCATGACCAAACAGAACTCGGAATCGCCACAACAATCTTTGACTGAGCAAGCGAGTGGGCAAGTTCGTTGGTGGCTTGACCCGAACCGCGGATTGTTGCTGCCGGTTTCCGGGATCTGGATTCTCGCCTTGGACTGGCTGCTGTTTTCGTCGAACTTGCTGACTGCGGGACTGGCGACACCGATCGTCGTGGTGGTTGGTTTTGTGTTGGGGGCAGCCGGCACACTGGTTCTTCAGAGAAGGGTTGCCAAAGATCCGTTCTGGAGAGCTCTGGTGAAAGCACTTGTTTCCGGGATTGTCGTTGGAGTCCCCTGGCCGCTGACGGGATCATTGATCGGTGGTTGGATCCTGTTGGCTGCAGGGATGAAGAAACCCGCCAGCAAAACGACACAATCGTTATGATACGCTCGAATTCAAAGGCAAGACGCAATGAGCATTGAAGACATCTTTAACCTCGCCGTCGTGGTTTTCACGGTTGGAAATTTGGCGGCGATGGGATTGGAATTGAACGTACCCGACGCCATCAAGGCATTGCGAAACCCGCGATTCGTGACTCTGGTGATTGTCTGGAGTTGGTTGGTTGGTCCGGCGCTAGCGTATCTGATTACCAAGATCCTTCCGCTGTCAGAACCCTATGCCATGGGACTGCTGTTGGCTGGCCCTGCACCTTGTGCGCCTTTCTATCCGCTGGTGGTCCGAAAAGCCCGTGGAGACGTGGCCTTTGCGGCTGCGTTCTTACTACTGACAGCAATTGGCACAGTATTGCTCATGCCATTGATGGTGCCGCTGATGGTCAAGGGGATTTCGGTTAGCGCCTGGGCAATTGCGAAGCCGCTGATCACGCTCGTTCTGATTCCGCTGCTAGCCGGCATCACGATACGAGTCTACAAGCCGATCGCAGCAGACAAGCTATTTCCGCTGGTCAAGCGAATTGCTGGAATCGCTACGCTGACCGTGTTGATCCTGGTACTCGTGCTCTATGGCAAGGGAATGCTCAACTCGATGGGCGGCTTTGCGATCGGTGCACAACTTCTGTTTCTCGGCGGAATGACTTTGTTGTCTTACAAGTTTGGGTTTGGATTGAAACAGAACCAAAGAAGCATCATGGGCTTGGGCATCGGCACACGCAATATCGCTGCGGTGTTTGCGGTGCTGATGGCGATTCCGAACCCCGACCCGGACTTGGTCGTCATGGTCGTGCTCGTGGTTCCATTGTCGGTGATGGTCGCGTTCGCTGCGGCGCAGTGGTTCTGCAAACAAGTCGAGGTACAGACAACCGGAACGGATACAGCATGAATCTCATGAACCGACTTCGCCGCTACCTGCCCATCCTGGAATGGGGAGCCAAATACACCAGCAGAACGTTTACCAACGATCTGCTCGTCGCTGGGATTGTCACGGTCATGCTAATCCCGCAGTCGTTGGCCTACGCGCTGCTGGCTGGGCTTCCGCCCGAGGTTGGATTGTATGCGTCGATGGCACCGTTGATTTTGTATGCAATCTTTGGCACCTCTCGCGCATTGGCGGTCGGCCCCGTTGCCGTGGCCAGCTTGATGACGGCGGCAGCGGCTGCGACGATCGCTTCGCAAGGAACCCCTGAGTACCTTGGCGCCACGATTGCGCTTGCGGCGATCTCCGGTTTGCTACTGCTCGCGATGGGGCTGCTACGATTAGGGTTCCTGGCTAATTTCTTGAGCCATCCCGTCATCTCTGGGTTCATCACGGCCTCGGGCATCCAGATCGCAGCGGGTCAGCTTGCGCCGGTACTGGGTATCGACGCGCACGGCGAAAGTTTCGTCGATGTGGTTCAATCGATGATACCAAATCTAGGAAACATCAATCCCTACACCACCGTAATCGGAATCGCGTCGTTGGTGTTTCTGTTCTGGGTGCGTAGCGGGCTAAAGCCGTTATTATTGAAATTCGGTCTAAGTGAACGTGCTGCGGATCTATTGGCCAAGGTCGGGCCCGTGGTCGCGATCGCGGTGACGACGGCTGCGGTTTGGGGCTTTGGACTCTCGGAACAGGGTGTCAAGATTGTCGGCACGGTTCCAAAAGGATTGCCGAAATTCTCGATGCCTCCAATGGAGCTATCGCTTTGGGCAAAGCTGCTTGTTCCTGCACTGCTGATCTCGATCGTTGGCTATGTCGAGTCGATTTCGGTCGCACTCACGCTCGCGGCCAAACGCCGTCAGCGAGTGGATCCAGACCAAGAATTGATTGCTTTGGGCATGTCAAATTTCGGTTCGGCTGTCTCTGGTGGATTTCCCGTCACGGGGGGGTTTTCGCGATCGGTCGTGAATTTTGATGCCGGTGCAGAGACTCCGGCGGCGGGTGCCTTTACGGCGATCGGCATCGCGATGGCCACGTTGTTTCTCACACCGCTCCTCTACTTTTTGCCCAATGCGACCTTGTCCGCGACCATCATTGTTGCTGTTTTGTCCTTGGTGGACCTGGCTGCAATCAAACAGACTTGGCATTACTCGCGATCCGACGCCGCGGCCATGATCACCACGATCTTGTTGACGCTGGTTGAGGGAGTCGAAATAGGACTGCTGGCGGGTGTCGGGCTATCGATTTTCTTGCATCTTTATCGCACTTCAAGACCGCATGTGGCCACGGTGGGCCAGATCCCCGGAACCATGAACTTTCGAAACAGGGATCGGCATGATGTCGTGACGGACCCCGAGATACTGTCGCTGCGGATTGACGCGAGCCTCTATTTTCCAAATGCGCGCTTTATCGAAGACTATATCAACCAAGCGGTCGCAGCGGAGTCAACGGTTCGTCACGTCATCCTGGAGTGCCCCGCCGTGAATACGATCGATGCTTCCGCACTTGAAAGCCTCGAAGCCGTCAACGCCCGTCTAAAAGATGGCGGCATCACACTGCATCTGTCCGAGGTGAAAGGACCGGTCATGGACAGGCTAAAGCGATCGCATTTCATTCACCAACTGACCGGAAAGATTCATCTGACGCATTTCGATGCCGTCTCCAGTATCAATCCTGAACTGGCGAGACGTGCACTGGAATCGGCTGACACACGTTAGCATCGTGCGAAAAATAAGTGTTAGATTTCGTAATGGGATTCGCCAGAATTCCAGTGTGCAGGAGGGATTTCTTGCGAAATGCACTACGACAGCAATTGATCGCTCGTTCCTTAGCGTCCGGTACGGCGGGGTGCGTGGTCATCGTCGCGTCGAAGGATTGCATCTGTACCAAACGGCTCCAATCGGCGGTATTCTGTGGTACCATTTGCTATGATCTGACCGCTCGTCCTTTGTCCCGATTCAACTTTAGGGTTGGGGCTGTTGCGGAAGTTGTTAACGGCTTGTCGACGAAGCACGAGGCGACTCGTGGTTTTACGATACTACATTACTGATTGATTGTGAAAAGATTCTCCATTGGAAAAGAGGTGATGACAGTGAAGCCATCCAAGGCGTCCGAAACTCAAGTCGCGGTCGATCTTTGTTTTGATCCCTCCAAGACGATCGCGTTGCCGTTGGCTCGGCGTGCTGGTGTTGATTTGCCATCGGGACGCTCGCGTTGGATCAGTTTGTTCCTCCTGTGGCCACTCGTGATTGTCGCTGTCGGCTGTAAAACGGAAGTACAGCAACCGGCCGCTGCCCCGCCAAAGGTTACCGTTGGCCATCCGGTCCAGCGGGAATTGACCGATGAGGATGAGTTTAACGGGCTGCTGGAATCACCCGAGGTTGTCGAACTTCGTGCCCGGGTTCGTGGTCACATCCAAAAGGTACACTTCCAGGATGGTGAGATGGTCGAGCAAGGACAATTGCTTTTTGAACTCGATCCGAGACCGTTTCAAGTCCAGATCGATCAAACCGTTGCCCAAAGCCAAGCCCTCGAAGCCCAGAAAATCGCTGCGGACAAGATCGTTGCCCGCTACAAATCGTTATTAGAGCAGAACGCTGCCAGCGCGCAAGAACTCGAAGAGGCGGTGGCGGATGCGGGGTCCTTTGAGGCCCAGGTACTGGCCAAACAGGAAGAGGCCAAGACGTACCAATTGGACCTGGAATTTTCTCGAATCACAGCGCCCATCTCAGGACGTATCGGTCGGGCATTGTTGACCGAAGGAAACCTTGTCAACGCAGGTGGGAGCGATCCAATTTTGACTACGATCGTGTCGGTGAATCCGGTCTATGCCTATTTCTCGATTGATGAGCGGACCCTTCAACGATACATGAGAGCCCGTCAGGCGGACGGCGAGGAATCCGTGGTATCGTTACGTGAGCGAAAGATCCCCTTCCGATTCGGACTTGATTCCGATAGCGATTTTCCTCACGAGGGAATACTCGAATTTGCCGACAACCGAATCGATTCGGGAACGGGCACTGTGGAAGTGCGAGGCGTGGTCGAGAACAAACAGGGGCTGTTTGTTCCCGGCTCACGCGTGAAGATTCGAATTCCAGCAGGCGAACCGTACAATGCTGTGCTGATTCCGGATACGGCGATCCTAAGTGACCAGGACATACGCTACGTGTTGGTCGTTGACGATAAGAACGTGGTGACACGCCGCGACATCACTCCTGCCAAGCTGTTGGACGACGGGCTACGGGTGATTCTGCCTGGGAGAAGCGACGAACCGGCCATCACGTCGGACGACCGGATCATCGTGATGGGGCTTCAGCGGGCTCGCATCAACTACCCGGTCGAACCGATCCAAGAATCGACCAGTCCTGCTGAGGAATAGTTTGACGTTCGCAAGGACCCTTCCTCCGTGCCGAACGGACATCAATCGCTTCAGGAACCGCACACATGATCTCTCACTTCTTTATTGACCGTCCCATCTTTGCCTCGGTCCTGTCCATCGTCATCGTGATCTTCGGTGGAGTCGCGGTATCACAGTTGCCCGTGGCGCAGTATCCCGACGTGACACCGCCCACGGTTCAGGTGACGGCGACTTACCCAGGTGCCAACGCCGTTACGGTCGCCGAGACCGTGGCGACGCCGATCGAGCAGGAAGTGAACGGCGTCGAGCGGATGCTGTACATGTCTTCCAAGTGCACCAATGACGGTCAGATGATGCTCGACGTCACTTTTGAACTTGGCACGAATCTTGATACGGCCCAGGTGTTGGTCCAAAACCGTGTGGCGGTTGCCGAAGCCAAATTGCCAGAAGATGTCAAGCGGATTGGCGTGACGACGAAAAAGAAGTCGGCCAGCATCTTGATGTGCGTCAACCTGATTTCGCCCGGTGGACGTTACGATCAACTCTACCTCAGTAACTTCGCTTTGTTGAACGTCAAAGATGACTTGGCTCGCGTCTCGGGTGTGGGGGACGTCAGTTTCCTGGGACCGCGCGATTACAGTATGCGGATTTGGCTCGACCCGAATAAGCTTGCGTCACTGCAGATGACTGCCAGCGACGTGATCCAGGCCATCCAGGAACAGAACGTGCAAGTGGCAGCCGGCCGAATTGGCCAGCCGCCGATCCCAACGGGTGCAAACGTTCCGTTTCAGCTTCCGCTGAACGTGCAAGGCCGATTGTCGAATGAAGAGCAATTCGAGGAGATCGTTGTCAAACGTGGCGAGCGAGGCCAAATGGTCTACCTTCGCGACGTGGTGCGTGAGAAGACCTACGATGATGCCGGCCGTGTCGTCGAAAAAGGAATTGAACTGGGCGCGAAGAACTACGACGTGAACAGTTACCTTGACGGTGAACCGTCTGTCACGCTCGGCGTGTTCCAATTGCCCGGGTCCAACGCGCTCGAAACGGCCGCCTCGATTCGTGAAAAAATGGCCGAACTGAAAACCCGGTTTCCTGAGGGCGTTAAATACAAGATTGAATACGACACAACGGTCTTTGTGAGCGAATCGATCACCAGCGTTTACCATACGCTGATCGAGGCATTCGTATTGGTGTTTATTGTTGTTCTCGTCTTCTTGCAGAATTGGCGAGCCACGATTATTCCGATGGTCGCCGTACCGGTATCCTTAATCGGTACCTTCGCGTTCATGGCGTTGTTTGGCTTTTCGCTCAATAACCTGTCGCTGTTTGGGCTTGTGCTGGCGATTGGTATCGTGGTGGACGATGCGATCGTGGTGGTTGAGAACGTCGAACGGCTGATGGCGACGGGACTCAAACCTCGTGATGCCTGCCGCAAAGCGATGGAGGAAGTCACGGGGCCGGTCATTGCCATTTCGCTGGTACTTTGTGCGGTGTTTGTACCCACCGCGTTCATGGCTGGAATCAGCGGGCAATTCTTTAAGCAATTTGCCTTGACGATTGCCGCTTCGACGGTGATCTCGGCATTCAATTCGCTGACCCTCAGCCCCGCTCTTTGTGCGCTACTGCTGAAGCCGCACGACAAGGGCGACGGAGCCCATGGCCACGCGTCTTCGGAGCGCGAGGCGCTTCCGCGTTTGGGGATCGCAATTCTTGGCGGCTTGATCGCCTACGTCTTTTTGTCGGGTCTGGTGGCACACTGGACGGGTCTGGACATTCAGGCGGCCAAGGGCCACGGCCCCACGGCGCCTGATTGGCTGCGGATTGCTTTGTTCTTTGTCGGCTCGGTGGCCGGCTGGTTCTTGAGTCATCCTGTGAATTGGGTTCTCAACCGATTTTTTGATGGCTTCAACTGGGGATTCGATGTCACGATTCGTGGATACGGTCGGTGCGTCAGTCTGATGTTACGAACCTTCGTGATCGTCTTGGGCGTTTACTGCGTGATGATGTTTCTGACCTTTCTCGGATTCAAAATCGTACCCGCCGGTTTTATCCCGGAACAGGACAAAGGATACTTGGTCGTCAACGCACAGCTTCCCGATGGCGCCAGTCTGGAGCGAAGTGATCAGTTGGTACGAAAGCTGAGCAAGATTGCTCGTGAGACAGAAGGGGTCGCCCACACCATCGACTTAGCCGGTTACTCGACGCTGCTCAACACCAACATCTCGAACGCAGCCGGCATGTTTGTCGTGTTGTCGCCATTTGAGGAGCGGGCAGGTAAACCGGAACTGGCTGCGCCCGCCGTGATTGCGAGGCTACGTCAGAAGTTCTCCGAGTTTCAGGAGGCGCAGACGGCTGTCTTCGGCGCTCCACCGGTCGAAGGTCTCGGCAGCACCGGTGGCTTCAAGCTTCAGATTCAAGACCGTCGCGGAGCGGGGCTACGAGCGCTGCAAGGGGCCGTTCAGAACATGGCCGACGAGTCGCGTAATCAGCCGGGGTTAGTCGGCGTGTTCTCGACATTCAGCGTCTCTCAGCCACAGTTGTATGCTGAAATCGATCGTGAAAAGGTCAAATCGCAAAACGTATCGCTGGACGAAGTCCACCTAGCACTGCAAACGTTCTTGGGCTCGGCCTACGTCAATGATTTCTCCTTTCAAAATCGCAACTGGCAGGTCAATGTGCAGGCGGATCCACGCTATCGCATGCGGGCCGAGGACATTGGAAAGTTGGAAGTCCGAAATGCCGATGGTAATCGAGTTCCCTTAGCCACGCTGCTCAAGGTGGAAAACACCAGTGGGCCACCGATCGTCAATCACTACAATCTCTATCCTTCGGCCGAGCTGAACGGTGCAACCGCACCGGGAGTTAGCTCGAGCCAGGCGATCACGATGATGGAAGACCTGGCGGACAGCTCGCTTCCCACAACGATGGGATACGAATGGACCGAGTTGACGTACCAACAGATCTTGGCGTCGAAGGACATTCTGACCAAGCTTGCATTCCCGCTGGGCGTCTTGTTTATCTTCCTTGTACTCGCCGCCCAATACGAAAGCTGGCTATTACCGTTAGCGATCATTTTGATCGTTCCGATGTGTATCCTGGCTGCGTTAACCGGCGTTTGGCTTGCCCACTTGGACAACAACATTTTCGTACAGATCGGCTTGATCGTCTTGATTGGGTTGGCGGCGAAAAACGCGATCTTGATTGTCGAATTCGCCAAACAACTCGAGGACTCGGGGCAGCCGCGGTTTGAGGCGACGGTGGATGCTTGCCGATTGCGTCTGAGGCCGATTCTGATGACATCGTTCGCCTTTATTCTGGGCGTCGTTCCGCTGGTCTTGGCGAAGGGCGCTGGCGCAGAGATGCGATTCACGCTTGGCTTGGCGGTCTTTAGCGGAATGCTCGGGGTAACGATCTTCGGCATTTTCTTCACACCGGTCTTTTACTATGTCGTCCGCTGGATGAGTGCAAAACAGAAAGTGGAAAAACTCGAATCCCAACCCGTTGAACCTGTCGCCACATCGTTGACCGTTCACATGGATGATCAGGACGAGCAAGACCATTCGTAGTCGCGCACTTGCGCATCACGCAACGCCGTTGTCGTCGTTTTGCGAAGGGTACTTGCTGGCGACTGCTTCTAGTGTTGGCTCCTGCGCAGAAATCACGGGCAAGTCGAATGGCCTAAAACTTAACCTCGAAGATCGAGAAATCATCATCGAGTTGATCGGAGCCGCCTAACTCGCGAACGTGACGCAACAACTGGTCCATCGTTGGATCAGCAGATTGGCGGATCGCTGCGAGGTATTGCACAAAATCTTCGAACTCCCATTCCTTGCCGTCCGTTTTATGAATCTCATGGACACCGTCACTAAACACGAAAAGACTAGACCCTGAACCGACATGACAGCGGCCAGACTCGAACTCGTCCCACGGCATCATCCCGATCATCGGTCCCTGGGATTCTAACCGAAGTGGTTCCGCTGTTTTCTCGGGACTGCCTTCGAACAACAAGGCTTCAGGGTGCCCACCTCCAGACCAAGCCAGCGTCGACGTGCTTGGTTGATAGACGCCGTACCACATCGTAAAACACTTCTCTCCATACTCCTCCATGGGAAAAGCATCATTAAGCGCCTTGAGTACTTGCCCGGGTTCACAAAAATCGGTATTTGCAAGTGCTCGGGAGCGCAGGACGTTCATCAGGGTGACTGACAGCAATGCTGAATCAAGACCATGTCCGACGACGTCAATGAGGTATAACGCGAAGTGATCCTCGTCGATCCAATAGTACCCAAACGTATCGCCACCTAGATCGGCCGAAGGAACGTAGCACCAACTTACGGCAACCGGAGACTCAATTGGCTCGGGCAGCAGGGCTAGCAGATACTTACATCCGGCTTCGAGTTGCTCGGCCATATGACGTCGACTTTGGGCCAGTGCTTCGTAAGCTGCATTTCTCTGCAACAGACTGATATAGCCGCGTGAGTGGTATCGAATACGTGCCAATAATTCGACCGGGTCAGGTAGTTTGACTAAATAGTCATTGGCCCCAAGAGCGAACGCCTTCGCTTTGGTTTCAGCCTCTTCCTTTGTACTCAGCACGATCAGCGGAGTGTCCTGGGTCGCTTCGTTTTGGCGGTACTGAGGTACCAAATCCAGACCGCTGATTTCTGGCATGACCAAATCTTGCAAGATGAGCGTCGGTCGGATTTCGATTGCACGTTGCAGCGCATGGCGTGGATCTTGGCAATAGTGCAGCGTGATGTCCTCGTGCGGCGCCAACATGCGACGAACGGCTTCCCCCACCATGGCCTGATCATCGACAAGCAAGACGACAATTTTCTGCTGGAATTGTTTCTCGATGTCAATCGTATTTGCTTTGTCTTCGGCCATCATCCACTTTCAATTACTCAGTTCTTTTCGACATCGCTCTGGAAAGGGTCGGGCCAATCTGATTGAGCGGAAGCACCTGATCAGCGGCACCCATCTTGGTAGCTGCTCCTGGCATTCCCCAAACAACACTCGTTTGTTGATCTTGAACAATCGTGCTCCAACCAGCGTCCTTTAACGATTTCAAGCCAGCAGCTCCGTCGCGCCCCATACCTGTTAACAGCACGGCGACGCCTGGTCGCATCGATGTCTTGGCTAAGGAATCAAACAGCACGTCCACAGACGGTCGATGGAGATGCTCGGCTGGCTCGCGAACGTATTGTAAGACACCTTTGGAGGTTAACACGAGATGATCCTTCGTGCAGGCAACGCCGATGGTTCCCACTTGCGGCAGAATACCCGCCTCAATTTGGCGAACCGGCACTTTGACCTCTTGTCCAAGCCATTCGACAAATCCTGGCACGAACAACTGATCGAGATGTTGAACGACCAAAATGGAGAAGTTGATGGGAGGAGCAAGACTCGCAAGTAGCGTGGCCAGCGCTTGCGGTCCACCGGTCGACGCACCAATTGCCACAATCGGCACCGAAGCCGTTTGCGATCGAGACACCGAAATCTGCGAACCTGAGTGCGTTTGCTTCAACGCCACGTCACCAGAGCTCTGGAGTCGTACGATGTTACGTAGTTTGCGTTTGAGCTCGTCGCCACCGGCGATATTGCCGTCGCGGCCCAGCACCGGCGTGTTCACGGCATCGATCGCGCCGTGCCCAAGCGTCTCGTAGACTTTGTTCGAATTTCCACTCACTGTCGCAGTCACGACAAGAATCGAGCACGGGCTTCGTTGCATGATCTGCCGAGTTGCTTCGACACCGTCCATGACTGGCATGATCAGATCCATCAGCACGATGTCCGGCGTATCTGACTGGCATCGATCAACTGCCTGTTGCCCATTTTCAGCGATCCAGGCGACCTCGGCGTCCGGCAGTGAAACGACAATGCGGCGCAAGACCTCCGCTGCCATTCGGACATCATTAACAATGGCGATGCGGATCAATCCATTTCTCCAATCAAGTCGGTCACCGTTCTCGTGAAGGAATCATCGTGAAAGCTCCCCTTTGTCAAATAGGCGTTGGCGCCCGCCTCAAAGCCCTGCAATCGATCGTCGTCACGATCTTTATACGAGACGATGATGATCGGAAGATCCACGAAGCGGGGATCCTGGCGGATCGTCCGAATCAGCTCAATGCCATTCATTCGGGGCATGTCGATGTCACTCACAACGAGATCATACGCCTTAGCCTGCAAGGCGTGCCAGCCGTCTCGGCCATCAACCGCCACGTCAACCTCGCAGCCCATCGCTGTGAGCAGCTGTCGCTGGGTCTCTCGCACAACAATGGAATCGTCGACGACAAGCACCTTCGGTACAGCTTTCTTGTCGTGGGTGGCCAACGATGTCATGCCGCGCATTCGCCCTTCACCCAACAACTGACCCATTGAATTTAGGAGATCCTCGACGTCCAAAATCAGCAGCGGATCCCCCTCTTCGGTCACCGCAGCAGCAGAAACGTGAGGCACCTTGCCTAGACGCGGGTCAAGCGGACGCACAACCAGATCCTGCTCGCCAATGAATTTGTCGACAGCAATACCACAAAGATGCTGAACCTGGCCGATCACCACAACACACAAGGAATCCTCGGCTTGAGAATTGTCACTCAGATTGAGAATCTCCGTGCCACGCACAAGACCGACCGACGTCTGATCGAGAGTAAATTGCAATCTTCCCTGCACAGGGCTAATCGCACCGATTGGCACTCGCTCAATACGGTGAAGTTTGGCCAGAGGAAAAGCATATAACTCGCCGGCAATTTCTGCTAGGGCGGCACGGATGACCGAAAGCGTTACGGGCAGACGCAGAGTGAACGTGGTACCGGCCCCCAACTTCGACTCAACGCGTACGGTGCCGGAAACATCTTGAACCATCGAACGCACGACGTCCAAACCAACACCGCGTCCCGAGACCTCGGTCACCTCGTTTGCTGTGGAGAAACCTGGCAAGAAAAGGAACTCAAAGACTTCCGCATGACTGAATTGTTCCGCCATCGAACGGGCGGCCAAATTGCGCTGGACCAATTTGTCTCGCAACGAATCAACGTCGATTCCGCGACCGTCATCTCGCACTTCAATGGTTAGCATTCCAGCGTGATGCCGGGCTTCTAACGTGACCTTTCCCGTCTCTGATTTCCCTGCCGTACGCCTTTCCTCAGGATTTTCGATACCGTGATCGACACAGTTACGAAGAAGATGATTGAGCGGCGCCTCCAATTTGCGCAGAATGTCGCGGTCGACTGCCACGGATTGTCCCAATACCGTAAAGGAGACTTGTTTACCGAGTGCTTTTGATAAATCCCGAATCATTCGGGGAAACGATTGCGTGCCTTCGACGAAAGGACGCATGCGGCTACCGACGACTTGCTGGTAAAGTGCCGTCGACGTTCGCTCCGATCGCCAAATCGCTCGTTCGAGGCGCCCTGCATGTTGCTGAAGTATCTCATCCGTGGCGGCGTGGATGCGTTGAAGTTCATTCCTTACAAGGTCGGATTCGCCGGTTGTCGTGCCGGGGCCACCGATTCGTTCCAACAACTGCGAAAAACTGCTTTGTACTTCTCTCAAAGCAGTCAGAGATTTTTGCATTGATTGCAAGTTGCGTGCTTCGACGATCAACTCGCTAGCAAGTCGCATGATGCGATCAAGATTCTGAGCGTTAACCGGAACGGTCCGCTGGTCCGTCACCGCCTCAGGTTTTCTTTCCACGGATGACTCGGAACCCGCCGTCTCTGCCTGTGCTGACGACGTCCTCTCGGATTCAACGAGTGGCGTGTTGCTCGAGGTGAGTGGCTTCTGGGTCGCGAGCAATTCCTTGCTTACCGGTGTAGTCGTTTCGGTTTGCAGGGCCGTTTTGGCGACAGGGTCCGGTTCGACCTCAGCAATGTCTTGAGTAGCGGCGGGCTTGGATTCCCTCGCCGGTTCTCGCAATGAATTGCTCAGTTGGAGGCATGGATCACTTCGCGAAGACTGCCATGCATCGAGTTCATCTTCCGACAGTTGCGTTGTTTCTCCGATGAGATCCACTGCCGCAAGCAATTGGTCAATTCTCGCCGATTCGATACTCTCAACACCCTTCTGGAAACCGACAAAGCAGTCCTCCATGGTATGGGCCAATTCGACGATCATCTTGATGTCCGCGATGGCGGCCGCTCCCTTGATCGAGTGCGCCGCCCGCATCAGTTGCTCGATCTCGGAAAGATCCCCTTGATCCCCCTCAATCGCCAAAAGTCCCTCACTCAGAGCGGCGAGGTGCGAATCGACCTCGCCCTTGTACAACTCAAAGATTGAGAAACCCGATAGATCACCACTCATCGCAAAGCCGCCTGAAAACCGCTGACGACCCGCTGCAGATCAAGCAGGGCTACCGTTTCCTGATCGAGTGGGACGAGACTTTTTGTGTAACGTGCTAAGGCGGCGTCAACGGTAATGGGCGGCCTTCGAAAAGTGTCTTGGGTAAACGCGATCACGCCCCTTACCGAGTCGATCTCCACAACCCAGTGGTTTGGCTCGTCTCCCAAAACGATCATCCATCGCTGCTTTTCCTTTGTGCGATCACGAGTCCCTTCCCTTAAATCCAACAGCTTTTCGAGGTCGGCGCAAAGCATCAAGTCTCCATCTAAATTGCATAACCCACGAATAATGTGATTGGACCGGTGCGGGATCCGGTGTACCGGAGTCGCTTGAGTCACTTGATGGACCTCCACCGCCTTGACGGCCATGAGTTCCTCGCCGACTTGGAAGACCAGTAAACGAACAACGTCCTGATCGCCCATCTCGAGTGGCATTGCAACACGCCGTGTACGCTCTCGAAGGTCATCGAGCGATAAGGGCTTGTCCAGCAACCGCTGTATTGCCGCCTCATCGTCCGTGTCAACCTGTAGCTTGACGTCTTCGTCCGTCGATTGGATCGGCGTGTTCATGGCTCAGAATCCGATAGCTTTTGGGGCTTGGCCTCGTGAGCACGAATGGCACGTTGCCGAAAGCGGGATGCTTGTTCCGTATTTCCAAGTCGATCATAGATAATGGCCAGTTGCAACAATGCCCCATCGTGGTCGTGCTCGAAATAGAGGACTTTGTTAAAGGCTTCGCGTGCCTCTTGGATCTGGCCCAAGCTGAGCTTGATGCTTCCAAGTAGCTCATAAAAATCGGGACCGTTCGCAGTGGGCGACTCGATAGACTCCAGTACGGTGATCGCATCCTCAATTCGCCCAGCGTTCGCCATCGCGCGAGCATCCGCTAACGCCTGGGTTTGGCAAGTCTTCAATTCGGCAGTTGGCAGATCGATTCGGTTCTGTGGCAAAGCGATCTCAAGTTCGTCCGCATGAGCTCGACTTCTTTGCCGATCCGTCACTTGTGGCAGTTTGCGAGGACGTAGCAAGGGCGGCTGCGCGATGGCCCGCGAGTGTTTTCGACGCAGAGCGAAGCTGTGCCTCACTCCAATCGGCTCGAAGCAGTCTCCAGCAAGAATCGAAACTTCAGCGTGACCGACAAACAGAATACCACCCGGGGGTAGGAGCGACGAAAGCAGGAGGGACAATGTCGTTCGCGCAGAATCATTCAGATAGATGAACAGATTTCGGCAGAAAACAACATCGTAGATGGTCGAACCGACTGGCCACGAGCCGTTTAAGATATCCCGATCCATGAATTCGACGTTTGTCGTGATGTTGGCGTGGACCTGCATGGCGTCTTGAGTGCGATGGAACCATCGCTCCGCCCAAGCAGGCATGGGCTCTCGAAACGAGTTGTTGCCGTAAACGGCCCGACGTGCAATCGCAACGGATGCTTCATGGCGATCAATCGCATCGATGCGGATGCCGTCATCTGGCCACCCTGATTGCACCGCCGCCATCTTCATGCTGTACGGCTCTTCGCCAGTCGCGCAAGCAATACTAAGCATCCTCAAGTCTTGCCGAGGTCCACTCAAAAGATCGGCGCTGTGATTCACCAGTAAATCGTAGGACGATGGATACCGAAAGAACCATGTTTCGGGAACGGAGACTTGTTTGACCAAACGTTCTGTTTCTAATGGATCTCCAATCACGAGCCGGTGGTACGCCAATTCATCGTCCAACCCTAATTCGAGACAACGACGTTTTACAAAACCCGCGATCGTTGGCGTCTGTAAAAGGCCGAGGCTGAGCCCAGTCTGTTTGGCGAACTGCTGCTGCATTTGTGTGCTTGCATTTGCAGTCATGAGTCCATTGCCTGTTGGTTGAGACACGTCGGCAGACGCGATGGGGTCGTCAATTGAACCGTCGAATTTCCTATGCAGGCAACCGGCCCCAGAAACGCGATGGAAGACAATTGGCATGATCGAGATTCCTCGCCCTTGTCGAAATCGACATCCTCGCTGCCGAGAACTTGTTCAACGATCAAACCCAGGTGGTGGCGGTCGTCCTGCGTATCGTCCGACGGGCGGATCACCAAGATGCGACTTGCCATCCGAATCTCACTCGCGGTATGGCCCAACAAGCGAGACGAATCCACTAGCGGCAAGAGACGGCCTCGATAGTCGAAGAGTCCTTGCAGCCAATCCTCGCTTCCCACCACCGGTCGCGACTGCACCACGGGGATGACCTCGATGATGGATGACGAAGGCGTTGCATAGCGTTGGCCCTTCGAAGTCCAAATAACGACGTGCATCTCAAGACTTCAACTGGAATGAGGCGATGGAAGATTTGAGTGATTCAATTGCCTGCTGCAAATCGTCAGCAGCGCGAGAGTATTCGTGGATCGCATCGGACGACTGAGCCGCATGGGCTGTCAATTGCCCCATCGCACTGCTAATTTGCTCGGCTCCCTGTGCTTGACTCTGCATACTCTCATTGACGCTTTCAAATTGCTGCGTATTGCTGTTGACCTGCTCAATGATGTCCGACATTTGCTGGCTGATCGTCGCCACATCCTTGACGTTGCGACGGACGTGGTCAGTAAACCGGTCCATTTCCATCACGCCGGCGGAAACGGCCGACAACATTTGACGAACCATCTGTTCGATATCTAAAGTCGCAGCGGATGTCTGATCGGCCAGTCGACGAATCTCGCGAGCGACGACGAGGAATCCGACACCATATTCGCCTGCCTTCTCTGCTTCAATCGCAGCATTGACCGACAGCAGATTCGTCTGATCGGCGACCTTCGTAATGGTGGACACAACACCTGTGATGTTCGACGCCTTGTCGTTGATGACCGCCAACTTTTCTCCAATGGAACCGGTGGCTTTGTCCAAGTCACGCATGCTCTCTTCCATGTTCTGTAACCCGGATCGCCCAGCGGTTGCCAGTTCGGCCGTGCCCACAGCCACTTGACTGACGTTTTCCATCGTGCCAAGCAATTCCGTATTGGTAGAGGAGATCTGTTTGGTCGCAGCTGCAATTTGATTTGCCGAGGAACCGAACGAGCTCGCCGTCGCCTTTTGTTGATGGCTTGTTGCGGAGAGTTCGGTTGCCGTCGAATTCAGCTGAATGCTCGCTTGTTTGACGTTGCCTACAAGACGATTCAAGTTCACGGTCATGTTGCCAATCGAGTGAAGTAGTACACCGGTCTCGTCCACGCACTCTTCCGGGGCCGCGAATTCCAATTCTCCCGTCAAATCGCCCGCGGCAATTCGCTTGGCCGCTTCAACGGCCTCGTTCACGCGTCGCGCCAACCGAACGGTCATCGCCAACAATAACGCTATGATCAAGAAGATTCCACTCAATGCAAAAATGAGACGGGACCGAAGCTGGGCCCAGATCGGTGCCAAGACAATACTCTCTGGCTTTCGCACCACAACCGTCCAATTGCCGACAGGCACTCGCGCCGCAGCAAAGTAGTACTTTTCGCCCTCACTTGGGTCAACTTCAAGCAGCGGCGCGTTCATGTTCTTGTCCTTCATCAATCGCACAAACAGTTCTGCTGCTTGGATGTCTTCCACGTTACGAGTCAAGAGCCTTTCGTTGCTGACATCCAGTTCGCCGTCGACGGGATCCAACGAGGCCGCAATGAAATTGCCGTTTGCACTGATTAAGAAAATATCGAATTCTTCGGACTTTGCGATCCGCCGCAGCATCGTATCAATATCAGCAAGGGCAAAATCGACGCCTGCAACACCCTTGAACTGACCATCGATTACGATCGGATATACCTGCTCGGTAATCATCTTGCCTTGATAAACGTAAGGTTCCGTTACCTTGTAAGCTGGCTTTCCTGTCTTTTCGAAGTCCTTCTTTGCGCCGTTGTAGTAGAGGCTCGACTCCATATCGACCAAGGGTTCTAGCGAAGTTGTACGTCCCTTGGTCGAGTCGACAAACCAATACGGAATAAAGCGACCGTTTGGGTCCATTGCCTCGGTCGGCAATTTTCCAAGCGACTCGCTATCCTGCCCGTCAGCATTCGGTTCGTAACCAAAGTAAGCACCCGTGATGCCATCAAAATTCTCGAGAACGATACGAGCGTATTCGATCGACGCTTCGCGGTCACCGAACATCCCCGCGACCTGTGCGTCAGCCATTCGCTGTGCCGAGATCACAGCACTGGCATTCAAGTCTTCAATCTGAGTCGCGACGACTCGGGCTTGAAGCTGGATATACTCTTCTTCGGATTGCCTTAGATTTTTGAAGCTTGCCAGGCTCGACAGATAGATAACCAACGCAAAGATCAGGAGGGTTGGCAGCACCACAAACAAGAGCATCCGACCAACGAGCCGGCGGCGAATCTTATGAATCAATTCTAGCATCAATCGGTCTGTGAAGAAGGCATCAGTGTAGTTTCCTCGGAGACTCTTCGAGCGTAGTTCACCTACGAGTCGCAAACAAGAGTAATGGTCAAAGCAGTGCCATCGAATCAGCGAATTCTCGGGGAATGATCGCCCACTACGACAACCTCGAGACTTGTCTTCTTTGGTTTATTCCGCTCGTAACGGTTGGTCGGTAAGCTAGCGGTAGAGCATGTGCCGTTGATCGGGGAACTGAAGACGCGTGAGATCCTTGTCCCCCCTCCGTTGAGGCCCGGGTTTCTTGACTCGCCAGAGTTCGAGATTCAGATGAATCGCATCCGCTCCCGACTCACCTTGTTCCAGATGCTCCGGGACTATAGGTAGCCGGCCTTGCCTCCCTTGTCCAATACAAGCGACCCTGATTCTTGGCTGTGACAAAGCGTCAGACTCGCTGCCGCGATCACCCCTAATCTTCGTTATCTTCGTTGCAATCTTCTCAATCCCTAAAGTTTGCCTGTCTTGCCAGTCGATAAAGGTCGAAGACGCTCTCTCGGTTTCTGGTTTTTCAGCATGGAATGGACAAACGACTCGACGATTTCCCGCATCGGTTCCAGCCGCTGTCGGCTCGTCGCGGTCTGTTTCTTCGTGGCATTTCTGACGCTTACGTGCCGTGCTCAGGAGTTGCAGCCAAGGCGCTGGAGCCATCTGCCGATCGATACCAATTTCCTTGGTGGCGGCTATGTGTTCACTCGTGCCGATATCGCCTTCGACCCTGTCCTATTGTTGGATGACGTTGAGTCGGAGTTGAGCACGATTCCGTTGAAGTACATACGGACCTTTGAATTGTTGGGAAAATCGGCGCGAGTCGACCTGGCACAGGCTTACCAGGATGGTCAGTGGAGCGGATTGATCGATGGTGTACCGATTCGTACGACACGTCATGGTTGGTCCGATACGCTACTGCGTTTCGCAGTGAACCTAATTGGTACGCCCCCTTTGGCCGGTAAAGAATTCGGCGAGTATCGGGCCTCGTCCATGAGTGAGTCGATTCTGGGTGTGGCGCTCGAAGTACAACTTCCGACGGGACAGTACTTCAATGACAAGCTGATCAACTTGGGCACCAACCGGTTCACGTTTCGGCCTCAGTTGGGAGTAGTGCACCAGGAAGGTCCATGGTCGGTCGAAATGACCGTCTCCTCCTGGTTCTACACGGACAACGAAGAGTTCTTTAACGGGAATCAACTCAAGCAGGATCCGCTCCATACGGTCCAGGGGATTATCGACTACACTTTCCAACCGGGGCTCTGGGTTGGCACTGGATTCGCCTATGGCGCAGGCGGTAAGTCAACGGTGAACGGAATTCAAAAAGATGATCCAAGGGACTCGCTCATTTGGGGACTTGCACTTGGCTACCCCATCTCGAAGCAGATTGGTGGCCAGCTTACGTATCTGTCGCGACGAACTCAAACACCGGTTGGCGTCGATTCGGACAGCCTTGCAGCAGGATTCTCCGTTCTCTGGTAACCCAAACGGAATCTTCGTCGATTTGAGTAGCGGATCTCATCGCCGTGTTGTTTCCTTCTCTGATTTCCCGAGCGGACTCGCCTGATATTGAGCCCGTCACCCAGTCGTTGAGTGTGGGGTCGGGGCCTTATCGATAGGGAACGACGCAAATTTCGCGATGACGCTTTACGTCTCGCCGCCGGCACAATAGATTTGCAACTCGATGCATGCCAACCCTCCTTCCGCAAAACCTTTGCCTCTCTGAGCTTTACGAATGCCTCATCCTCATCGCAATCGTCGTCTGCAAAACTTTGTGACATTCAGTCGGTATATGTTTCGCTATGCAGGCTACATTCGCGAAGTCTTGGCAGGCTTGCTGTTGTTGATACTCCTTTGTGGCGTAGCCATTTCGCATATTGAAAGGTTGAGCTTGGGCGAAGCGCTCTACTTTTCCTTCATCACGGGATTGTCGATAGGCTATGGCGACATCACTCCGGTAACGCCATTGGGACGTGTGCTGTGCGTCTTCGTCGGACTGATTGGGACCGTGTTTACCGGTCTTGTCGTTGCAATTGCAACTCGCGCGCTTGCCCAAGCGACTTCCTTTCGTTGGGAACAACGGGAACACGACGAAGAGTAGCACGCAATTAACCGCGATGCTGTCTATTTGCACACCAGCGTGTTCACCTCCCTCGCTCACATCATCGGCACTCGCGCACATCGGCGGCGCGCTACAAACCGCCAGCGCCAAGGTGCTCGGAGAACGCAGTGATGAGCTGAATGTGAAGGTTCGTCTCGTCCAATACCGACCGAGACAGCAAGGTTGCTGAACGCGTCTCCTCGAGCGACATCTGGCCGATTGGTGTTCCGTAGGTTACTGTAGACAGCTCCCGAGAGTCCCGTACTGAAAAATGGCAATGTGTTTCGTCGGGGTGACTGTATTGGAGAGAGGTTCCGTGAAGAAGATAGCTCAATCAACGATCGTCCTTGCGGTGCTGTGCGTCTCCGCGATGGGTTGCAAGTCGAAACGAGACGAGGTTGAGGTGAAATCGGCGCGGCCGGTTTCTGTACTCACGCTGCTGGAAACGGATCCAGGGAGATTCGATCGCTATACCGGAGCGGTTGCTTCGTGGAAGACCGACAAGCTTGGTTTTGAGGTTGCCGGGAGAGTTGAATTTGTCGTCGAACCGGAAACGGATATCCTCGGCGATCTCTCGGAGCCTGACGCAGCCGGTTCCATTAGCGGAACCGAGTTGGCCCGCCTCGATCCAACCCGATATGAACTGAGTGTCAAGAGCGCCAAGGCCCAGATCACGACAGCGGAGAAGCAACGTGAAGCGGCTCAGATTGAACTCGATCACGTCATCCCCGCGCAGCAGGAAGCCGCAGCAGCCCAAGTCACTTTGGCAGAGATCGAGGTGCAACGAAATGAAAGCCTTGTTGCTCAGAACGCTGGCTCCCAACGAGACCTCGATATGGTTCGTTCCAAATTTGCGGAGGCACAAGCGAATGTGAAGCAGGTGCAGGCCCTGCGAGAAGCCAAGGGGGCCGAAGTGGCATCGATCGAGGCGTCGATTTTGGAACTAGAAGAGGCACTTCGAGAGGCGGAACGTGATCTGGCCGATTGTCGGCTCCACTGGTCGGTACCAGGCCAGGTTGCCGAGGTCCACGTCATCGCAGGAAGTTATGTTGAGCGGGGCGATCCGGTCGTTACCGTTCAAATGATGCATCCCATCAAAGTTGAATTTGAGGTTTCGGCGTCGACCGCTCAAAATTTGAACCATCGCGAACAGGTCAGAATCTACATCCCGCAACCGGACGGATCGATCCTTCAACAGGTGGCTGTGATCTACATGATCGATCCGGTCGCCGACCCCAACACGCGTACCTTCACGATCACCTTGATGTTGCCCAACACAAAAACACAAAGCGAATTGCCGGCGGAATTCGATAGCCAAGTCGTGGCACGCACCAGTACAATCGGGATGTTGATCGCAGGCTTTGGAGCGAACCCGAAATCGCTATTCGTCAAGGAGCAGAGCCTACATCAGGACGATGATGGTTATTACATCCTAAGGATCCTCAACCAGCGCATCGGCATGCTGAGCCAAGAGTCGCAGCGAGTTTTGAAAGTGGAGAAGCTGCGAGTCATTCCTGGGGAATTACGGATCCCGATCCTTGGGATCGCCGTGCTGAGGGAGGTTGAATTTGCGGACGGTGTGGAGATGGACCCGACGACCGACATGTTCGTCGAGGAAATCACTTTGCCCGCAGGGAACGAAGAAGCCTGGTCAGGGGATCTGGTCTTTTACGATGTCCAACGTTGGAAACTTCGCCCAGGGGATTTGGTTTCGATCGACTTGGCGGGCGACCAGACGCAGCCCGGTTTCTACGTACCGTTGGACGCAATCATGGAACGATCAGGCACTCATTTTGTGTTCGTCATCGACCAGAGCGAGGATCGGAGTACCGTCCGAAAATTGGAAGTGACGGTTCATGATCCGGTCGGATCGCTGCGACGGATTGAGGCCGTTGATGATCAGCCGCTGGAAGAGGGTGCCAAGATTGTCGCAGCAGGTGCCGTCTTCCTCAATGACGGTGAAACCGTGAGTGTCGCCGAGGAAGTCGAGGTGCGACGGTGAACCTTGCCGCCTTTGCGATCAAGTATCGACCGATTGTGATCACGATCACCCTGTTGCTTCTGCTATGGGGCGTGATCTCGGTATTGACGATGCCCCGCCGGGAAGATCCTCAATACACCGTACGGACCTGCGTGGTGACCTCGGTTTGGCCGGGCGCTCCTGCGGAGCAGGTCGAGAAGTTGGTCACCAAGCCACTCGAAGAGGCGATCGACAGTATCGATGAAGTGGATGTCGTCTACTCTGAAACCAACGTCGGCATCTCCACGATCTACGTGGACGCGGAAGACTCGGTCACGTCGGAGCAAATCGACAATGTTTGGAATAAGGTTCGAGCTCGAGTCCAGCGCGTGGAAATGCCTGACGCAGCAATCGTGCCCGATGTGAATGATGAATTCGGGGACACCAATGTGATCGTGTTCTGTGTCTATCAGCAACCACTGGAAGGCGAGCAGACGATTCGCGAAGAGCGACGCTATACGCTGCGCGAGTTGGATGTCATTTCGGAACACATCAAGGACGAGCTTCGACTGTTGCCCGGTGTGGCCAAATCAGCCGAGTTCGGCGTGCGTCAAGAGGCAATCTATGTCGAAACCGACATCGCAACTTGGTCACAATTGAACCTAACCACCACGCAGTTGCAACAATTGGTTGAATCGCGAAACATTGTCGCCAGTGGTGGCAGCATCGACACGGATGTGGGTCGCTTTTCGGTCAAGCCCGGAGGTGAGTTGGACGCGGTCGAAGAATTGGATTCGATCGTTGGTGGAAAGGCAGGGATCAGCGAGGATGGCAGCGATGGACGCCCCGTGTACCTGCGCGATCTTGGTATGAAGATCGTGCGCGAGTACGAAGATCCGCCAAAGCTGATCTGTCGCTATTCCGATGCCAACACGACGCAACCCGCCGTGGTGGTCGCGATGACAATGAAAGCCGGTTCGAATATTGTCACCATCTGTGATGCGGCGAAGCAGCGAGTCCGAGAAATGCAAACGGTTGAACAAAGCGTTCCCGCTGACATCGCGATCACACCCATCTCGGATCAGTCGCAAAACGTCAGCAAGAAGATTAGTGACGTCGTCAGCAACGTGATCGGTGCCATTTTGATTGTTGTCGTAGTGGTGTACTTGATCGTTGGATTTCGATCGGCCGCGGTGATGGCGTCGAATATCCCCGTGGTGGTCCTGGGGGCGATCGCCCTGGTTACCCTGTTCGGCGTCGAGCTTGAGCAAATCTCACTCGCTTCGCTGATCATTGCGTTGGGGTTATTGGTCGATAACGCCGTCCAGGTATGTGATCAAGCGCGGACGAACCAGATTGCGGGGATGAATCCGGAATCCGCTGCGGTGAAAGGTTCGAGCCAAGTTGCGAGCCCCATGTTAATGGGCACGGCCACGACCATCGCCGCGTTCGCACCCATGCTGTTAGCACTGCAGGGAAGTACGCGAGAATACGTGTATAGTTTGCCTGTGACGCTTTCGATCACGCTGGCGCTCAGTTGGGTCCTCGCCATGACCTTCTGCACGATCCTGGCTGCCGCTTTTATTCGCGCGCCAAAAGATCCGAACAAGCCCAGCGCACCACTCCCTTGGTTGATGTCATTGCTGTCGCGGCGCAACAAAAGGGGCAACGCAACCGGTGCCGAAAGCGACTTGGGCGATAAGCTTTTTAGGAGTTCAGTCAAGGCGGCAATCGATTACAAATTCGTCACCGTCGGTGTGGCGATCGCATTGTTCGCGCTATCGCTAATGTTACCTGTCGGCTCCGAGTTCTTTCCGCAGGACCTCCGCGATCAATTCGCGATTGAAGTCTGGCTACCAGAAAATGTAGCGATCGAGAAGACAGACCAAGCGGCGAAGCAGGTCGAAACGATCCTTCGAAAACTGAGTCCGTCCGTGGATGCCGAGGGCAATAAGACAGACAAGATTCGTGCGATTCGCTCGATGGTCGGTGGCGGAGGCTCGCGTTGGTATCTGGGATGGGCGCCCGAGTCTCGAAAGCCGAACTATGCTGAAATTTTGGTTCGAACGACCGACGCAACGGATACACCCGAACTCGTGCGTCGCTTGCGCGAGATTGCCGAGAAGGGGGATACATCACTTGACCTGAAGCCAGTGGTCGGAGCCCGCGTCGTCCCTCAAGAATTGCTGATGGGGCCCTCGGGCGATCCGGTTGAGCTCCGAGTTTTCGGCCCCGGCTTTGCCGATATAAAGACACTGCGGCGATTCGCAGACCAAGTCAAGGAGATGATCCGCAACTATCCTGGCACCTGGGACGTTAGTGATTCATGGGGCGTCTCCGGATACCAGTTACGTGTTAACGTTGACGAGGACGCGGCCAACTTGGCCGGGATCAGTAACTCGGGAATCGCAAGAACTTTGAATGCCTACTACAGTGGCCATCATCTGACCACGTTTCGTGAAGGCGATCATCTCGTGCCCGTTTTCTTGCGGCTTCCGTCAGCAATGCGAGGCGATTTGGAGCAATTGCCGACAGCGCCAGTGGAAGGAACCTACGGAAAAATACCGCTCAACGCATTTGCCGACGTCGATGTACGTTGGGAACCGGCCCAAATTCGTCGACGTGATCTAAACCGCGTGATCGAGGTGCGGTGTCAAGTCGAACCCGGTGTCCGCGGAAATGACGTGGTCAATGCGATCATGGCTTCCGACGAAATGCGCCAATTAATTAACGAGATGCCGCCAGGCTTTCGCGTCGAAGCAGGCGGCAACTTAGAGAACTCGCAGGATGGCGCTGCTCAGTTGTCCGCGGCTCTGGGAATCTCGCTGCTCGCGATCATCCTGCTGCTAGTGATTCAGTACAACGGCTGGAGCAAGCCTCTGATCATTCTGGCGACGTTGCCACTGGCCTTGATCGGTGCATTGCCGGGGCTTTACATCACCGGTAACGCCTTGGGATTCATGCCTCAACTGGGAATTCTTTCGCTCTTCGGCATTGTGCTCAACACGGGCATTATCTTCATGGAGTTCGCCGACATCTTGATTTTGAAAGCGGCCGAAGAATCCGATGGGACTGGCCCGATATGCGGCTTGACCGTTTCTGAGTTTCGCGGTTGTCTTGTCGACGCATGTAGACAGCGGCTGCTGCCCATCTTTTTGACAACCGCAACAACCATTGGAGGACTTTTGCCGCTCGCGATGGCAGGGGGTCCGCTCTGGGAGGGCATGGCTTGGTGCATGATTTTCGGATTGATGGTCGCCACGCTATTGACGTTGCTTGTGGTGCCATCGCTTTACAGCATTCTCGTCGAACATTTTGGTGTAAAGCCTGTCAAGCTGAGTCAAACTTAGTTCGCACACGATTCGCCGCTGGACGCTCACGTCGCGGCATCAGCTCAGAATCGCCACAGAAACGGATTCATCACTAACAGCCCAACTGCATTCATGCGGATGGAATGCGTGAATGAATCGCGTGCGGTCTTCAGCGTAGCCACAGAGATCACCGAGGGCACAGAGAAATGAGCGATGGACTAACGGAAAAGATTATTGGCGCAGCAATCGAAGTACATCGAATTCTCGGCCCTGGTTTGCTGGAGACGATTCTACGAAGAGGCCCTTTGTCTTGAGCTCGGCTTACGAGGTATTTCCTGTGAGCGTCTGATCAATTCCAGCCAATCCCGACTGGTGGACGGAATCAAACGCCTCTCTCTGTGACCTCCGTGGTCTCTGTGGCAAAATATCCGAGCCTTCCGTTCGCCCTGCTACGAGGGTGGAAACAGCTTCGGATCTAGCTGTGACAACAACTGCTTTAGCTTCGCAGCCGACTCATTCGCAGCCTCCGCGCCTGCGATCGCCATCTCGTCCGCCCGGCTGAACTCCGAAAGGTCGAACGCCGATACGTCCGATTCAATGACGAAATCTGCGGGCTCGACTCCGATCGCATTCATGTTGAATGCCTGCACAAGTTGCCCGCGCATCAGCACTTGCAACGCAGAGAAAAGCTTGAACTTCGGAGTCGTTCGAGCGGATCGAATGTCCATGAAGTCTTGCTCCAACTGCGCTGTCACGCTTGATGCCAACACAAAGTTACACCCATTTTCGACGAGTACATCGGCGGGAATATTGTTGACCAAACCGCCATCGACGAGTGCTCGTCCGCTGCTGACGCGTGGATTCGAGAGCACAGGCAGGTTGATACTTTCCAAAATCGCATGGGTCGCATCGCCCGTGCCGCGAACCACTTGGACTCCCTCGACCAAATCGACGGTTACCGTCAACATGGGAATCGCAAGTTGTTCCAGTCGTGCTTGGCCCAGATACTTTCGCAACATGGGATCGAATTTGTTTTTCCGATATTTGCGAAGCAGGTACCAATAACCGCCACCGGGCATCTGGCGATAGGCCCAGGGTAGACTTAGGTCCGTTTTGAAGCACTCCACTGCGTAGTCGGCGTCCATTCCTGAGGCGTAGACCGTTCCGGTCATCGCTCCGGCACTCGTGCCGGCAAGCATGTCGATCACGATTCCGTTTTGTTCGAGGGCTTTGAGGACTCCCAAATGGGCCATACCGCGTGCCGCACCGCCACCCAAAGCCAGACCGATTTGGATACCTCGCAAATAATGAATGATGCGTTCGATTCCTTGCTGCAGGAGTCGACTTTGCTGCTTCGAGGGCGATTCAAATGAAACCTTAAAGTCGCGTTCCACCAACTGGCGCTGCTCGGGTTCGTGGGGAGCAACCTGAGTTTGGTTGTCGAGTAGCCATACGAGCCGCACTTTGCTTTTCAAGCCCGCAACTCTCTCCTGTAGCGCTCGTAAGGTGCCGATTGCTGTTTTGGCATCATCGGGACGGACGCACCATAGCACCGCATCGACATAGCTGAACATTCGTGCCAGATGTTCAAGCGAATGATTCCCACGTAGGTCGATGAAGATGCGTCCGAACTGGGACCATTCCTTCAACAATTCTCCACTTTGCTGCGCGGTGAAGAGTTCGCCATTCTTGAAGATGACGCGGGAAGGAACACCGTCGATCGGTCGCCATTGCGGATCATCGGTTGCCACGCATGGATGACTTTCAATCTGTTGCAAACGTGTCAACAGCTGGCGCGTCAGTGGGCGTGAGGCCTCGGATTGATGAACCATCCCGACCACCGAAGGTTGGCTGAGGGTTCGATCCACTTCGATGATTTGCTTGACAATGCCAGCGGCCAATCGGTACACACACATCTGAAGGTCAGCGTGTTTGGCAACGATCTTGAGCATCGTCTGAAGTTCCAAGCGAATGACAGACGACGCCTCGGTCGCCACGACATTCGTACGGGATTGGTCGGCAATCGCGACCGAAAACAATCCGAACACGGATCCTCGGACCAGCGATTTTTCGAGGATCTGGTTGCCGAGTGAATCGAACAACGTTGCCTGAAGCCGTCCGCTTACAATAAAGTAGACGAACTTCATCGGCTCTTCGGCGCGGTGAACGTAGTCGCCCGCTTGGTACTGGACCCATTCCCCTACCTCTGCGAATTCCCGTAGCGCCGTTTCACTGAGATCTTTAGCCCACGGCAGCCGTTTGAGTTCGATCGAAATACGTTCCTTAGGAACACGATCAGGTGATTCAGTCATGGTTGAGTCGTTTGGTTAGTTTACCGAACACAAATCGTTCTTAATCGGCTACGCGTTGTCAGGTTCTGCTTGGTGACGGGATGCACCACAAACTGCCGACCAATGAAGTGATCCTCGGAAGGCGGAGTCCGCATGGCTTCGTGTTTCCCGGCAGGAACCTGGAAACAAGTGCAAGATTCCCTGCGGAACAGTGTACAATTTGTCACCCTGCTCGCCGGCGTTAGTTGAGCCCATTCCGATTCTTTCTTAAAGACGGATTGCGCATTGCGCAATGCAATAGTGGTAGTTTTGCGAATAGCCATCCATCTCTTATCCGCCAATGATGATAGCGTTGTAAGTGATAACTTGACCTCGAGTGATCGGAGAAAGAAATGACTCGTACCCTATTGGCCATCGGATGGATGGGCTGCTGTTTCGCAGTTGCCTGTGCAGACGAACCCAATCCAAGAGCAACCGAAGAAGCGGCGATCCGCAGTGCCGTCGAGGCCTATGTCACCACTTTCAATCAAGCGGACGCAGAGGCTTTGGCTGCATTGTGGTCACCCGAGGCCGTCTACAGCAATCCCATCAGTGGCGATCAGGTGATGGGTCGAGAGGCAATCAAAAACCAATTCGCCGGTATTTTTGCCGAAACATCAGGTATCAAACTGACCGCGACCACGAATTCGATTGATTTCATCTCACCCAATGTCGCGGTCGAAAATGGTTCTGCCAAACTCGTTCAAGCGGATTCGTTGCTCGAGGCGAGCGAGTACACGGCAGTCTACGTTAAACGCGACGGCATGTGGCTACTCGATCGAGTGACCGAAGAGCCTGTGATCGAGGTTCCATCAAACTACGAACAACTGAAAGAACTGGAGTGGATGGTGGGTCACTGGACGGACCAGGATGACACATCCACGGTGACGACCGATTGCCATTGGACTCGAAACAACAACTTTCTCGTTCGTTCCTTCACGGTCCAGATTCGCGACCGCATTGATATGGCAGGCATGCAACTCATCGGCTGGGACCCCGCAGCAAAACAGATTCGCTCGTGGGTCTTTGACTCCGATGGCGGATTTGGAATGGGCACGTGGACAAACAAAGGGAATCGCTGGTCGGTTCAGAAACGCGGGATCTTACCGGATGGTCGAAGGTCCTCCGCTGTGAACATTTTCACACAACGGGATGAAAACACCATGACGCTTCAGTCAGTCAACCGAATGGTGGACGGCGAGTTACTACCGAACATTGATGAAGTCGAAATAACGAAGGAATAACGGAACCATGAAATCAACGATTCAAATAGGCTTGGCTGCGTTAGCGATCGTTCTAATGACAGTCGGCGAAGCAGATGCTCGGGGTGGACGCGGCGGTGGCGGCGGTGGATTTTCTGGCGGCGGCGGACGTAGTATGGGAGGCGGCGGCTTCTCGGGCGGCGGGATGAGTCGCCCCAGCCCGTCCATGAGTCGGTCCCCCTCGATGAGCCGACCCAGCCCATCGATGAGTCGCCCCTCTCCCTCCATTTCCTCACGACCCTCGACCGGTGCCATCGGCGGTTCACGACCCTCAACGGGTGCCATCGGCGGTTCACGACCCTCAACGGGTGCGATCGGCGGAGCTCGCCCCTCAACCGGTGCGATCGGAGGTTCACGTCCATCCACTGGACAACTCAATGACTTCTTGGACATCCGTCCGTCGACCGGTGCTGGACGCCCAAGCACGCTTCCAGCGAATCGTCCCGGCAGCGGTGCCGGTGCCATTGCCGGAGGTGCGGTTGGCGGAGCTGCTGCAGCTGACTTCTTGCGCAATTCCGGTACGCGTCCCTCGACGCTTCCGGCCAAGGGAACGGGCATTGCCGACCGACCCGGTGTTGGCGACCGACCGATTGCCGACCGACCGATTGCCGACCGACCGATTGCCGACCGACCGATTGCCGACCGACCGATTGCCGACCGACCTGGGCTGGAGAACCGGCCGATCGGTGATCAACAAATGACCGACAATCGTGCTGGACGCATCGAGAATCGACAACAATACCAAGACAATCGGCTTGAGCGTCGTGATGAAGTTCGCGATCAAGTGCATGACAACCACCCACGACTCGACTTCTGGTCCGAGTACCCGGGTTGGGCAGCTTGGCGAATCAATCGTCCCTATCGTTGGGCGACTTGGGGAGCACTGACGGGATGGTGTGCTGGATACGGATGGACGCAGCCGGTTCCCTATCGCTATGGCGAAACGGTTTACTACCAAGATAACTCGGTCTACCAAGGTGACCAAGTCATTGCGACTGCCGAAGAGTACGCTCAGCAAGCCGAGGAGATTGTTACCAGCGTCCCCGCTGATGCTCCGGCCGCAGAGGAAGCAGAGTGGATGCCGCTCGGTGTTTTCGCGTTAACCCAAGATGGCGAGGCAAGCGGCCCCGATCCTACGATGTTTTTGCAATTGGCCATCAGCAAAGAAGGCGTCATCGCGGGCACGCTGCACAATACGGCTACCGACAGCACTCAAACCATCGAGGGCGTTGCAGACAAAGAGTCGCAGCGATGCGCTTGGGTGGTGGAAGGAAAGTCGCGACCGATTATGGAAACCGGCATCGAGAATCTCACCCAAGACACCGCACCTGCACTTATCCACTTCGAGGACGATGAGACGCAGCAGTGGTTGATGGTGCGATTGGAAGATCCAACAGCCGCGCAGTAGTGGTCACCTCGGTTGTCCGCTGGATTCTGTTTGGATCGAGAGCGAACCCAGGGTGCGCCGCTCCGCATCGCCCCTGGGCCCTGGGCCCTGGAATCGAACTGCATCGAACCGCTTGGAACGTCAATTTGATTGCGGAGGTAGCGGAACCTGGTATGCCGATGTCAACTCGCTTACATGAAAATCTTTCCGTCACTGCAAGCGATGGCGAAACGTGGAAACCCCAACGTGCCGGTCATCGGAGCGGCCAAGGCGGGTTGGAATCTCGACCAATTCAAGGCTCGGGCGAAGGACAGCATCGAGAAACATGGCGGACTCGATTCTAACGCATTCGCGAAACTGACGGGACTGCTACGCTACGTCGATGGAGACTATAAGGACCCGACAACCTTCCAAACGCTGCGTAAAGAACTCAAGGATGCCAAGCGGCCAGCCCATTATTTGGCGATTCCGGCAGTCTTGTTTGGCGCGGTGGTGGAGCAGCTCGTAGAATCCGGCTGTGCGCAGGGCAAGCCGAGTCGGTCGAGTTGATGTTCAATCGGCAGTTGGGCGGTGAGGATATGGGCGTTTACGAGCGAGTGTTGACCGACGCGATGGCCGGCGACGCCACCCTGTTTGCTCGGCAAGACTACGTGGAAGAAGCGTGGCAGATCGTTGACCCGGCACTGAAGGCGAACACCCCTGGGATTGTTCATACTGGCTAGCCACGACAAGGAAGATTTGCTCGATTTTAGAGTAGTGGAACTTGTCAAGAGTTTCGGTCTGCCCGGGAAATCGTCGAAAGCTTGACGACTTCCGCTACGCCCGTACCAATCAGCGCACCGAGAACCATGGAGTCCAACATGAATACTGAAAAAAAACGATTAACAGAAGATGGCCCCGCTTGGAAGAAATGGGGCCCCTATTTGAGCGAACGTCAATGGGGAACCGTCCGAGAAGACTACAGCGAAGGGGGCGACGCATGGAGTTACTTCACCCACGACGACGCCCGGTCACGCGCCTATCGCTGGGGCGAGGATGGGCTGGCCGGTATCTCCGACGACCTACAGAGACTCTGCTTCTCGCTCGCTCTTTGGAATGGAAAAGATGTCATTCTGAAAGAACGTCTGTTCGGTCTCACCAACAGCGAAGGCAACCACGGCGAGGATGTTAAGGAGTACTACTTCTATCTCGACAGCACGCCGTCGCACTCGTACATGAAGTACCTCTACAAATACCCGCAGGCAGCATTTCCGTATCAAGACCTGATTGAAACCAATCAGCAGCGAGGTCGGAATGACTATGAATACGAACTACTCGACACGGGTGTCTTCGACCAAAATCGCTACTTCGATGTTTTTGTCGAATACGCCAAAGCAACGCCCGACGACCTGCTGATTCGGATCAGCGTCCACAATCGTGGCCCTGAGGCAGCCGAACTGCACCTGCTACCAACGCTCTGGTTCCGCAATCGTTGGTCGTGGGATGAAACTCCGAAAGAGTCGCTGCTTCAGCGAGAAACTGGATTGCCTGGGACGGTCGTGCGTGCCGACGAGCCAAAACTGGGGACTCGTTATCTCGCCTGCGATGGGGAACCAACTTTGTTGTTCACAGAGAACGAATCGAACAACCAGCGTCTTTTCAACTCGCCCAACGCGACTGCCTATGTCAAAGATGGCATCAACGAGTATGTCGTCCATGAAAACAAAGAGGCAGTCAATCCAGAGCAGAAAGGTACAAAAGTCGCTGCACAATACGTGCTCAACCTCGCTGCTGGCGAGTGTGGCGTGGTCCAACTTCGTTTGAGCAACGTTGCCCCAACGGGCAAATCGGGTGCGAGAGCAGGAAACGACGCTGCGTTCGGAAAAGCGTTCGACAACCTCATGCAATCGCGGAAAGACGAAGCGGACGAGTTCTTCGCGGCAACCATTCCCACTTCATTGGATGACGATGCTAAACGGGTCGTTCGCCAGGGGATCGCTGGGATGCTCTGGTCGAAGCAACTCTATCGCTATGACGTGCATCAGTGGCTCAAAGAACGGGGTTCGAGTCCCTTCCAACGCAATCGCAAAACGGCACCACGCAACGCGAGTTGGCACCACATGTACAACGCCGACGTCATCTCGATGCCGGATAAATGGGAGTACCCCTGGTACGCGGCTTGGGACTTGGCATTTCACGTGTTGCCGCTGTCGATGGTCGACACCGATTTTGGCAAACAGCAGCTAAAACTCATGCTGCAAGAACACTACATGCACCCCAACGGTCAGATCCCTGCGTACGAGTGGAACTTCGGCGACGTCAATCCTCCGGTGCATGCTTGGGCAACCATCTTTGCTTACCGCATGGAACAGATTCAAGAGGGCCGGGGCGATACCGAGTGGCTCAAGATCTGCTTTGAAAAATTGATGTTGAACTTCACTTGGTGGGTCAACCGCAAGGATCGTGATGGACGCAATGTATTTGAAGGTGGTTTCCTAGGACTCGATAACATCGGTGTGTTCGACCGCAGTTCACCCCTGCCCACGGGCGGATACTTGGAACAGGCCGACGGGACTGCGTGGATGGCGCTGTTCAGTCAGAACATGATTGAAATCTCGCTTGAGCTTGCCATGAGCGATCCGAGCTATGCCGAGATGGCAATTAAGTTCATCGAGCACTCGATGTGGATCTCTGCGGCGATGGACAACTTGGGTGATGGCACCGGAATGTGGGACGAAGAGGATGGATTCTTCTATGACGTGCTCCGTCTTCCCGATGGGCAGGCACAACGTTTGAAGGTTCGATCCATGGTCGGACTCTTGCCGCTGTGTGCTGCCACCGTCTTGGAAGCCGAACAATGCGACAAGCACCCGCAAATTCAAGAGCGGTTCCAGTGGTTCCTCAAAGCCCGCCCCGAACTTTGCACGTCGATTCATGACCCGCGCAAAACAGGAGTCAACGGGCGTCGGCTTTCGTCGATCTTGAGCGAAACCCGACTGCGCCGCGTGTTGGAGACGATGCTTGACGAAGACGAGTTTCTCAGCCCGTATGGACTGCGGTCCATTTCGCGTTTCCACGCCGAACATCCCTACGCCATCTCAGCCGGCGGTCAGGTACACCAAGTTTCTTATCTACCCGCAGAGTCGGATTCCGGCATGTTCGGCGGCAATTCAAACTGGCGAGGCCCGATCTGGATGCCGGTCAATGTGCTGATTATCCGGGCGCTATTGCAGTACTTCAGCTATTACGGCGAAGACTTCACGGTGGAGTGCCCGACCGGTTCGGGTCGTCACATGAATCTGTATCAAGTTGCCGAAGAACTTGGACGCCGGCTCGCGAGCATCTTCCTCAAGGATCAAGACGGACGGCGTCCGGTCTACGGAGGGATCGAGAAGTTCCAACAGGATCAACACTGGAAAAATTGTCTTCAGTTCCACGAATACTTCCACGGTGACAACGGGGCCGGTTTGGGCGCCAGCCATCAGACCGGTTGGACCGGTGCCATTGCCAAGATCATGCAAATGTTCGCAGCCTTTTCACCCGAGGCGATGCTTGACTCAGGTAAGGACACGAAAGCTGCGAAGGAGGTCCGACGTCAGACCCAAGAATAATCGAAAAACCGTCTGTCACTAACTGGACAGCGCCACTTCATGAGCTGCAAGGCGTTCAGTTCTCGTCAAGATCCACTCGGCCCCGTGGACGAATTTCGAGATATGGTGAAAGCGTTTCATCAAGCGGGAATCGAGGTGATCTTGGACGTGGTGTTCAATCACACCGCCGAAGGAAACGACCAAGGACCAACGCTTAGTTTTCGTGGAATCGACAATCGCAACTACTACATGCTCGAAGCGGCGGGCTTGTATCAAGTTGGCAGCTTCATCGGCGACGCATGGAAAGAATGGAATGGGCGGTTCCGCGATGACGTCACTTGGGCTGCCAATGTTCGTTATGGGAGACGAAGTGCGGCGCACTCAGAGGGACAACAACAATGCCTATTGCCAAGACAACGAGATCAGTTGGTTAGATTGGGACCAGGTCGAACAGCACGCCGATATGTATCGCTTTGTGAGTTTGCTTTGCCAGCGGCGCGCTCGGCGCAACACGGAGCAGGAAAATCAGCTGGCTCAAGCAACGCCAACGCGAATGCCTAAGCCCGCCCACCCCGGTTCGCTTGTTCGGAACAGCATCGCATGGACGTGTTCGGGTTGCATGCAAAGAAATTACGATCCGCAAGTATTGGGAAGCGTGAACTGCACCTGAAAGCTGGACATTTGAGCATCTGGTTGAGTTTTCACGATCTTGTTGATGAAATGATTCGCTTGGCGTTGCAATTGCGGTTGATCGGCTGAAGCTTGGCATTGACAACATCTTACCTTCGTTACGTCTCCCATCTAAAGAACTCCATGCTAAGACACACACCTAGAATCTTTTTGTTTGTGATGCTGTCCGTTGCGACCATCGTCGCCCAAGAACCGGACCGTATGAAGCTGCCGGTACCGTTATCTCCGTTCCAAGGAAAAATCGGCGAGACTTACGAGCAGTCGACTCCGGCTTGGCAGAACCCTGTGTCTGCACCGGAGGGCGCGCCGAACGTGATTTTGATCTTGCTGGATGATGTTGGTTTTGGGCAAACGTCAACATTCGGTGGATTGATCCCGACACCGAACCTGGACCAACTTGCCAACGAGGGTTTGCGGTTCAATCGATTTCACACCACGGCGATTTGTGGACCTTCTCGCGCCGCACTGCTGACCGGACGCAACCATCACGACACCGGCAATGGTTTCTTAATGGAGTGGGCGACGGGATATCCGAATTACTCAACGCAGATCAAACCCGACACCGCGACGATTGGGCGGGTGCTGGGCGGCAATGGATACACGACTTGGTGGTATGGCAAGAATCACAACACGCCCGATTGGGAAACCACCGTCGCCGGCCCCTTTGATCGTTGGCCGACGGGGATGGGGTTCGATTACTTCTATGGATTTAACGCCGGAGAAACTCACCAATTTTATCCAGTTCTGTTTGAAAACACGGTTCCGGTCGAACCTCAAACGACTCCCGAGCAAGGTTATCACTTTACGACTGACATGGTGAACCGCGCGATCGCTCGGATGAAGTTCTCAAAATCGGTTGCACCGGAGAAACCGTTCTTCATGTACTTTGCGCCCGGTGCGATGCACGCGCCGCATCACGTCACGGCCGAGTGGCGAGACAAGTTCAAGGGCAAATTCGACATGGGCTGGGAGAAGTATCGGGAGATTGTTTTCCAGAACCAACTTGAGATGGGGATCATTCCGCCGGGCACCAAGCTGACGCCACGACCCGATTGGGTTCCCGTTTGGGACAGTTTGAGTGTCGCCCAAAAGACGGTTTATAACGCATTGTTTGAAAACTTTGCCGGTTTCTTCGCGCACACCGATCACGAGATCGGTCGGTTGCTTGATGCCGTGAAGGGGTTGCCTGATGCTGACAACACATTGGTGATGTACATCGTCGGCGATAACGGTGCGTCCTCCGAGGGTGGTCCCGATGGGACACTCAATGAAATCAAAGGTCTGAACGGGATCAACACGCCGATCGAAGAGATTTTGAAGGATCTGGATAAACTTGGCGGCCCTGAATCCGAACCGCATTATCCGGTCGGGTGGGCTTGGGCAGGCAACACGCCGTTCCAGTGGGTCAAGCAAGTCGCGTCACACCTGGGCGGTAGCCGCAACCCGATGGTGGTCTCTTGGCCAGCGAAGATCAAGCATGATGACAGGCCACGCGATGCGTTTTTGCATCTTATCGATGTCGTGCCTACCATCTTGGATGCGGCCAATATTCCGATGCCGGAAACGGTCGATGGTGTCGAGCAAAAACCCTTAGCTGGAAAGTCTTTCCTGGGCAGCTTTACCGACCCTGATTTCAAAGGACGCGACGAGCAGTACTTTGAAGTTTTGAGTAATCGATCGATTTACGAAGATGGCTGGAAGGCGAATGCACAGCACACCCGACCGTGGCGACAAGACTTAGCACCGGGGAACTGGGACAAAGACAAGTGGGAACTGTACAACTTGGACGAAGACTTTTCGGAAGCCACCGATTTGGCAGACGAGATGCCCGACAAGGTCGCTCAGATGAAGGAGTCGTTTATTGCGGCGGCCGAGAAGTACAACGTCTATCCGCTGGATGATCGTGGCGCCGCGAGATTGGCCGTGCCAAAGCCCCCCGTACCAGGTGCGAAAGAAGGCTCCAAGACGTTTACATATTTTGCCGGTGCAATCCGCATCGCGGAACCGGCTGCGCCACCGATGAAGAACCAATCTTGGACGCTTTCAGCCGATGTCCAAACGGATGGTTCGAAGACCGATGGCGTCATCATGGGATTCGGTGGCGTCGCTGCGGGCATCGTCTTGTATGTCAAAGAAGGCGTCCCCGTCTTTGACTACAACTATTTTGACGAGCACACCGTCGTCAAGAGCAGCAAGCCACTTGAATCAGGCAACGCAACCATCGAAGTTGACTTTGACTATGCCGGGGGCGGTGCTGGAAAGGGTGCGACGATCACGCTCAAGGTCGACGGCGAAACGGTCGGCCAAGGCACGATGGAGGCGACCGTCGGCGGACGCTTCGGCATCGACTCGTTCGGCATCGGAGAAGACAGCGGGCAGCCGGTGACCAGTGCGTACTCCGCTCCCTTCCGATTTACGGGAACGATTGAAAGGGTGGTTGTCAAAATAGGGGATTGAGCATTTTAGAGTCCATCGCCTACGGCTGCGCGAAATCTCCCCGGAATCTGTGGCCCATCGAATACAGGCAGGCGGTATTGGGCGGCATGCTCGCGGCAAAAAGAGGTGGGAATGCGGATGGTACCGTACGGAGTGAAATGATTTGCTACAATCGGTATTGCTTCGGCAAACCCGGGCCTCAGCACTCGAACATCAAATGACTTACCCACAATTCCTGCCGATGAGGCAAGAACTCTCGGCAGCCTTTCAAGCTGGCTAGAGACCCGGACAGGATGAAATCTAGTCTTTGAACCTACGTCAAAAAGCAGTAACAACCTATGATCGATGCAGCGACTATTTTTGCGTGGTTTGTGATCGCGATCATCTTTTTGGGCGTGGTCGCGATGATTGTGTTCATCGGCTCGCTTCCCAAGAAAATCGCATTGAAGCGGAACCATCCTCAAGTCGATGCGATCAATGCAGCGAGTTGGATCGGTTTGGCCTGCGGAGGGCTGGGGTGGCCCATCGCATTCGTCTGGGCGTTCTTGAAGTCCGGTAACGTCGGTCATTAACAACGCTACCAAGAAATCGATTTTCGTTCAGAAAGGCTTGCGGCATGATCGCTTTGTTCACCATTCTTTATGTCTTCTGTATTTGGCTGTTCTACGTCAAGATGAAGATCAAGCCAAATCCGATCAACGTTGCGTCAGCCATTGTGGTCGGCGTCGTTGCGGTCGGAAGCATCGTGATCCTGTGGAAATTTTCGTCACCGACTTCTGGCAATATCGTTGTCAGCCGCTATTCCATTCCAATCGTGCCGCAAGTCAAAGGCCCGATTACGAAGCTGAATGCTCTACCCAACACGCCCCTTCGCAAAGGTCAAGACGTTCTATTCGAAGTGCAAAAAGATCCCTATGAGTTTGCGGTTCGTCAACTGGAAGGCACGTTAGCAGCGGCGACTCAGAACGTCAATCAATCGCAGGCGGCCATCGAGGTCGCGGACGCTGCCATTCTCGAAGCCAAAGCGAATCGCGACAGCGCAAAGGCGGAGTTTGATTCGGCGGAAGAATCCGAAGCGAAACTGGCTGGCACGATCGGCGAAGTGCGTCTCAAGCAACTTGAACAGAAGCTCGCCGCCAGTGAGGCAACGATCACCAAAACGGAAGCGTCCCAGCGTCAAGCAGTGGCTGCATTGGCGGTTGCCGAGAGCACCGTTGAAAGTACGCAGGCGAGTCTGGAAAAGGCTCAGTTTGATTTGGAGCAGTGCGTCGTCTACGCTCCTGCGGATGGTTTCGTCACGAATTGGCAGGTTCGTGAGGGGACGATGGCGGTCCCGTTACCTCTAGCACCGATGGGTACGTTCATTGATACGTCAGACGTTGCACTTGTCGCGACATTCGGCCAGAACATTCTCAAAAACGTGAAGCCGGGAGACAAGGCAGAGTTTGCGTTAAAGTCGCGACCGGGCGAGGTTCTTATCGGAGAAGTCGAAGCGATCATCCAAGCGTCAGGCGAAGGGCAGTTCGCCACCTCGGGTCAACTAAACTCCGTGACGAGCATCGGATCAGGAGGCCAATTTGCAGTCAAATTCAAGCTGGACAACCAGGAAACGGCCCAGACGGTTGCACTGGGCACCGCTGGAATGGTTGCGATTTACACCGATGTGGGATCCCCATTCCATGTGATCAGCAAGGTGTCGGTACGAATCAAGGCCTGGATGTATTACCTGATCCCCATGTGACTGGCCGACTCGGAACTCGTCGCGCAGAACACAAGTACGACAGCAGGATGATCGCCGAACGTGCCGTGGGGTTCGACGGCTACACCGGCGTGATTCCAACATCGGCAGCGACGATTGCTGCAGTGCCCAAGCGAGACGACGATCTCACCTCGGCATTTGGCAAGTGGCACAACACCCCCGAAGAACGGATCACGAACAAGGGACCGTTCGACTATTGGCCGACGGGTTACGGGTTCGAGTACTTTTATGGCTTCCTGGCGGGCGAAGCCTCGCAGTACGAACCGACGCTGGTTCGCAACACCAACTATGTCAAGCATCCCGAAACATCCGGTGGTAACGATCACTATCACTTGTCCGAAGATCTCGCGGATGATGCGATCAATTGGCTACGCGACCAAAAGGCTTACTCGCCCGACAAACCGTTCTTTCTGTATTGGGCGCCGGGTGCTGCTCACGGACCTCACCATGTGATGAAAGAGTGGGCTGACAAGTACAAAGGCAAATTCGATGATGGGTGGGATGCGTATCGCGAGCGTGTTTTCCGAAATCAAAAGCAACTTGGCTGGATTCCACAAGACACGAAACTTACCCAGCGTGCCGAATCAATGGCATCGTGGGAATCGATTCCTGAAAATGAGAAGCCGTTCCAACGTCGGCTGATGGAAATCTTCGCCGGTTTCTCCGAACACGCCGACTTCAACGCGGGTCGAATTGTCGATGAACTTGAATCTCAAGGTCGGCTCGACAATACGTTGGTGCTCTACATCTGGGATGATAATGGCTCCTCGTCCGAAGGTTTGTACGGCACGATCAGTGAGCAATTGGCGCAAAACGCAATCCCCACCAAGATTTCTCAGCACCTTGCCGCACTCGAAGAACTTGGAGGACTCGATGCACTGGGGACTGCGAAAACCGACAACATGTACCACGCAGGTTGGGCTTGGGCCGGAGCGACACCGTACCAAGGAACAAAATTACAGGGCGGCTACTTTGGTGGTACTCGGCAACCGATGGCTATTTCATGGCCCAGTAGGATCAAGCAGGACAAAACACCACGCCCGCAGTTTCATCATGTGATTGATGTTGTTCCGACAATCTACGAGTTGTTGGACATTACGCCACCTCAGGTCGTCAATGGGTTCACGCAAGACCCGATCGATGGGAACTGTACCATATCGATGAAGACTGGAGTCAGGCGAATGATTTATCGGCCCAGTTGCACGGCGGGTCGTTCCGCTTTCATCACCGGGCAACTGCCCTTCCGAACCGGCCTATCGAAGGTCGGTTTCCCAGGGGCGGACCTTGGCATCAAACCCGAAGACCCGACGCTCGCCGAGCTAATCAAACCGCTCGGGTACATGACCGGTCAATTCGGAAAGAATCACCTCGGGGATAAAGATGAAATGCTGCCGACCAACCACGGCTTCGATGAGTTCTTTGGTAATCTCTACCACCTCAATTCCGAAGAAGAACCGGAAAACCCGGACTACCCCAAGAATCCTGATTTTGGCAAGAAGTTCGGTCCAGGCGAATGAGCGATGTTGGCTATTTGGTTTTGGGCAAGATGCTGAATGTCGAATTTCGAACAAGGAATCTTGCATGAGGAAGCACTGAAACCTACCAACAAACAAGAAGCCTTCTTTCGCCTCTGTGCGATGTTGATGGAGGCTTGGAGCCGGTATGATAGTACCTTCTTGCGTTTCGCTGCATTTCCTGAAAACCCGATGGTAGATCGAATGCCCAACATTGAGAATTCCCGATTCGTCCAAAGACTGATTCGCTACTTTCTGGCGGGCGTCTTCGCTGTCTTGCCACTGGTCATCACTGTCTTGGCAGTCTCCTGGGTGATCAACTTGCTCGCTGGATTGATTGGGCCTGAAACGTTCTTGGGCGATTTGCTGAGCAAGCTTGGAGCCAGATTTGTCGACAATACGACCGTTGCCTACATCGTCGGTTGGATCAGCGTCCTGGTGGCGATCTTCGCTCTGGGGTTCCTTGTTGAAACCGGCATGCGTCGATTGTTTAGCCAAATTGCCGAGGCATTCTTTCGACGCGTCCCCTTGGTGGGCAAAGTCTATGACGCCTCCAAACAAATCGTCGACATGCTTGATAAGCAGGGCGACGACAAATTGAAAGGGATGGGCGTCGTCTATTGCACGTTTGGTGAAAAGGGCGGCGCAGGTGTGCTGGCGTTATTACCAACGCCTGAAAAGAGCATGCTGAACGGACGAGAGCACTATGTGGTGTTGGTTCCGCAATCACCGGTTCCAATCGGTGGTGGTTTGCTGTTCGTGCCAGTCGAGTCGGTCAGTCACGTCGACATGTCCGTTGATGTGTTCATGTCGATCTATGTCTCGATGGGCGTCACGGTCCCCAAAATGATGCGTGACATCAACATTCGTAAAGCAATTGCAGGGGGAGCCTGATTGTGGCTTGCGACAAGGTACCGTCCAGCATGCTTCGGACCGTGGCGATGGTTGTTTTCGCGTTGGTTGCCTCCAGTGCTTTCGCGATTGAAAACCACGATGGCAAGCCAAACTTTTGCATCGTCGGCGAGGAACGCGTCAAGGTGCTCCCTGGGCGAACGGCGAGCGACACGATTGCCCGATCCCGTTTCGCTCCGATGTGGCGGCCCGTTCCCAAATTTTTTCAAGCTACCGATGCAGAGTCCGCTCTGCCCGTTCCCTCCGCTACTTACGCAATGATCTGGCAACCGCAGTGGCAAGAGGAAATCGGGGTTTCCGCCGAGCAGAGAAAGACGCTGTTGGCCATCAATACCAGTGCTCTGGCCGAAGCGAGCGACCAGGCTGTCGGATTCAAGAAGCTTTCGCCGGAACAGCAGCAAGCAGAAGTGAAGTCATGGGCGGGAAAATCGGCGCCGTGGCGGCGGAAACTCGACAACAAGATTCGCGTCCAGATCGAGTCCGTGCTGACTCCTCAACAACTTCAAACGCTCAGGGACTTCTCCTTTCCTCGGTACGCCGTCGGCAGCTTGTACGATGCTGAGACTCGCCGAGAGATTGACGTCTCCCCTCATCAGGAAGATCAGCTTCGCCGCATTGCTGAAGAGCGGCTGGCGCTGTTACAAGCAGTGTCGATCGATCAGGCCGGAAAGCAGTGGGGCATGTTGACACCGGTGCAGCAGGCCTCGCTCCCAGAATTAGTGAAATGTCAAGGACCGACATCGGCCATACTTTCAATCGCCTGGGAGCTTGGCTTTGACCTAGACCGTCTTGTACCCGGCTACCCGATGCTTGCGGCAGCACCCGTGCGCGAGCATCTAGGACTGAGTGCCGCACAAGAGGAACAGTTGAATGCCATTACCGAGGAATCTGCTGCGCGAAGGGAAAACACGCGTCAAGAAAAATTGTCAGGGAAGGCAGCTACTTCTGACACCCTCTCGAAATGGGAGGCCACCGCGAAGCTGCAGGTGGAGGCCATTCTGACGCCGCGACAATTGGCGACGTTCAACGAGATCGAATTTCGCAGGAAGGCCGCTCTGGCGCTCGGGTATCCTGAGAAGAGGGAAAAAGTCGGCATGACCGAGCAACAGTTTGCCGCTTTCCAACGGCTCGACAAAGAAACCCACCAGCGACGATACCGCATCGACTGTGAGATGCTCGCCCGGGCGTTAGGGTCTCTCTCTCCTCGCCAGCAGGAACGGTTGCGAGAGAAGATTGACCGGAAATTCTACGGAAAAACGGTGACCGGCTCAGAGTAAGACGTTAGGTTTCTGAAGGGGTGATGCATTGACGGGCAAAGAGGATTTCAATAACGAAGCAACAAAGAAGCCAGAGCAGAATGTTTCGCCACTTCAGAAAAGCTCGCAGCTCGCGTCCAATCGGTACAATCCCTACCTCCGACACAAACGTTTATCTATTCGTGCCAAATTGAGTCGTCGTTAGGGGCGCAGTCAGCGTTTGTGGGTCGTAGGCCGATCCCTAAAAGGAATCACGATGCTGTGGTGATAGAGCACCATCGAAATGCGTTGGTGACTTAACCGATATCCCCGTCCACTGGCCAAGAGCCAGGATGCACGCCGGTCGCGACAGATCAAGTCTGCCCAGACTGCACAATTGGCAGGAGGCCAAGCCATGAAACTTAACTCGCTTTGTATCGTATTGTTCGCGATACTCGGATTCCTGTTATTGCAGCCAGCCAATGCACAACTGGTCGACGTGGACGTCACGGATACGCTAAACCTGCTCGATCCTGGCAATGATCCGCCTGCCGCATCGCAAATCCTGCCGGTCGGGCATTTTTTGCACGGTGGTATTGATACGGCTTGTTGTGACACACGCTGTGATATCGGATGCGACTCGGCGGCGATCCAACCGTCATGCGATGCGATGGGCGGTTGCAGCTGTAGCGTGGGCAAACCGAAATGTGAATGCTGCAAATGCCGCGAAACGTTTTTTGGCGACATGGGGGGCTATCGCAAGTGCTTTGCCGAGCACGGAATCATGTACAAAGGAACGTTCACCCAGTTCTATCAAGGCGTCAGCTCGGGGGGTGCCAACGAGACCTATCGATATGGCTCAAAACTTGACTCGCACTACATCGCCGACACCGAGAAGTTAGGGTTGTGGGAAGGCGGCACGTTGATCATGCACGCAGAGTCCGCATACGGCCAAAATTCAATTCTGGATGCCGCGGCCATGGCGCCGGCCAACACCGCATTCATGACACCACGGATCAACGACTATCCCATGTGGGCGATCACTCACTTCCAGTACGAGCATGAACTCGGTGAAGGCTACGCGGCGACGTTCGGAAGATTTAACTTTATCGATTTGTGGAGCGTCTTCTATCCCGGCTACGGCCAGGGACTGGACGGATTTATGAACACGAGTTCGATGATTTTTCTCAACGTGGTCCCGACGTTGCCCATCATCTTTAACGGAGCCGGAATCATTAAGGCCGGCGAAAAGGGAGTCGAGGCCGCTCTGCTGGTCCTGGACCCTGAAAATATCCCATCGGTCTCCGGACTCGATGATGTCTTCGACAATGGATCGACGGTTCTGGGGGCTTATCGAGTCTTCACAGAATTCGGTGGCCTGTCGGGCTCGCATATGGCCGCTGGGACCTACGAGAATCGGACGCTCACCGACTATGACCGAAATGGTTGGTCGTTCCATCCTGTGACGGGAATCGCTCAGGGGCAAAAAACGGGCTCTTGGCTCGCTGCCTACGTGGGCCAACAGACTCTGTGGCAGGATCGCTGCGACAAACAGCGTCGTGTCTGGTTTACGACCACGATGGGATGGGCCGATCGCGAAACGAGCCCCTATGAGTGGATGGGCACCTATTCCATCGAGGCTATCGGATTGAATGCAAATCGCCCACATGACCGAATGGGAATCAGCTACTTCTACTCGGATGTCAGCGACGACCTTGAGAAGTTGGTACCGGCAGCGGTCGGACTTCAGGACCTGCAGGGCGGAGAGTTCTACTACAATGCCGAAATCAATCCTTGGTTCCATCTCACCGGAGACATTCAAGCGATCCAAACCGAAATCGCTTCCCAAGATACGGCCATCGTGTTGGGCGTCCGGGCGAAGATCACTTTGTAGTGCGGGGCGCGTTGATTCGGCTCGAGATCGACTCGGCCTTACCCAGCGTGCTCGGAGGCCTCGCAGTTCTTAAGCATCGCGGGATCAATAACGAACGTAGTGGACGAGGCCACGAGTCCTGCAACACGGGACTCGTGGCCTCGTCCACTACCAAAGTCGTCACTTGTTGTTCACGCGATGCTAAGTCGTTCTTTATCGAGGAGTTACGGTACCGTCACCTCTCCTTTGGGGAGGCCAGCGTTTTAACGCCGGGAGAGCCTATCATCGATGCGGTCGTCGGCATGATCGCCTTCAAGAGATTCTTCTCAAATTGTTTGGCGGTTTTGAAAATCAATGGCAACTCATCTGGCGTAGCAGACTTTCACCTCGCTCGCTTCCCCCACAAATCCATTGGAGCTCTCTCATGCGAAACCAACGTTTTTTCGTACTTGCATCCGCTTTGCTGATCGGCAGCCTTGCTAGCGTCGCCAATGCCCAGCCTGGTGGTGGCCGTGAGGGTGGCGGGCGGGGCGGCTTTGGACGTGATGGAGGGGGTCGCGGAGATGGACAGGAAGGTGAACGCGGTGGTCGCGGCGACATCATGCGGATGCTGCCCGTGATGGCGGCATTGGATTCCGATTCCGATGGCGTGATATCGGCGGATGAAATCAAAGCGTCAGCAACCGCACTGAAGTCGTTGGACAAAAATAATGACGGAACGTTGACCGAGGACGAGCTTCGGCCACAGTTCGGTGGCCGCGGAGCAGGCCCCGAGGGCGGCAGCGGATCCTCGCAGGTGGTCGCTCGCATGATGGCGATGGACAAGGATGGGGATGGAAAGCTAAGCAATACAGAATTGACCGGTCGTATGCGTGCCATCCTGATCAAGGCAGACCAGGACAAGGACGGCTACGCCAGTAAGGAAGAATTGGAAACGATGGCTGCGGCGGATTCGGAAACCAACGAAAGAACTGGGGGTGAGCGAGATCGCGGGCAAGCAGCCAGTGGGCCGGAAGGTGGCCGTGGCTTCGGTGGTCGCGGCCCTGGACAAGGTGGCCCCGGACAAGGTGGCCCCGGACAAGGTGGCCCCGGACAAGGTGGCCCCGGACAAGGTGGCCCCGGACAAGGTGGCCCCGGACAAGGTGGCCCCGGACAAGGTGGCCCTGGCGGTTTTGCTGGACCGCCGAATCCGGAACAAATGCTCGGTCGCGCGTTTCAATATGATGCCGACAATGACGGCAAGCTCAGTAAGACAGAGCTAGCAAAGATGTTCTCCGAGATGGGGCAACGTCAAGGCGCTGGTGGTCCTGGAGGTCGCGGACCTCGCTAGACATCGGGCGCACCCCTTCGTTTAACCGTTGGCCGTTAAGGCATACCTCTTGCCCCAGGATATGCCCTCGGCTGACGGTTAAATAGGTTCTTGCAAATAGGTTCTTGCCCTCCACGTTCTCCTTGCCTCTTGAAAACCGAAAACACACCACTGGGTCACGATGTTCCTGCACCGCTGCTTGATTCCTACGTTTGTTGTCACAATCCTACTGCCGTTCGCATTCGCGAATGCAGAAGAATTTGATTTTCACCATGAAGCCGTTTTGGGCACTTCGCTTCATCTGCGAATCGATGCGGATTCATCTGACGTTGCCGACCTTGCCGAAGCGAAGGTGCTTCGCGAGATTGATCGGCTCAGCCGAATCTACAGTACCTACGACGCTTCGAGTGAATTGAGGACATTGTTGAATTTGCCGGTCGGCTCGGCGATGCCTTTGTCCGACGAACTGTATGAAACGCTGAGGATGTGTGATGATTGGATCGTCGCCAGCAGAGGAGCGTTTAACCCGTCCGTTGAGGTGCTGTCGCGTGCTTGGCAGCAGGCGGAAGAGACTGGCAGACCGATCGATGCTGCCGAACTCAGCACCATCACTCAATCTCTCGCCGGACCGCACTGGCAACTTGACTCTCAGAGCCACGGTGCCATTCGTCGATCGGGGATGCCGTTATCACTCAACGCGATCGCCAAAGGCGTGATTCTGGATCAGATCGCTGAAACGCTTCTGACGAGCAACCCAACGATCCGCGGGGTGATGCTAAACATCGGTGGCGATGTTCGTGTAGCAGGTGAGATTGCCGTGGAGATCGCGATTGCGGACCCTGAGCACGACGCGATCACATCACCCGCACTCGCTTCAATGCGACTCGCGAACGCGGCGGTTGCGACCAGCGGTTGTACGGAGCGGCACTTTGATATCGGTGGTGTTCGGTATTCGCATCTCATCGATCCCCGCAGCGGAGTACCGGTCACCGACACGGTCAGCTCAACCGTCATCGCAATGCAGGCGAGCACTGCAGATGTGTTGGCAACGATTTGCAGTGTGTTACCGATGTCCGATAGCATCAAGCTGGTCAACTCGCTTCCTGGCGTCGAATGTTTGTTGGTGTCGGCCGGCGGCTTGGTGGCAAAAAGTGCGGATTGGCCACAACAGGAATCCGAGGGTGAGGAGAAAGACACGGCCAAGGCACAGCAAACGAGAGCGGAGCAAGCAGAGACGGTTCATGAAATGCGAATCCAGTTCGAGATCGGCAGTGCATCGGATCGAGGACGCTATCGTCGGCCCTATGTTGCAGTTTGGGTCGAAGACAAAGATGGTTTTCCAGTGAAGACATTGACGCTGTTCTTGATGAAGAACCAACCTGGGCCACGTTGGCATCGCGACCTTCGTCGCTGGTATGCTGATGACCAGATGCGATTGCTCGTTGACAAGACGAGCGTGATTGAGACGGTGTCCAAGCCAACCAGGAATCCTGGGCAATACAAGGTCGAGTGGGATGGCCGTGACGATGCAGGAAAGAGGTTAAGTGACGGTGGCTACACGTTGCTCATCGAGGCGGCACGGGAACATGGGACGTATCAGCTGATCAAGTTCCCCTTCACATTGGGGGGAGCACCCTTCGAGGAAACACTGAAGGGGAATGCTGAGATCCGTAGCGCAAACGTGACGTATTCCAAGAAATGAATCCAATCACGACGCATCCCCATCACAAGCGACTCCGACGCAGCTTGGCGTCTTGGAGTCGTTGGCTGCATATCTACTTGTCAATGTTTGGCCTTGTCACCATTCTATTCTTCAGCATCACTGGGTTGACTTTGAACCATCCTGATTGGTTCTTTGCGGAACAGACGACTCGCGTGACCGGGCAGCTCGAAACGGGCCTACTTCATCAAGTCAATCCGCCGCCCGAGAATTGGGACGAGAGTGATTACCGTCATCAAGTGGATACCTTGGAAGTCGCCGAGCGATTGCGAGCGGAACATCGTCTGGCTGGTCGTGTTTCCGATTTCCTGGTCTTCGAGGATGAGTGTGAGGTTACGTTCGAACGGCCTGGGTATGCGGCGACGGCGAGAATCGACCGGGCTTCGGGTGAATATTCTTTGGATGTGACGGCCAACGATCTGGCAACGGTGATGAATGATCTGCACAAAGGTCGGCACACGGGCTATTGGTGGTCGTGGGTGATCGACGTGTCGGCCGTCATCGGCACGTTGACCGGAGTGACCGGGTTCATCCTGATTTTCTTCCTCCGCCTTCGCCGAATCCAGGGAACGGCAACCGCAATCGTTGGCGGAATCGTGCTTTGGATCTTCTATCGCATCGCAATCGGGTAGTGAAAGCAAGGGAATCGTCGTTGTTCAACCGTGATCCGCAGCTGGGCCTTGCGGGATAGGGGGGGGCGTGCACCTCTGTGACCAGCGGTTGAACCTTTTTTTTGCCTTGGTCGTGACAAATGGGTTTATTAATCGCCCCTATTATCCAGAGGGCTTCGCTAGCTGGACAGCGCCATTTTGTGGGCGATTTACTGTGATTTGCCGAATCGATCTCGGAGTGAGCGGCGAGGCGCTAGCCGCCGGTCGTTCATGGGCATCCTCGGCAGCCAGCGCCTTGCGTTCCTAAAGAGACGCGGTCCAGCGACGCACCCTGTTATTCGAATTCGTTTCCCTTCATCAAACCGAAGACTCCATGAAACGCAGTAATTCCAAGCCCCGTCGTCAACTGAAACGGCGTCTTTCACTCGAGTCACTTGAAATGCGACGTGTGCTCGCAGCCAGTTTTGGTTGGGATGGCCCCGGATTGGGGAGTGCCGAGTTGACCTATCACATTTCAGGAAGCCCGAGCTCACTGACGCAAGCCGAAACAAACGCAGCGATCGAGACGGCGCTTTCGGCTTGGTCAGGTGCCGCAGACATCACCTTCACGCCTACGAACCAAGCGGGACGACAAGACTCGATCGATATCTCGTTTACCAACATTGACGGCAGTTCCGGGATCTTGGCCCAGGCCTACTTTCCTGACGACGTGAATTCAGGCCGTATCGCCGGTGATATTCAATTTGACATTTCGGAGGCGTGGGAAGTCGGCAACTCACTCGGCAACCAAGCCTTTGATCTGGTTTGGGTCGCTGCTCACGAGATCGGCCATTCCCTAGGCCTTGATCATGCCGTCACGATCGGTTCGGTGCTTGCCCCGTACGTGTCGCCAAGTCAATCCTTCGCTGGGTTGGGGACGTCGGATATCGCCGCCATTCAAAGCCTTTACGCTGCGGCCGACTTTACCCCAACCGCCGACACCGCCGAGGCGAATGTCGATGAAGCTGCGATGGATGAAACTCCCGCCGACGAAACGGCGACCGATGATCCGGAGGACCCTGGCGATGCGGACAACGATCCGTTCCCACGCCATCGTTGGCGTCGGGGTGGCAATTGGCATCGATTCGGTGGCCGATTGGATTCTGATCTTCCTGAGTTCTTCAACTATCAAAACCCAACGGACGTCAATAGCGATGATCAGACGACGGCTTTGGATGCGTTGACGATCATCAACCAACTCAATCGTTCGGCTTCGGGCGAAGACTCCGTGGATGTTTCGATGTGCGACACCAACGGCGACGGTGAGATTACTGCGGTTGACGCACTGACCGTGATCAATGCGATGAACAACAGCGAAGGCACAACGACCGTCACGGAGATCACCGTTGCGATCGAGTCGATGGATGACGAAAGTGATACCGCGGATACAACGGTGGACGAGGTCGACGACAGCGAAGACCCCACGGGCGACGTGGATGACAGCGAAGCCCCCGTCGACGATGGCGGTTTGGTCGACGACGAAGACGATACGGACGTTGAAGACATGGATGACGAAATGTGCAGCGGTGAGGGTCATCGCGGTGGACATCACGGCGACCGGCAAATTGGATTTGCCGTTGGACGATTCGGCAGAAAAGTTGAGCAGGTATTCGATCGCTTTGACGCTAGCGGAGACGGCAGCCTGAGCGAAGATGAATTACCCAGTAAGTTGTGGGAAAAGCTAAATGCAGAGGGTGTGGACGCTAACGAGGATGGTCTGATAACGCTTGAGGAAATTGACGCCGCGATGCTGGCCGCTCGGGAAGCGAAGTTCACGGAACTTGACGTAGACGAAAACGGGTTGCTAAGCGAAGACGAAGTCAGCGAGCGGTTCTGGACAAAACTGTCCGACGCCGATACCGACGCCGATGGAAGTGTCTCGCTGGATGAGACCATCCAATGGATTGCTGAACGAGAAACGGAAACCGAAACGGAAAGGGATACGATGACATCTGATACCGGCGAACGGTTTGGCGAAGCGCGTCACCACCGTCAACAGGGCACCGACGTTGTGTTTGCACAAATTGGACGCGGCTTCGCAGCGGGCAGAAGTCGCCGCTAGCGGATTGTTGACAAGATGCACCGATCTGTTCCGTCGTCAGCCGCAGGCGTCCGCTTAAGGGTGACGGCTGCGTCAGCGGCTGAAAATTTGAAAAAATGCAATTTTTCATCGGCGGTTTTCCGTTTCGATTGTAACCTTGAAGCTAGAGACTCATCTTTTCAACGCAAAAATCTCCTCAAAAATGCGGTTTCGGTCATGTCCACCGACTCACTTTCTGCCACCGGTCCAAAGCAAGTTTGGGGGCCTGACCTAAGTTTCCATGACCTTCTCACACGAGCCCGTGCTCACGACAGTGAGGCACTTGGCCATTTGCTGCAGTGGTACGCCAACTATCTGACCGTTCTAGCCGCCACCCAGCTCGACCGTCGTTTGCGACGCCGAGTCAATCCGTCCGATATCGTTCAAGAGGCGATGCTCGCTGCCCACCGCGACTTCGGCGACTTTCGCGGCAATTGCCAAGCGGAGCTGCTCGGTTGGCTCCGGCAAATCCTGATCCATACCCTACACCGTGTTTTCGACAAGCACATCAAAGCGGGTAAGCGAGACATCCGCCGCGAAGTCTCGATCGACAAGCTTTCCGACCGACTGGAAGAATCCGCGGGAAATCTCGCCAATCTCTTGCAGGCTCCTACCGAATCTCCCAGTGCTCCGATGCAACAGCGCGAACGCGCAGTGGAATTCGCTGACCAACTGAGCGTACTGCGGCCCGACTACCGCGACGTGATCATTTACCGAATTCTGCAAGGGCTGACGTTTGACGAAATCGCTGAACGGATGGGCCGCAGCGGTGGTGCCGTTCGAATGCTCTGGCTGCGTGCACTCGAAGCCTTCAAGACTCACGGTGAGGAGCGACCATGATCATCGAAGAGACCGAGCCGGACATCAGTGTCGAACCAGCGATGCTGCGTGAATTGACGGAAGATCAAAGGACGCGACTCACAGAGCAGCTTGATGAATACCTTCGTGGGATGGAACAGGGTGCGGCAGTGGATGTCGGCGAGATCGCCCGCCAGAACCCTGATCTTGCAGATGTCTTCAAAGTTTACTTGAGCAAGCTTCAGGCGATCTACGGAATTGCAGTTGGCTTTGATGCGGGTGATGCGAGGGGCTTATCCGCGTTCACTCAACGATTAAGCGATGGATGCTCGGCAGAACAAAACAGGTTCGACATCAACGGGCCCATGAAGCTTGGTGATTTCACCATCCTACACGAGCTAGGACGAGGCGGGATGGGCGTGGTCTACGAAGCGAATCAGCAATCACTCAATCGCCGTGTTGCGATCAAGTTGTTGTCCGTATCGTCCGCTATCGATGCGAATCAAATCGCCAGATTTCGCAACGAGGCTCACGCCGCAGGTCTGTTGCAGCATCCAAATATCGTCGCGGTGCACAGCGTTGGTTCCGATCGCGGGATTCATTACTATGCGATGCAGTTAATTGAGGGTCAATCGATGGACGCATGGGTGCGGAATCGCGGCGATGCTCCACCGAAGGATGGCTCCGTTGCTTGGAGTCAAGTCGTTCGTTGGTGCGTCGATATCGCCGACGCATTGCATTGTGCGCATGCTACCGGTGTGGTCCACCGCGACGTCAAGCCCTCCAACCTGATGCTCGATGGCAGTGGCAAGATCTGGATCACTGACTTCGGGTTGGCTCGTTGCCAAAGCGACCAGTCCTTGACCAAGCCAGGCGATCTTGTTGGCACGATGCGCTACATGAGTCCTGAACAGTCCAGTGGTCAATCGGCACTGGTTGATGGGAGGACCGATATCTATTCTCTCGCTGCCACTGCATACGAAATGCTCGCCCTGCGTCCAGCACACCCAGGTGACGAAACGGCGACGATTCTGCGATCGATTGATCAGCACAACGTTACCCCCTTACGCCAGCATTGCCCATCGATACCACGTGACTTAGAAACGGTGGTTGCGAAAGCGATGTCCAAGCATCGCGATCAGCGTTACGAAACGGCTGCGGATTTTCGCGATGATCTTCGCCGCGTTTTGGCCGGGGAACCGACGATCGCTCGGCCCGCCAGTATCATTGACAAAGTCGCCAATTGGGCGATCAAGCATCAGCGCAGTGTACTGGTTTCCGTCTTGGTGATCATGCTCGTTGCCACATTGGGGTTCGTTGGATTAGCCGTCGGCACCGCAGTGATCACCGCAGAGAAGCGAGCATCGGTCCAGCACGCGATTGCAGCAGCACGCGGTGAAAAACTCGCTCGCGATGCCGTTGACCGCCTCGGTGCTCAAATGGCCGAGCTGCTCTCGGAGATTCCCGCTGCCGAATCGGTCCGTCGTCGACTGTTGAGCGAAACGCTCGACTATTACCAACAGTTCGCCTTTCATGCAGACGATGACCCGGACTTGCAAGAGGACCTCGCAATCACGTTTGGAAAAATCGGAGGGTTGCAAAGTGAATTGGGAGCAGGCGATGAGGCTGTCGACTCGTATCAGAAGTCGGAGTCGCTCTATTCTCGGCTTGCCGAGCCATTGCCCTCTCGGCTCCGCTTGCAGCTCGATTGGTCTACAAGCCAAAACAACCTTGCTGAGTCACTCCATCGCAGTGGTCGTATCGATGACGCAGCCGTTTGGTTTGCTGAGGCGATTCAGAAACAGACGGATCTACTTCGCACGGTGAACGAGGTGAATGACGACTCCCTGCATGACACCGTTGTGATGCGTCTGTCGACCTCGTTGAACAACCTCGGTTTGCTCTTGAGCGAGGCGGGTGCTTTGGAGGAAGCGGAAGCGTCCTACAGACGAGCGATCGCATTGTTGGCGTCTGGGAACGACAACGACTCTTCTGCGGCACAACGACAACAACTTGCGTCGGTCCAAGTCAACCTCGGCGGACTGCTGACTCGATCCGATCCGGCACGCGCCGCAGAGTATGCTCGTGAGGCGCTCGTGATCCAAGCCGATTCGCTTTCTTCCAACCCCGGTAACGCAAGGCTGGCGACGCAAGTTGTTGTCACGCTCAACACGCTCGGGGCCGCACAATTGGAAGCGGAGCAGCTTTCGGCAGCGGTGAACTCGCTGGAGCGAGCAGCCGAGATTGGCAAGCAGTTGTTACAGCGTTGGCCAGATCAAATGACGTATCGCCGGGATTTTGTGATTAGCTTGAACCAACTTGGGTTAGCGTTGTCAAAATCAGGAAAGCTCAACCTCGCGACGGCAAGATTCGAGGAGGCTGTGGAGCAAGGGCGAACGCTTGCCGAGCAATTTCCGGAGGATGCCGAGATTCAAAGCATGCTCGGTGGAGTGTTGAACAATTTTGGTTTTTTGCATCAACAACTTGGTGACGACCGCACGGCAATGGAGGCTTATGAAGAAGCTGTCAGAGTTCAAACCCACGCCGTGCAATTGGCCCCTGAGGTTGCTCGCTATCGAGCGTACTTGCTGAAGCATCAAGACAACTTGCGTTCGTTTCGCCGCATCGGTAATAGCGTGCGAGTTTCCGTGAGCGAGAGGTTGCGTTCCGATGGGGACGGCAGTCACCAAGTGCAAGTGAGCAAGGAGGACCGATCATGAACACCCAACAAACACCACGCCAACTACTGCTTGAACAACTTGAGTCGCGTTGCTTGTTGGCCGGTAGTGTTTTCTTGTTTTCAAGTCCCGCTCCCGAGGCTTCTGCCCCACGTAATGATTCGATCAATCGTCATCCTGCCGACGTACAGGACCGTGGTGGGCTTGCGCGAGAGCAGGGTCAAGAACGTCGCCAAGTGCATCGTCAGGAACAAACGAAGCAATCCGTCGTGACGGTCATCGTCTTCGTGCCGACCACCTCAAACGGAAACGACCTGATACCGCCGCAAACACAACCGAATGTGCCAACCCTGCCGAGCCGCAGCACACCCGAAGCGGAAGTCGTCACCGCGATGAAGATTCCATCGGAATCGCAGCAGCAGACGGACGTCTTGGCCGAACAACCGACAGCATCTTCGATTGACCAACAATTTGCGTCTCCAGAAACCGTTGCACGCTTGGGCAGTTCCCTGCCCATCGCGAGTGCGGAAACAAGCAGTATTGACCTAAAATCGTCGGGTGCACGGGACAGATGGGAAAACGACGTCGCCAATGAGCCGATGACGTTGGAAAGGCACGTGATTGATACTTTTCCAATGCTGCATCACCAGCTGCTGGAGTCAAAGCCGACCGAAACAGAACCCCCGTGGGAACTGCATCGCGAGACACTCAAGCGATTGCGGGAAGTTACGCAGGAACCTCTGAATCATCGACCGGAATCGACCGACGCCGTCATCGCAAGCTGGTTTGACGGAGCAGGCGGTTTGGTCGACCTTTCGGATCATGCAACCTCGCGATTGCAACCCGCCGAAGTTGACCGCATTGTGACCGTCGGCCTTGATGCAAGGTTTGGGCTTCATCGATCATTCGACCTCATTGCGAGTGCGGAAACGGAGCCGGTGAGCGACGACGTTCGTGTCGCGATTCTCGACATGCTCAGACGGGTTAGCAGTGATGAGGCCCCACCGATCAGCGAGAACACACCAACCCGAATCCCATCGCTTACCTATTCCGGTGCAGCATTGGCAGCCGTCGGCGTCGCGTTGACGGTGCGACGCAAACGCTCCGCTTCGTCTGCTGCAAACTGAATCGAATCCAGAAGATCACATGCTTCGCGACGCAGACCCGAGGCTGGGGCGATTTCCTTGTCCATTACCAAATGCTGGTCTCGGTGCATCGTGTACTGGGGCCAGCTCGGTTGGCCATCGATGTTGGGGTTTCCCGAGCTGGCGAATTGGACCCAATAATCCATCAACGCACCCGACAATGCGGCATCGTCCGGCCCCGGTTCCTCCAAATTGCCGAACACGTAACCGATTTCAGCCGCATGTGCTGCGCCCATCCATCCCCACACGGGTTTGGTGAAGTGATACATCCATACGGGCGAGCCTTTCTTCTCCATCGCTCGGGCAAACTCGCGAGCTGGCTGAATAAACCAACTGTCCGTAATCTGTTGAACCGCGACTTTGCGAAGGTCTTCTTGTGACTGAGGAGCGTACAGGTCGACCACTTTGTCAGCGTGTTCGCCAAACCGTTCAGTCATCGCCATCATGTAGTTGCCGATGGATCCGAACGCATTTTGTGGTGCGAACATAGTTCCTTCATCGCGATTCGTGCCCACGATCACAGGAATGTCGTGTTGATCGCCGTCGGCGTAAATCTGACGCGGTGACTTGGGAAACACCCAGCCGTCCGTTGTCACTGGCCATCGCTGTTTCATCCTTTCCAGGACTTGCTCGGGGGGTAATGCTCGCAGTGTTTCAAGAACGTCGTTACCCCTCGCCCCGGGGACCTGGCGAGCTTGTTCTTCACCATCGAACTCGACGGGCGGTCCATTTGCCGTTTCTTCTTTCAGGTCGCGAAAGATGGTGGGGTCCAGCCAGGGACTTTGCAAAATCGCTCGATGAAACAAACCTTTGGCTAATGGGGATGCCGTCAACAGGTAAACACTCGTCCCACCTGCCGATTCACCGAAGAGGGTAACGTTCTCGGGATCGCCACCGAACACCGCAATATTGTTACGCACCCACTGGAGTGCAGCGATCTGATCCAGGATTGCATAGTTGCCCGACGATTCCTGGGACGACTCCACCGACAATGCCGGATGTGCCATGAAACCAAGGGCACCAAGTCGGTAGTTGATCGTCACCAAGACGACGCCACGCCGTGCGAATTGTGTCCCGTCATAGCCGGCTTGATGCCCGGAACCTTGAGTGAACCCGCCACCATGAATCCAAACCATGACCGGCCGTTTCGTTGCAGTTTTTTCCCGCAGGGACCAGACGTTCAAATACAAACAGTCCTCACTCTGACCACCGTTTTCATAACCCTTTCTCTGCAGCGACTTCGGTCCAAAGTGGTCGCAAACGCGAACGTCACTCCAGCTTTCAGGTGACTGAGGCGGACGCCAGCGAAGATCACCGACCGGCGGCGCGGCAAAGGGGATCCCTTTGAACGCCACCACGGATGCGTCGCGTGAATCGGTGCCTGACACCGGCCCTGTTTGGGTCAAAATCACTTCACCAGAGTCAACCTCGCCCACAACCTGAATGACGAGGAAACCGATCAGCAACATTCTCATTTCGATTGACCTTCAGTAAATCAGCGTCTAGTGTGCGTCAGCGTTTCATAGGCAAGATTGTTCACCGCACGCGGCGCGCCGGGAAGTATCTGCTTGGCGATCAGTTCTTTGGTCCAGGGCAAATCCATGCCAAGGCGATGGTGATAGTGGTTGTACCCAATTTGCCACGAATCAAATCGACTGTTGCTGGGAGAATCGTTATCGCAAACTCCCTGCATCGATCCCGATAAAAACTGCTTCGCCATCAATTCCATCGCGGCGGTGTATCGCAGAGGGTTCTCAGCGTACACGTCGACGCCCTGGTGCCAAGCAATCTCGGCCGCGTGCAATGCCGAGGCAAGTCCGAATTGGGCGTGATGGCCATTGTCTCGGCATGTTTCCTGCGTGATCCCATCGATCCACTTTTTCGGATGTGACCAAAACGCTTCAATCTCTCCTCCGTCGCCCTCGATTGACGCGGGGCTTTCGCCATCCGAAACCAGATAAAAATAGGCCACCCGTCTCTTCCTCAAACGCTCGATACCCAGTTCAAATGCAGCTTCGTCTTCCACGAACACCGCGATCGAGAGCAACGCTTCGATCTGCGTCAGATCAACATTGCCATTCCAAGAACTTGCCACCATGAGTTGGGGGTAGAACGCTCGTTTGAACATCGCCTGCAATTTCGCATTGTCGGCCGGTTTCCAACCCGAGAATCCTCGCAGGATCTCGGCGGCAGCAGCCATGTTCGCGCCAACCCAACCCGCTTGCAACTTATCCTGATCGCTTCCTGCCGTGAAAGCTTTCAGGTCTGCCCAGGAATTCAAAATCGCGACAGCTCCGTTGCCGTAATGCCGCTCATCCGTAAAGTACCATAGCAACGCTTGAGTGATCGCGGCGATCGAATCATCACGCGACGCCGACGCATCTTCGCTTTGCGAGTTGATTCTCGTTCGACCTTGCGGTTGGCGCGTCGCGAAACCCGAGTCGCGAAGCCGTTCAAACTCTGCCGTCCATGGCTGAGCCCGTTCATTGATCCTGGCTTTCACAAAATCAAGTTCCGCCTGCGAATGAAGCGAGCCGGGATGAACAAAGTTCATCGCAGAAGCTTGGCTTCCGATCAATGCCTGGGCGAAACATAACGCAGAAAGTAGTCGGAGCATTCAGCTTCTTTGGCGGCGGATAGGGGAGAGAAAGAGGGTTTGGAGTTTAGCGTCCATCGATTCCGTTTGATAGAGGAACAGAACGCCTCAAATGAACTCCTCGGCGAAGCAGATAGGGGATACGTGATATCGTCTTCAAGAGAATTGCCCTCTTGCAAAACCGGCCGCACGATCCGCGTGACAGCTTCACAGATTGCACATGATATCCTATCCTAACTCGGTTGAGATAAAATCGACAAAGACTTTTTGTAAGCTGAGTGTGGGCTGATAATTTCTCTTGTTAGCACTTTTGATCGCCAAGCCTTGGACCTAGCGAAGTCGACACAGAGGCGGAAGTACGGGATTGAACCCCAGCACGAAGGCCGTTGAGGGCGGACACCATGACAATGAAGCAGAAGCGGTATTGTTTGATGCCGCCGGCGGTTTGCGTCTTGCCGATGACCGTCATCGCCTTGCTTGCTTTTTTTTCGCTCGATACACATTGCTCGCACGCCGAGTTGCCGTTACCGAGTTGGCGGGCGCAGTGGATCTGGACGCCAGACGGTGAAGATGCCGACATGCTTCTGGCTCGCAAGGACTTTACGCTTTCCGAGATTCCTCAGCAAGCATCCCTGTCGATCACCGCAGACTCACGGTACCAACTGTTCCTTAACGGGGACTATGTTTGCAGTGGCCCAGCCCGATGTGCCCCTCATCATCAGTCGTTCGATGTGCTGGATGTTACCGGTCGTTTGCGGAGAGGAAAAAACGTCCTCGCCATTCGAGCGCATCATCAGCGTGACCATGTCTCGTACTACGACTCCTCTCGTGCAGGGTTGTTAGCCCAACTCGACCTTGTGAGTGCAGGGCAGGCAACCACCGTACAGACAGACAACAGTTGGCGCGTTTCGGTGGATGAAAGTTGGCTCCGTGCATCGCCGACGATGGCCCGGTTCCATCTCGAAGTTTGTGACCGGATTGATCTGCGTCGCAGGATTGATGGTTGGAAAGAGCTCAATTTCGATGACCGCCAGTGGTCGAAAGCACGAGTTTTGAAGCGAGAAACGGGATGGCCCTTGCCTCAGCCCAATGAGCGTCCCACGCATCAAATTCCGCCCTGGACATCACTCGTCGCTCGTGACATTCCGTTTTTAAGAGAAAGGATCTCCAAGGCGAAACGTCTTGTCTCGGTTGGCAGCATTCCCGGCGAGGTTGACCTTCATGCGACCAGGGGGGAAGGGTGGGTCGACGCCCCCGTCGTCCAAAACCTTCTGGTGCCTCGGCCTTACGGCGGGGCTCCGGCGAAGACATTGGTTTCTGCTGGCGAGCCAATCGTCATCCCTGCCAACGCTCCGGGTGAGTTTCGAACGCTCATCTACGACTTTGGAGAAGTGCAAAACGGCCGGCCATTTCTGGACATCAAGGGACCAACGGGCACGGTGGTCGACATCATTGTGGCTCCGTACCTACTCAACGGACAGCTTCCGTCGCCCATCGTCGCCTCGACCTATGTCGACCGGATTGTTCTGTCCGGCGAACGCGAGCGGTGGGAAGCTTTCTACATGAAACCGATGCGTTGGATGGCCGTGGTTTTCCGTCACCTTCCTAGCGAAGCTCAACTGTTCAGCGCGGGCGCGATGCAGAGTGAATATCCCTTTGAGCAGAAGGGGTTCCTTCAAACGCCTGATGCACCGGAACTGGAAGCACTTTGGAACGCCGCAGCCAAGACCATCAGGGTCTGCACGACGGACGCCTACACGGACAACTATCGTGAGCGGCGCCAATATGCGCAAACCAGTTACTATGCGAGTTTTGGAAACGACGCGGTCTTTGGTGATACGGCACTTCAACGCCGATACTTGACGCAGATCGCTGACGAGCAGTTGGCGGATGGGATCATGCCTGCCTATGCCCCGCGCCATGGCGATGACTTCATGGTGATCCTGGATTCCAATTGTTTTTGGATACGAGGCCTTTATCGGTACCTGCTCTGCTCGGGTGACGACGCGACGATTCGCCATCTTCTGCCTGCGGCTCGCAATCTACTCGATCGGTTGCACCGCTACACCAACGCCGACGGCTTGATCGATCGTGCTCCCTATCCCTATTGGCTGGATCATGCGTTGATCGATCGTCGAGGTGCCAATTTTTGCTTGAACGGTCACTACTTGGGAGCGATCGAGGATTTTTCGCAGGTTTTGCAGTGGTTGCAAGAGTCCGACGTCGATGTCTACCGGCAACGAGCCGAGCGAATACGTGTTGCACTGCGTGAAAAGTTGTGGGATCCAAAGAAGCAACTCTTCGCCGACGCGCTCATCGATGGAGAGCTTTCAAAGCAGTTCAGCGAGCACGCTAACGCCATGGCGTTGGCGCTGAGCATTGCGACACCGGGTCAAATGAAAACGGTCGCCGCACAATTGAGTCAACAAGAGAACCACGACTTTATCCATCGTGAATCGGGGGTCGTGATGGTCACGCCGGCGATGTCCCATTTCTTTCACGCTGGCCTCTGTGAAGCGGGCTACCTCGATCCGTCATTGGAATTGCTCTGGACTCGATTCGCACACATGTTGGAGCCCCTGAAAGACGGAACTCCGACAAACGGAACTTTATGGGAGGAATGGTGGCTTGACGGCACGGGCCGTAACGGGAATTTTCGACCGATCGTAGATGGACGCAGCGACGCGCAGACCGAAAGCGCATTTTTCCCTGGGCTTTTCGCTCGTTACATTCTCGGCATCGAGCCAACGCAACCCGGTTTTCGAGAAGTCGTTTTGCACTATCACCCTTCGAGTCGCCTACATCGACGCCATGGAGCGATTCCGACTCCGTCAGGTCTTCTCGAAGTGGCGTGGGAGATTCGTCCAGTGGAGTATCAAATCACCGTTCAAGTGCCACCTGCAACTCATCTCAGAGTCGACCTGAGTAGTCTAGGGTTACCAGCACGCGACAGGATCACGATCAACAACCTACCTGCCACTCTCGACCAGATCGAGGATGGTTTCCTCAATGTGTCGCCAGGAGATCACACGGTGCGAATTGACAGACGGTGAGTGCGGCGCTCCATTCAGCGCATAGAGACCCTTCCATCCGCAATGCACGCCCGGCGCCTTTTTTGTCCAGCTTGTTTGGGTGGCGTGGAAAGGTCACTTCTGTTTAGCCGCATCGAGTATCGCTTTGTACGTCTTGAACTCAGGCCACGACAGCTTTCCGTCATCGTCGATGTCGGCTGTTGGGTGACTGGCGAAAAACTTGTCTTTCCAGGCTTCGTCACTCGTTTTCGTTGACACCGCTTCCTTTGGCATCCAGTTTGGTTGCGGTGGAAGAACGCCGGCGGGCGGGAGTCGTTTGGCAAGCTGTTCACGGAATGAATTCCGCACGATGGTGTGCGCCGGATCATCCGCTAGGTTCGTCCACTCGTAGGGGTCGTCTTGCGTGAAGTAAAGCTCTTCCTTGCCATTTTCATACCGAATGTACCGCCAGTCTTTGTCGCGTAGCGAATAGCTTTCCTGCAACGGATCGTAACTCTTGCGCCATTTGTAGAGCGCCGTCAAAGCCGAATTTGGACCGGACCAGTTGCCGCTCTCTGGATTCTCAAGCAGCGGTTTCATGCTATGGCCGTCGAGCGGATGACCTTTTTCGTTCTTCTGGGTCTCGTGGGGCAGCCCGCACAGATCGATCAGCGTCGGGTAAATGTCGATCAAGGCCACCGGCCGCGCCACGACACCTTCGGCGATTCCAACTCCCGGCGCCCGAACGATCAGCGGCACTCGAGTGCTTTCCTGCCACAACGAGTTCTTGTACAGATAGTTCTTCTCCCCCATGCCCCAGCCGTGATCGCTGGTCAGAATAATGATCGTGTTGTCTTTCAATGCCGAATGATCAACGGCGTCCAGAATTCGTCCCACCTGTTCGTCCACCGACGCAACACTCGCAAGATAGGCCTGAATGAAATGACGCAGTGCGTCGTCCTGTGAGTCGTAGGATTCGACCAAGCTGTCAAACAAACGCGATCCCATGTCTTCGGATCGCGATGCATCCGGCTCCTCCCCTCCGGGGAGTCCACGAATGGATCGTGCAAACGTGTCTTCTACATCGCCCGGTCGGATCACCGGCAGTTCAATTTTATCGAGAGGAAACATGTCGAAGAAGCGTTGGGGAACAATCAATGGGGTATGCGGACGGATGAATCCGATGCCCATGAAGAAAGGTTGCCGCACCGGCTGATTGGCTCGAAGTGCCAATTGATCAACGGCCCACTGCCCGTTGAGTTCGTCGGGCGTCCGATCGCGGTCCCGCTGCGACTCAACCTGCAAGGGCTTTGCATTCTGTCCCCAGCCGCCGTTGATCCAGGAGATCGGCTTGCCATCGCGTGTGGTTCTGCCGTTCAGATTAACGAAAGGGCCAAACGATCCATCCACCGCACCGATTTCGCGATAAGGCGCGGGCACATCAGGGTGAGCAATCTTTTGGTCCCCGTCGAAGGCAAACGGCCCATAGTCCGCCTGATTGCCGTATTGCTCCCACTCCTGCCGGACCCTGTGGTGCATCAGCTTCCCTGTTCCGAGCGTCTGGTAGTCGTTCTCGCGAAAGTGATCCATGATCGTTCGCGAGTTCTTCAAAACTTCATAGCCGTCCCACTTCTCGAACCCAAAGCAGCCTGAGTTGTGCGGATAGATCCCGGTGAATAGGCTCGCTCGCGACGGTCCGCAAATGGGAATGTTGCAGTGAGCCTGAGTGAATGAGACCCCGCTGCGAGCCAAACGACACATGTTCGGTGTTTTGGCTTGAGGATGACCGCCGAACCCCTCAACATAGCCGTTCAGGTCGTCGCAGATGATCAAAATGACGTTCGGACGCTCCGAGGCGAAGACCTGACAGCATGACGTGGATAGCGTGATTGCCAACAAGCAGAGTCCAGAATGGTAGAGTGCTCGCAATTTCATTGACTGTCTTCCTTTTTACAACCGGTGAGCAACGTGCGGGAAATAAGTGAGCTGAATGGCGCAAGCCCAATACCGCTCACCATTGGAAGTCCGACAGTTATTTCTCGAATGATGCAAAGTAAGATTTGCGTTGATGAACGCGGATAGGAAAAATGCCCGGCTGGCGATGCCTACGCCACCATCCACGCAACACGCCCGTGGACAATACAAGATATCATAGTCCTAACGATTGTTCCAATAAACTTGCCAAGGATTCGGCGTCGTCGGACAAGTCCCCGTCTTAGCGCCCTGAATCGTCAAGCACTGGACGTGGTGACGTCAACACTCTTTGCGACGGTCAGGCACCGCCGTTCCGAGGCGAGCCAAAGACAACTCAATCGCAAAACGAACCACCCAGAGAAAGAACCCCATGCAACGTCACCTAATTGCCTTGTCGGAAATCTTGTTGGTCGTCCTTGGCTGGCACGCATTTCCAGCTCTCGCCCAAGATTCATCGCCTCAGCCCCAATCGTCGCCACACGAGTCGGTCTCGCTTGACGGTGCATGGGAGATCCTTTTTGATCCCGATAACCAAGGGCGTCGGCAGCAGTGGCATCAGCAGGCGGTGTTCATGGCTCAGGAAGATCGACGCGAGATCGTTGTGCCGAGTTGCTGGGAAGAGATCGAAAAGGACTACGAGGGGGTCGGCTTTTACGCTCGACATTTCACCGTGCCCAAAGCCTGGGAAGGCAAGACCGTACGCGTGCAGTTCGATGCGGTGAACTACATCGCCGAAGTCTACGTGAATGATCACGTCGTCGGTCGGCATGAAGGCGGATATGGTCCCTGCGAATTCCGCATCGATGATCTATTGAAGTATGACGAACAGAATTTTGTCTCGTTGCGAGTGATCGGACCAATCGTTGCACAAAACAAAGTGATTGACGGAATCGGCTGGAGCGACATGCCGCATTGGCGAGGGGCGATTGCAGGAGGCATCTGGCAGTCCGTCCGTTTGGTCGCGACGGGAACCGCTTTTGTAGACGACCTGTTCCTCGAACCACGGCTGGCAGACGATACGGTCACGGTCCATGCCACGATTGAGAATGCGGAGCAGGTTGGTCGCGAGACCCAAATCACGGTGTCCATCCGCTCAGAGGAGCAGCTCCAGAAAGTCATCGCCGAGCAGACGACCACACTCAAGCTTGTGCCAGGCAAGAATGAGAAAAGTTGGACGATTTCGATTCCTAACACCCGATACTGGTCACCCGACGATCCCCATCTGTACGTTGCAACGATTCGCATTGCAGCATGCGATGGGGTGGTTGACGTCGAGGAGGCACGGTTCGGCATGCGTGAGCTGACCATCCGAAACAATAAGTTTGAACTGAACGGCAAGCCGATCTATATCAAGGCGGCGTTCTTCGAGGGTTTGTACCCGACCAAGCTCGCACTGCCGGACAGCCCGGAAATGGCACGGCGAGAGATCCAACTTGCCAAGGAGTGTGGCTTCAATATGATTCGCCCTTGGCGCAAGCCTCCGCCGCCAATGTGGCTCGACCTTTGCGACGAGATGGGGGTGATGGTGGTGGGAGGATTGCCGATTGAGTGCATGCGTCGTTGGCCAACGGTCACACCGCAATTGCGAGATCGAATTGAGAATGAAGTCCAATCCGCCCTGCTTCGCGATCGCAATCGAGCGTGCATTGTTCAGTGGGAGATCTTTAATGAGATTGGGCGCCAAGATTTGGAACGCTTGAAGCACTCGACATCGATGTTAGCTCGTCGTTTGGATCCGACGCGGCTAATTTTGGACGAGTCAGGTGGTTTCGCCGGAGGAGCGAATATCTATTTGCCGAAACAGTTTGAGCCAGAAGTGTTCAACGACGTGCATAACTATCCAGGTGCACCACTGAACGATGTATCGTACGATAAGTTTCTGACGCTCTCGAAAACCGCAGAAGAGATTGAGGCGATGGGGTTACCGGCTGGTCGGTTTAGCAGCAAAACGACGCCAGGACGCTTGACGGTGGTTTCGGAAATCGGCTACGGCAGCTTGCCAGATTTGGTCGACAACAATCAGCGGTTCGCAAAGGATGGTAACCCGCTCGTGCCCCCGTACCGTTACCACAAGGAATTAGCCCAGTCGTTTCGTGACGTGTTATCGGAAAGCGGCTTGGATTCCATCTATCCCAATCTGCAGCAGTTTTGCCTCGATCAGCAGGTGATTCACTCGCAAGGCAACAAACGGATGCTCGAGGCGATACGATCCAACAGCAGCACCGGTGGCTATGCCGTTCATGCCCTGACCGGTGGCGATTGGGTGCTTGGGGCTGGCTTGATTGATCTGTTCCGAAATCCCAAAGGCTCATTTTGGGGGACGAAAGAAGCGAATCAGCCACAATACCTCGCACTCCGCGTGCGACCAAGAAATATCTATGCTTCGCAAGGTGCAACGATTTCTGTGACCGGCATCAACGATCTGGCCGGAGTCGCAGGTCGGCTCAAGGTGGACGTGATATCGGAAGAGGGGACTCTTGTGTTTCAGGAGGAGCAAGACGTGGAGCTTGTCGCCGGGATTGCCCCGATCTTTGAAATGCAGTTGCATACCGAAGCGATGTCGGGTTCGTACACCGCTGTTGTGAAGCTATTGGACGACGAAGGTGCGGTGGTCGCACAAAACTCCGTTTCCATCGATGTGTTCGCTTCGAAGCAACCCGTCTCGCGCAACGTTGGTGTTGCAGTATTCGATAACAACAACTTACTTCGCCCGTTCCTCAAGGAATCAGGGATTTCCTTCATCGAGTTTGACGCCAAGACGCCCAAGTCGCTTCCCGTGTTCGTGTCCAGAGCTTTTGCGGGCAGCGAAAAAGTAAAGAAGCGATTTGCCGAGCTCCATCAATTTGTCTCGGACGGCGGAACGGCCGTCTATTTAGAAACGGTGCAACGTGGCCCACAAAACTCTTTTTGGGGCGGATCGGCGCCGGCGAAAGAAGTGCTCCCCATCGATTTGAATATTCAACATGCCATGGGGCTCTGGGTCGGTGTGTCGCACATCGTAACCGACCATCCCGTCTTCGCCGGTCTACCCACTCAATGCATGATGGGCCAAGTGTACGAGAATGTTTGGTCACCGCAGACGTTGCGGGCAACCGGTGGCCAGTTGATTGTTGGTTCGGTCAGCCATGGCTGGTTTCAAGGCAACAGTGATGCGCAGAACTACCTCGGACCTTCACCCGCTTGGTACGGCATGGACATGGGAGTCGTTTCACGGGGTCGAGGGCGTTACGTCCTCTCATCGCTTCGTCTTCTCGAAAACTTGGGAACCGATCCCGTGGCCGACAAGATCCTGTTTAACTTGATCGATTGGACGACCGGTGGCGAGCCCGTGGATCGCACTCCAACGAGCCCGCGTTCCCCTTCGCAGACGCCATCGCCAACCAAGCCATAAGAATTGTCTTCGCGAGAGCTACACGTCGTTGGGCTTGGCAAGGGCGTGGCGATGTGTCGCAGGTCGCGTTTTTAGCCAGAAGCGGTGGCCCTTCTGCGGTCCGGTACTCGTTGGGTAGGGAAGTTGAAGATTTCTTTCTTGCCGAATCATCGCTGGCGATCGACCGTCCGAGGTTCGGCCACTACTTCCAGGAGACGATTCAATGACACGAGCTCGTACAAACCGAACATGCAAACCACAGAAAAATGAAAGCAGCAACCAACGCCGACGACCCCGAATTGAGGTCCTGGAGCGTCGCAACTTGTTCGCCGGTGATTTGATCGACGTTGGCCCTTGGGGAGCCGTCCTGTTCATCGTTGGCACAGACGGCCCTGACCAAGTGCAAGTGGAAGCAATCGGATCCAGCAAGCTGATTATTCGCCAAATGGACGGCAACACAGAAATCAAACGCTGGGAAGAACTCTATTTCGATGACATCTTCTTCAATGGCCGAGGCGGAGACGACACGTTTGTGAGCAACGCACCGTCCTACACAGTCGCTCGAGGCGGTGAAGGCAATGACATGATCTCGACGGGTAGTCATGACGATTTGATCGAAGGAGGACCTGGAAACGACATCCTGTCCGGAGGTCCCGGTCATGATCGGATTCTCGGCGGCGACGGTAACGATTGGCTGTTTGGCCGTGCAGGAAATGATGTGCTACTTGGTGAAAGCGGTGCGGATACGCTCTGGGGCGGAGTCGGTAACGACCAACTGCGTGGTGGCCTCCACACGGACATCTTGTATGGCGAAGAGGGGCAAGACTGGCTGTACGGTGGTTTCGGCGACGACTTCCTGTTTGGCGGCTTGGACGGCGATTGGTTATTGGGTGAAGAGGGCGATGACACGCTCCACGGCGAGTCAGGGGCGGATATCCTGCTAGGTGGCGTTGGAAACGACCGTTTGTTTGGTGGACTGGATCAGGACTGGCTCGTGGGTGAAGAGGGTGATGATCTGCTAAGTGGTGGCAACGAAGGGCAAACGACCGGCGACGGTGCACACGACTTTTTATTCGGCGGAGCGGGACGAGACCAATTCTTGCTGCCCATCGTCGAAGTCGGCCTCGAAGATCCTGATGGCCAAGGCGTTTCGGTCGAAGATTGGACCGACTTTGTGGAACGCGCCGATACGATCGAGCTGCTGTCGGAGCGGCGACGCTGATGCGATCGTTGCAAGCCTTTCTTCCTGGCGGACGCCCCGAGCAGCTTTATGCATCATTCGGATTGGTCAAATTCTTCCAATCCGGGTAGATGGGACGATCCGTTGCTTTATTCCCACCTTGTTCCGGAGGAGCGGGTGGAGCAGTATTCATCACTTCGCTGAGCTTTCGCCGAGCGGTTTCACCACGCTCGCTGCTCTGTCCCGGCGGCAGATCCTTCGCTTCCAGTAAGTCTTCCGGCACATGATAGAAGCTGCCGTCACGATAGAGTTTGAAGGATGCATCTCTTAAGTATTGTCTGCCGCTGAAGCTTCCCCAGTAGGGTTGATAGTGGCAGAGCACCCAATCACGCGGATTGCCTTTTCGTCCTTGAAGCTGTGGCAGAAAACTACGTCCATCGATCGGGTCCTCCACTCCGAGTTTGACCCCTGCGGCCTCAGCGAGGGTCGCATAGAAGTCGGTAAAGTCGACCAAATCATCGAGTGTCGCGCCGCTCGGTGTCTGTCCCTTCCAATAAGCGACCAGTGGGACATGCGTTCCCATGTCTTTCGTCGTGCCTTTTCCACCCGCAATCTGCTGGCCGTTCCAGCTTGAGGTAATGCGTTTGTTCGTTCCGTTATCGGCGGTGAACAAGATGATGGTATTTTCGAGCTGACCGACGTCTTTCACCTTCTTGACAATCTTGCCGACAATCTTATCCAGATAGCTTACCATGGCCACAAAGTTGGCCTTTTGTTCGGCATTGCCTTTCGGAGCCTTGTTGGTCAGATGGGTTCGGGGGGCATCGCCAATTGAATCGGGTGTGGGGACGAACGGATCGTGGACCAGCACGCTGGGGTAGTAGACAAAGAACGGATTGTCTTTGTTTCGCTCGATGAAGTCGCAGATAAAGTCGGACATGATATCCGGACCATACTTTTCGTGGTTATCTTGTTTCGTCAATAGCGTACCGTTGTGCTCCAATGGCGGGCTCCAGAATCGTTCACCACCCTCGTTGCCGCCTTTTGCCTTGGTGAGCTGCCACAAACAGTATTCATCAAACCCTGCCTTGTTCGGACGCGAAGGGTCGGTGCATCCGTCCGCTTGGTGGTACAGGCCGTTGAGCTGCCATTTTCCAGCGATGGCGGTCTTGTATCCCGCCGCCTGCATCATCTGGCCGAAGGTCTTATCCTTTGGGTTCAGATAGCCAAAATGTGTATAGTTACGGAAACTGTATTGGCCGGTCATCAGCTTGACCCGTGACGGCGTGCAGAGCGGCGTTGAATAGCAGTTTGCGAACTGAACACCCTGAGCAGCCAGCGCGTCGATGTTGGGTGTGCTGTAGTCCTTTGCACCGTAGCAGCCAAAACACTCCCAGCTCACATCGTCCGCCATGATCAGGATCACGTTGGGCCGACGTTCCGCGAAGGCCGGTCCCGCGATCATCCAAGTACAAGCAAGAATTCCACACAGCTTTTTAATCACGCTACGATGCTCCCTATCTCTGAGTTCTCTTCCTCTGCGTTTCCAACATCATTGCCAAACGTTCCGCAATCGATAGATGGCCCTAGTGAACGACTCAGTATACACGCTCGGGTGCCATGGGGTTCATGCCCGCACGAGACGATGTGCCTGACATCTACTATCAGCGCAGCCAAGTGTTCTTTCAGGAATGCCAAGCTGCCAAGATGCCCTTCCACTTCATGGTCAATTCACAGGACCCGCACCGACTCTATTGCAATCCGAAAAAACTCACCAAAGGTGCTGCGATGCCTTCGATCGTCAAACCCAATTCGAGGAAGCAAGCGTCGGCTTCGTAGGTTGTGACAACCAACCGTCAAAACTCCAAACAAACCATCTTCGTTTCACCTCGCAAGAAGATCCGCCGGCCGACCAAGGCGGGATGCGAGTAGATGGGAATCGATTCTTCAAACACGCGTTGCCGTGAAACAATCTGGTTCGTCCCGTCGGCGGGTAACAGGAGCAGTTCACCGTTCGCGACGACCAGCAAACGGTCCTCGGAAGCAACGATGGCAGCGTAGTCGGAGAGAGATGAATCTCGCAACCGCCATTTCTCCTTGAGTCCTTCATCCAAATCAAGACAGAACAAGAAATCTTTGACGCAGTACAGCTGCCCCTGAACAATCACCGGACTACTCATGTCGGTACGCAGACGCAGATTCCTCGCTTGCCATTGAGAACCCAACTTGCCCGCAGCACCGAAACCATACAACCGAATGCCGTTTCCCTCGGTTGCAACGAGAAGCTTGTTTTTGTAGAGGATGGGCGTGGGAACATTGAAGTCGCCAGGAGTTTCAGGCGTGACGGACCAGAGCCGACGGCCACTTTGTGCTTCCCAGCCGCAGAGCGATAGAGCGTCGTGTCCGATGATCTGGGTTTGCCCGGCGATGTCGGCTGCAAGGAGCGAACCGTAGGAGCACAACGCTCCAGGCGTTTTCCAAATCACTTCGCCGGTTGGTCGATCGAGCGCGACAACGGATGCGTCCAGTGCCCCAGGACTTACGATCAAATGGTCTGCCGCCAATAGAGGCGACGCACAGTATCCCCACGGCAACTCATCGGCCGGCGCAAAATCGTCGGCCAAGTTCCGTTCCCAAACAACGGTGCCGTCTGCGATACGAATGCAAAGCACTAGCCCCAGGGCACTTTGGCAGTACACATGCTCGCCGACAATCAGCGGCGTGCTGCGTGTCGAGTTGCCGTAGTCGAGCGAACCAATGGCCAATCGCTTCACTTCCCAAAGCGATTGGCCGGTGTCGGCATCAAGACAATGAAAGATATCCTGGAAATCATCAAAGTCGCGGTCACCAAAGATCACAACCTGCTGTGTCGCCGCGATGCCACCCAAACTGGGATGAGGCAACCGCTTTTCCCAGACCACGTTGGGATGCGGGGCGAGCGTTTCTGGCAACCAGTCGACGCGACCGTTGCGACTCGGACCACGCCAATTCTTCCAAGCTGGGTTACCTACTCTTTTTTTTTTCGCTTCGCCGCCTCGACGCTCGCTTCCTCCGCCATCGGCAAGAAGCCGGCGAGCGATTCAAGTGCTTCCATCGCTTCGCTATCGTTGACCAAATCAAACAAGACGTTTTGAAGAAGCGCTCGTTGATCGGGCGAAACGCTATCGGTGGTGAAGGCGGCGATGAAGGGCACCGGATCGGTCTTGGCAACGACTCGCAAGTCACCTTTCTTGACCGTGCCGCATCCTTCCAGCAGCGGAGCGGCGTAGCTCGAGATGACGGCGGCACTTTTAGACTGCGGCCCCGAATCGATCACTTGACAAGCCCCATCGCTGCAGGCGGAACTGATCGTCGGGTTCTCCGGTACCGAGACACCGACTTTGGATAAAAGCGAAAAGACTGCGGCATGCTTCTCGTCGGCTTCGGCAGGCCCGAACACGATCGAATAGCCATGCAGATCGTTCACCGACTGCGCCGGATCGGCATGGTTGACAACAATCAATCCGTGCTGGGTGGTCGACCCCTGTTTGTCGCTAAGCGCTCCGATCGGCGTGACGGTTCGGCCGTTCGCCGCTGCGTCGGCTCGCACAACCGAGTCCTTGCCAATGATGAGATCCGCCTTGCCATCGGATTTTTTCAATGCCATCCGAAGGGATTCACCGAAGCTCAATTGGACGGGGCATCCCATTGCATCTTGCAATCGATCGGCCAGCACTTCGTACTTCCGCTGTGCATAGCCTTCGACGCATGGGCACGATAGCGGCGCGGCCAACGGGTCCATCACAATCAGGGACAACGTTTGTAGCGGAGCTTCTTGAGCGGCTAGCGATCCGAACGCCCCCACGCTCGAACCTGCCAAAGCAAGCCAATAGCAATAGACGGCAAGACGTCGATGCATCAGGACCCACCTCCCAGAACGCTCAATAGAGAATCGAGCAGGGCACCGCTGAGCGATTTTTCCCTTTGCGGCTGCGCCGCTGTGCCCGCAGGCTTTTCGCTTCCCTCGTCCGTCTCGGTCGGTTCCGAATCGATCTCGCCTTCGGGTCGTGCTTGCATCTTAACGATATGGTTGCGAGTCAAATCGAGCATGTAGACCTTGTCGTTGTCAGGGGACACCGCGATAGAGACATTCTTGCAGCCAGGGACCAGGTCAACGTCACCGACATAGGAAAGGAATTCACCATCGGAAGTAAAGCGTTTAATTCGCCCGGTGCTTGCTTCGGCGGTGAAAACGTCACCGTTGGCATTAAAGCAAACATTCATCGGATTGCAGCAGCTCGTGAAACCATCGAGACCTTCGCGGTCACGTTCACCCCAACTGGTTATTTCCGCCCCTTCTACGTCGAAATGAACGACGCGGAAACGAGAATTCTCAGCGACGTACAAACCTTCCTTGCACCCCTGGACATCCATTTGCCCACAACAACCACGCAGGCCTTCGACCACGAGCTCGCCGCCGGCAAAGTCAGCATCGGTTTTCCAGATACAGTATCCGTAGCCGGTCGCGGCACCGGTGGCGACGAAGACTTGGTCGCCGCAACTCGTCACCGAAGAAATCTTCATTTTCGATCGAAGCATCATGTCAATTTGCTTGGAAATCGCCTCCTCGCTTGGTCCCTCGTCTTTTTGATTGCCCTTTTTCCCCTCTTCCTCTTCCTGGCTAGCGATCTTTTCTTTGAAATCACGGATCATGTCAGGCAGCAGTTCCAACAGGCGTTCTTCCTGCGCGTTCAGTTCCTTGGTTTTCTTCTTCTCTTCGATCTGCTCAACCATGCCTTCATACAATTGGACTTGAGAGGCCAAGGAAGGGCGTCCGCGGGTTAAGCGTGCAATCGCTTCCTTACGCAATTGATCGGTCTTGGCTCGCAGTGCCATGGCGTGTGGCGAGTCGGCTTGTTGCAGCTGCTTACCTTCGGCATCAAAGCGGAACAGTTTGCCTTCACCCCCGACGAGGATCGTGCCATCTTCGGCAACGTTGACCGCTTCAGGTTTGACATCCATTTCCCAGGCTTTCAAGATTTCGCCGTCATCATTCACGAGTCGGATTTCACCGGGGCCTTGACCACAAGCGACCACAATCGTGCCGGATTGATCTAAGCAGAAGGCGTTTATCGGTAGCGGGTTACCCTCGTCAGCGATGGCGATCACGCCGACTTGTTTGTGTGTCGCTTGACCCGCAATGCTCTCGGCCCAAGTCGGGGCCGCCTGGATGAATGCTATCAAAGCCAACAACGCCGAGAAGCGAATCGCAGAACGAAAGAGTCGCATGGGAACCTCCGTGGGAGTGAAAAGTGAACGCCCAACTATACCAAACCAGAGCCCATTCAACGAATCTCGTATGAGAAAAAATCGAACGAATGCGGTCTGACTTTGGCGACATGGCGAACGCACGACCTTGTGCCCGCGTTCGACGCCGTGGTTGTCGAATCCATCTTGATTCAACCTGTTCAAACGCTTGATCCCTCGCAACCGCAAATCGGGCAAACAGGAGCGAAATCCTTCAGACCGATCTTGATGGATTGTGTTCAAAATGACTATGGACAAGGCTTGCAGCCGTTTGGTCCGTCTCAGCGTGTGAAACTTGGACATTGGGCTGCCGAACGCATGATGACGCAGAGTTCAACATGAATGTCGTTTCAGAAAAGGAAACTGAGAAAGTCATCTTGGTTCATGGGACATTTGCATCGTCGGCGGATGATCGTGGGCGAGGCTGGTGGCAGGTCGGCAGTAGTGCGTACACCGCTTTAGCGAAGCGACTGCCGCCAAACATTTCTCTAGCGTCAGAGGGGAGTGTCTTCCGTTGGTCGGGTGACAACACGGAGCGGGCTCGTAGCAAAGCTGCCGCTCAACTTCTGAAGTTCGTCGAGCCGATGGAGCAAGCGGGGCGCCCCTACCATCTGATTGGTCACAGTCATGGTGGATCGGTGATTTGGAACGCGCTGCGGTTGGCAACGACGCGGAAGAAATCGCTCCACAATCTGCGGAGCTGGTCAACCGTCGGGACGCCCTTCATGCACCATCGATCCAGGTCGCCCTGGGGGCCAGTCAGCGTCGCCTACATGATCTTGGCTGCTCTCCTGCTCTATCCGGCCGCAAAGACTTTCCTGACGCTAGCGAGCATGCCCTATCATGCAGCGACAGGACAAATGGACGATGGACTCTTCATCACTGCGGATGAGGGGGTTGGAATGGTCACTGCCATCGCTCGAGCTCCTATCCTGAAGGGCATGGAATTGTTAGGGGTTGCCTTCACCCCGACCGAAAAAGGTATCCGGCTTGGGCACTTCGATCCCGAATCAAACCAATCGATGGCAAGCTTTCTCTTCTTTTCGGTTGAAGGCTGGGTGATTCTGGGCGCGATTGTCCTGTTCGGTTACATCATGCTGTTGCTAGGCAGTTTCTTCCTCCGACCTGTGACGGAAGGTCTGAGAATTGCGTGGGAAAGACGATTGGAGCAACGAGCTTTTGATGAGTATCGCCAGCGCTGGCTCGGTATCTGGACCGAAGACGATGAAGCGATCAATGGTCTACGCGCCACCATGGACTTGTCCGTTTCCTTTGTTGGCAACCTTGTTGTACGAGAACGCATTTTTCTTTCGGACTTGATCTCGCTGCCGTCACGCCCGTTGTATCGGCTCTTCGCGCCGATCTACAATCATATGATTCGCCCCACTCTCGACTCGATGATCCGACAGATTGTCGTCAAAGCAGCGCAAGGCAATGACCGGCCCGCGGCGAACGTCGTGGCTGTCTCGCCACATCCGGTTTTGTCGCCACCGGCCCCGTCGGCCCCGCCGCTGCCAGATGAATTGAGGCTGCAAATCCGAGATCGCGCCGATGCTCACGCCAACGATTTGGGACCGAAACTGCGAGTTCTCTTGGCACAGTCGTCGTTGACGGCGGGATTGGAGGGATTCGGTCAAACGCTGTCGGGCCGCGAGTTGGTTCATACCTCCTACTTTGACCATGCGGAAGTCGTCGATCTGCTGGGACTGAATATCAGTCGCTCGAGAGGTGCGAGTCCGCTGCGACGATCATCTGCGTCCGCGGAGATCCTCCAGTGGTTCAACACCTTCAAGCAGCTACAGGGGGCAGAGGAGTCGCAGGTCCGACATCGGATGCGTCCAAGATTCCGGGATGCCAGCCAAGATGCGAAGCAACCATGGGCAGCTTGAAGCGATTCACTCGCGGAACTGCATCATCAAGCAGTTAGGGATGCTTGATTTTCTCATCAACGAAAGAGGATCTCCACCACGAAACCATTTTCACTGGTTTTCACGTCTTTGAAATCGAGTTCCAACGCCGCAGCGTTCTGTTTCCATGGGAACGCCTGGTCGCTGCCGAGCAGACGGACTCGTTGGATCGTTCCAGCTTGCTGGTTCAAGGAACGGATTCGGACGGTGTCGCCGCTGCGCACCAGCGAGATGGCGTAGACCGTGTCGCCCTTGGCGGTGAACCAAAAGTCCTTCGGAGTGAAGCGGCGCGAGAAGCCCTTGGCGGCCCGCTGACCGGTGCCCTCCAGCTGCGTTTCCTCTGCACCTTCGTGAAGAACTTTCCAGCGGGTGCTGCCATAGATGGCCTCGCCGTTGATCGCCAACCATTGCCCTACCTCACGCAGATGGCGGGCACTGGGCGCCGGCACCTGGCCCCGTCCGTCGGGACCAATGTTCAACAAGTAGTTCCCTCCCTTCGACGCGATGTCGATGAAATAGTAAAGCAGTTCACGCGTGCTCTTCCAGTCATCATCATAGGACTTGTAGCCCCAGGAGTTGTTCGTGGTGCCACATGTCTCCCAGTGCTTGTCCAGCACTTCGGTTGCACCGGGAATCTTGTTGTCACCTGCGTCGAGATAGTCGCCGAAACCGTGGCCGACACGTCGATTGACAATCACATTGGGATTGAGGTCAAAGATCATCTTGTAGAAACGGAAGGATTGCGCCTCGGTAACAAACCCGTCACCGTCAAACCAAATCAAACGCAATCGTGGCATCATCTTGACCAGTTCGGCGATCTGCAGGTAGGCCTTATTCTCCAGATACTCGGCGTGAGTGTTGGGACTCGGGTCCCAGAGATTCTTGCCCCTCGGATGCGTATAGATACCGAGCACGTCGTTGCGACTTTTGATGCTGGCATAGTTTCCGTCGCTGCCGTCTTGCCAGTCGTTGCCGTGCGAGTAGTACACGCCGAACTCCAATCCCTCGGCCAAGCAAGCCTCGTAAAGTTCCTTGATCGCATCGCCCTTGTAGGGCGTGGCATCCATCATGTCGTACTGCGAGCAGGCCGAATCGAACAACGCGAAGCCATCATGATGCTTGGCGGTGATCACCACGTATTTCATCCCGGCGTCCTTGGCCAGCCGGGCGATGTTTTCCGCGAAGGAATGATCGGGCTGGAAGTTCTTGGACAGTTCCGCATATTCGGCGCGGGGAATGCGAAAGGTCGACATCAGCCATTCGGCGACGCGGGGTCCTGGATACGGGGATTGTTCAATGCGGGTGCCCTTCCAAATACCACCCGCTTGCGAGTACAGCCCCCAATGGATAAACATCCCGAATTTTGCCTCTTTGAACCAAGCCATGGCCGCTTGTTTTTGCTTCGATTGATGCATTGCCAGCCACTGTGAGTGATACTCGCCCGATCCAAGCGAATTACTGAAATGTGGCACAATACGTAGCTGTTTCAAAGCGACCGACGTCTCAATCGTCAACCTGTGTTTTCCCACGGACTTCAAGCTGACGGACCTCTTGAATTCCGACACGGTCCCAGCTTCTATGACAAAGTCCTTCTTCAGAACTTCCTGGAACTGCACCCCATCGACCTCCACCGTGGCCTTGGCAAGTTCGCCCGTACTGATGACCTGGACGACGTATGGTCCCTTCTCTTCAAGCTCAAAGTCCCATGCAAGGCGACCGTCCACAACCTCGGCGTCCTGCACCTTCAGCACGACCCAATGATCGGGACCTTGATGGGTCGTGGTCGCGGCCTGTACATGGCCAGAGATAACGAGAAAGAATGTGGCGATGAACGCAATGCAGGCGACGATTCCAACTGAAAAGTAGCGTCTCATTTCATTTCCTTCGGCTCGGTGCGTAAGTCGGATGCTTTCGCGAAAAAGCTCTTCATCGCCAAACGGCAACACTCGATCCCGAGCCGTAGGGATCGCCATTGCCGACGCAACTTTCGTACTAGCTGGACAGCGCCAATTTGTGAGCGGCAAGACGCTCGCCGCCGGTTATGCCAATGAAATTCCGGCGGCTAGCGTCTTGCCGCTCAGCCCGATATAAATTCGAAAAATCATCATAAGTGGCACATGAAGGGACGCTGTCCAGTGAGGGCAATCTCCGCAGTCTGGATCAAGGAAGGTGCTAAATCTGCGAATACGTGGTTGGCTTAAGAATCGTATTCGTAATCCCCGACAAGATTCGTTTGTCGGCATACTCGTCCAGCTTCTTCAATGCCTGCCATTCCTCTGAGCTCACGAATTGTTTCCAGTTCGCTTTCAATTGCTCTTGGCTGTCAAAAGCCAACATGTAGGTCAAATTGGGCATCTTCGGACCGACAATCGTTTCGCCAAAGAAAACGGGATGGAGCCCCGTTTTTCGGAACACCGCGATCTCTCCCGCATCGTTGAACATTTCGATCTTCTTCTGGCCGGTCACAATGCTCGGGCTCTCGTAGATTCGCAGTTGGACGATGCGATCCTTGGAAGTGATTGGCGTTTCTAGCTTCGGCATGCCCCGGAACGCGATCATCAAGGACGATTCCATGCGAGCGAATGCGGGCTGTTCCGCAGGCGCATTGAGAAACTCGGATGCAGCGGTCATGAATTGACGGTCATCACCCATGCGCTGAACCAACGTCGCAACCGACTCTGTATTGGGGTGGGGGATCAAAACCGTTACGGGCGAAATCCCCTCCAGTGGTGTGAACACGCCCACGGGTGAGATGCCAAGCCGATTGAGCGCCGGCAAGGCAGCCTCGGCCAGGAATTGATCCAGTCCTTTGCGTTGTTCTTCGCTGTCCACAAGATAGTGTCGCAATTCGTAACACTCTCGGTCGGTCGGCGACCCACCCGCGGAATGAACGAGGGAGGAGTTTCCCAAGGTGGCTAAACCCACAGCGCCACCGCTGACGAAGAATTCGCGTCGTTTCATAATTTGTTCCCTATTTATCTGGCTGGCAAGTTACTCGAGACAGGAGTGTTTTCGAGCCACAGAGTCTACCACAAACGGTCCATCGCAGTGACAACGGTCCTCGTTTCCCTGGGTCAATCGGTCAACTCTCGGGACAAGCCAAGGGGCGGCCTCCCTGCGATTGTTGCTTTCAAGTCGTCACAACGTATAATGCGGTCTCCCACCTTCCCTCCCTCCCCCTTACCTGAGCTCACCGATGAATAAACGGCTCTTCCTTCTGATCGCCTACACTTGCCTGTTCACCGCGATTCCCCTTTGCTCTGCTGACGACAACCAATTGACCGATCAAGAACAGAGCGAGGGATGGCAACTGCTTTTCAATGGTAAAGACTACGATGGATGGAAGTGCAACAACGGAAAAGAAGTCGCGTCGGAGGTGTTCGATGGATCGATGCAGCCCTACAAATCCGGGGGCTACCTTATCCTTCACGAAAAGACGTTTGGCAATTTTGTCTTGAAGTGTGATGTGAAGATGCCAGAGTCTTGCAACTCGGGGATCTTTCTTCGTGTTGAAGACCCAGCCAATCCGGTACACACGGGATTTGAAATTCAAGTTGCCAGCGGTACGGGGACCAGTTGCCACGACTTTGGCGCTATTTACGACCTCGTGCCAACAACCAAGAATGTGTCGAAAGGACCGGGTACTTGGAACCGGGTTGAGATCAAATGCTTAGGCCCAAACATTTCCGTCACCGTCAACGATGAACTGGTTTGCCAGATGAATGCTGACGAATTCGATTTGCCGGGTGAACGAGCTATCGATGGGGACCACAAGTACAAGCTTGATGGCAAGAGTCGCGTGATCAAGGACTTCGCACGAACTGGATTGTTGGGGTTCCAGGACCATGGTCATCCGGTTTGGTACAAGAACGTCAAGGTCTTGCCGCTTCCTTAAGCGGTGAAGCGTGAACCAATTGTAACCAACTCCCTTGTTCCGATCCGATGTTCGCTGAAAGGTGGATAACATGTGGGACTCGATATCGCGTCGTTTTTTTCTCCGCGGCACTGCTGCCGCAGCGGGTGCTTTGGCAACGAGCGGCTTGCCGCTTGCTGCCGAGGATTCGCCCAACAATCGACTGCAATTCGCTAGCATAGGAGTCGGCGGAAAGGGAGACAGCGATTCCAAAGCTGCCGCGAATCATGGTGAAATGGTTGCGGTTTGTGATGTGGATCGGAACCGTCTCGCCAACGCACTCAAGCATTTTCCGAATGCCAGAGGCTTTACGGACTATCGAGAAATGCTCGATCAAATGGGCAACTCGATCGATGCGGTTACCGTCAGCACTCCCGATCATATGCACGCTCCTGCGTCGTTGATGGCGATGCGGATGGGCATCCACTGTTTTTGCCAAAAACCGCTCACTCGGACGATCTACGAAGCAAGGCTTGTGGGTCAGGTGGCGCGCGAGAAAAAACTGGCGACGCAAATGGGAAACCAAGGCACGGCCAGTGATACGCTCAGGCAATGCGCACACTGGTTGCGTGGCGGCGCGATTGGCAGCGTCAAAGAGTTGCACATTTGGACCAATCGGGCAAAAGGATGGTGGCCACAAGGCATCGAGCGTCCTCCGCAACAGCCAACACCGGCGCATCTCGACTGGGACGCGTGGCTCGGTGTTGCAGCCGAGCGACCTTACGGCGACGGCTACCATCCCTTCAAATGGCGTGGTTGGTGGGATTTTGGCACCGGAGCTCTCGGGGACATTGCCTGTCATGTGGTCAGCATGCCGTTCATGGGACTCGATTTGCGTGACCCTCTCTCTGCGGTTGCAGAGACATCGGGACATAACGGCGAGAGCTTTCCGGAGTCGTCAATCATCACCTTCGAATTCGGCGCGAATCCATGGCGTGGCCCAGTCAAGCTGGTTTGGTACGATGGTGGCAGACTTCCACCGAAGGAATTGCTAGGTGGTCGTGAGCCGGGACCTGAGGGTGGCTCGCTTGCGATTGGCGACAAGGGAATCTTGCTGAATGACCAACTGCTTGATGGTGCGGAACCCGTTCAGGTTGAATTCCCTCATTCCCCTGGTCATGTCGAAGAATGGATTCGGGCGATCCGAGGCGGCGAACAAGCGATGTCCAACTTCCCCGACTACGCTGGACCTCTCACCGAAGTCATGCTGCTGGGAAACTTAGCCGTTTGGACCGGCCAAAAAGTCGAGTGGAATGCAGCGGAGATGGCCGTGTCGAACATCAAAGGATTGGACACGCTCATCAAGCCGACCTACCGCAACGGTTACACGCTCGACACGTGAACCCATCCCGAAAAAAACTGGCTGGAGTGCATCGGGAAAGGTAGCAATGAATTGCTCACCGATCGTTGAGCTGGGTTGCGCAAACCGGGCAGACGGTATACCGCAATCCAGGAACCGTTTGGCTTTCGTACAGTCGTAACTTGAGTGCGATGTTTTCCATCTCCAACCACCCTGATGGCTCGATCAACGAACGCTTGCAAAAACTGCACATGGTGAGGAATGTATTGGATCGGTCCTGCTGGGAGTCTAACACCGCACAACGGCGCTGTGGCACCGCGCGAATCAAACAGCTTTCGTACAACAATTGGCCATCACGATGGTTGCCGATGGTTAGCTGCATGTAACGTTGCAGTGTGGGTGAATCGCAACGAAAAGGCACCGTGATTGGAACTCCAGATGATCGAACCTGTTCGTGTATTTCTTGGTACAGGGTTCGTGTTGGCTCATCCGCGATGAATTCCCAGACCAGACGCCCCAGCACCGATTTTTCATCGAGTTCCGGGGCATTGTTTTCTTTAGCGAACGCTAGCCACCAATCGTTGATGTAAACGATCACATCCGCACGGTCAACGCAGTACCGATACAGGGGGTGGACTTGAGCTACCATGGCGCTTCACCTCCCAAAAAACTTAGAGTTCATGGACCAAGTGACCCCATTATTGTAGCACGAGCGCATCGTACTTTGTGGAATGAAGGGAACGCGACTCAGTTTTTCCTTGATGCCTGTGTGTCCCGTGCATAGTCCATCCTCGCTTGCCAATCGGCCAGAAAGTCGCGACGCCATCGGTTCACGGAGATGGCGCCTGGGCGACGGTTCACGCTGAGTTCCGGATTGGGATCGTCGGTCCAGTAGTTTTGTCCATGATCGGTTCGTTGGTAAGCGCCACCCCAGTGGTCCGAGGTCGGGTCATCCGGATTACCTTGCAGGATGTACAGCAGCGACGGCGAGTCTCCCATCTTGATGTCGCGTTTCTTCTGATAGAACAAATCGCCCAGCGCACCGTGGTGACGAACGTGCCTCTCCACAAACGCCAAATTACTCCATTCACCTTGCTGTTCTCCCCCCACATACATTCCCCGAAAGGTCGTGTCCGATTCGATCCACCAAAGATCGGGATGATTCTCGAAAAGATAGTCCCGCGCGGCTTGATCGTGCTGGGTATTCCACGAGCCGATGGAGTACACGCGGATTCTCGACTTCATCGCAGGCTGATCATGAACGGCCTGCGCCACATCGGTGATACTTCCCCAAACCAAAATCCACAACGGACGCTCGTCGTCTGATTGCGCAGCTTGAATGATCAGCCGTGACCCATCGGTGGGGTTGCTCCAGCCCTTCTTCGGGGCCGTGTCGACCGCACCTTGTACGGAGACGTTTCGCAACTGTTTCGGTGTTGGAAACGGCTTCCCGGAATTTCGTTTGAGCTTCTCGAAGTCTGACTCGTAGGCATCAAGGGCTTCATGAAGATGCCGCAGCCGACCTTGGTTTGGAGGCGAAGAGATTAGGCCTTCGATGTCGAGCACGTCCGCATAGAAGAGAAGATGCACCATCGACTGAAAATCATCGGGGTCCGAGCCCCCGATGTCCGTCGAGACGACCACGCGCGGCCGCTTGCCAGTCAACGCCCCACCCGTCAACTTTTCCTTAGCTGCGTCGTCGGCTTGCAGCACGTTCAGCCAGCTTAGCCAATCGTGCGGGGAATTCGGCAATTCCATATCACGAATGCTATTTTTGAGTTCAGGCATCACCCGCGCCAAGTCATTGGCGATCAGGGCTCCGAACCGCTCTCCACCGAGTGCATTCAGGTGCGTCCTATCAATGCTGCCATCCTGATTGCGAGGGCTGATCCGCTCACAACCTTCTTGACCTAGGGCTTCGTAGATTTCGATCGACTGCGCATGCAGATCGATCACCGGTACCTTCTTTTCGTCCGCAACGGTCTTCGCCGCTTTCACATAGCCCGTGAGAATCGAGTTGATGTGGATTCCATCCGACGCCCACAAACGTCGAGAGATGGACGTCACGATGACCGGTTTCGCGCCGATAGCTCGCGACTCGTCCACGTAGCGTGCCAGGTTACGTCGATACGTGGTGTTTGGATCCGTTTCTCGTTCGGGTCCTTTTCCCGGTTGATCGTTATGTCCGAACTGAATCAGGATCACTGCCGGCCGCTCATCGAGAACCTTCTGCCAACGTCCTTCATCGCGGAAGCTTTTGCTGCTGCGGCCGCCTGCACTCAGATTCACGCAAGTCGCGTCAGCGGTCAGAGAATTGGCAAAGCCAAGTCCCCATCCGGCTTGATCCGTCACCGTTGAATCACCCGCCAAAACGATTTTGAGTTTCCCACCTGTGTCCACGGCATTCGTCGTCACAGCGCAGGGCAATGTAGCGATGATCATCATCAAGGAGATCTTAAACTTGATCGTGTTGGTCATCGTTATCTTCTCTCTTTCTGTCCCTAAAGCGATTGGTGACGCACTTTACCACTTAAATTGTTTCGCGAGCCGCGCCGCATGGAACTTGACCACTTCGGAATATTCGGTGGCGACGTTACGTGATTCGCCTGGGTCGTGTACGTGATCGTAGAGTTCCCGGGCGATCACTTCACCACCCTCCATGTCGCGCCATTCGGTGTAACGCCATTCGGCAGTACGGATGGAATAGCCCCAGGCTTTCCAGTTTGCCGCCGGTCCATAAAAGGGATGCTGGTGTTGCGTAAACGCCGCATCCTTCACGCACACTGCGGGATCGAAGATGACCGGTGCAAGGCTATCCCCCTCAAGACGCTTGTTCAAATCGCCATCGATCCTGGCCAGCGCTGCGAGGGTGGGGTAGAGATCGACCAGTTCGGCCAGTGCGGTTGTGCTTTTACCATGTCCGGCCACATGCATCGGGTCGGCAATGATCAGAGGCACGCGTGCGTCGAGTTCAAAATTGGTTGTCTTTCCCCAGAGCGTCTGCTCGCCGATGTGGAATCCGTGGTCGGATGTGAAGACGACGACCGTATTTGCAGCGTGTTCACTCTCGTCAAGCGCATCAAGAATTTCTCCGAGCTGGGTGTCCAGGAAGCTAATCGAGCCATAGTACCCATGCCGATAGTGTCGAATCTCCTTGGTGGTGAAAGGGCGATTTTTCGGGACGCCATCATAGCCGCGAATCTCCGTTGAATCGTGCATGGCGATGGCAGGAACATCCACGGGGGCAGCGGCAGGTTCAGGCAAGGAAATCTTTTCGGGATCGTAGAGGTCCCAGTATTTCTTTGGCGCGACAAAAGGAAGATGGGGACGCCAGAATCCAACTGCAAGAAAGAACGGCTGTCCGTCGGCGGGGTGGTCACGAAGCATTGCCGCAGCGAGGTTGGCGATCTGCCCATCACGGTATGCGGTGTCGGGCACGTCGAGGGCTTCCGCGACGGGTGCTTTGGCAAAGGTCCGTTCTCTCAATGCGGCGGGCGTGTTGGCGTAGACCGTGTCTGTGGCATGAGTGCCCTTGAACAGGACCTCGTCAATCGACCAGGAGCGGCGGTCCTGAGTTTCTCCCATGTTGTGAAACATCTTGCCAATGTTCTGGCAGAAATAGCCGTGGTTCTTGAAATGCTGGGGAAGCGTGATCAGGTTGGTCCCGTCCACTGCGGTTTCGCGGAAGTACTTGCGCAAGTCATCAACCTTGACCGTGTCCGGTCGCAGGCCCGTCAGGAATGACGATCGCGACGGATTGCACACCGCCTGTTGACAGTAGGCCCGCTCGAAAACAAGGCCCCGCGCCGCAAGTCGCTGCAGATTCGGTGTGATTGCCGCCCGGTCGCCATAAGGACCGATGTCGCAGTTCAAGTCGTCGGCAACGATCAAGAGGACGTTGGGAACTGCGCCAGCCTTGGCATAGCCACTGACGAGCAGTAGGCAAACAAACGTTAAGCATTTCATGAAAACGTCTTTCTCTGAAGGGTCAAATGACCTGTCCTGCCCGCCCAACGTGCTGAGGGCGTTATCCGCACCTACCGTCAACCCATCATCGACAAGGTCAAGATGAAGAATTTCAAGGATCTATTCTTTCGGGGTAGCCGAATGTGGACTCGCGCCCGCTGCTTTGACTTGATCTTGTAGCTCACGAATCTCCTCTCGTATCTTTTCGCTCTCCGTCTTCATCTTCGCCATCTCCTTTCGTAATTCGATGACCTCTTTGGGCGCTGTCGGCTTTGACTCACGCAGTTTCCCAATCGCTTGTTCGGCAGCGCGAGCCACTCGTTCGTTTCCTGAACCGGAGAACGCTTCCAGAACCGAGATCGCCTGCGGATCACCGAGCGTGCCGAGCGCGCTGAAGGCTGCGGTACGAACCGATGTATTGGGATGATTCACGTAGCGGATCAGAAACTCACGGACATCGTCTTTTTCGTCAAGCAACGAGCCCACATGGCCCAGCGTTTCCAGTCCTCGGCCGAATCCTCGCGAACTGAACTTGCTTTCTTGTTGCTTCAGCGCATCGAGCAGTAAAGGCTTATAGCTCGAGTCGTTCTGCTGACTCATTGCGGAAATGGCTGCCGCGGCGAGCTCATTGTTAAACGAGGGGGTGTCTAAGTATCGCGTGATCACGTCCCGTGAAGTCTCGCCATGAAAACGTCCCAGAGCCCGGATCGCCGTTGCTTGAATCGCTGGGTTCTTTTCGATCTCAAGAATCTCGGCAATCCTTTGCGGAGTATCGTCGCTAAAGCGATTCGTGATTCGTTCCACCACGGCGATTCGTACTCGAGCGTCCTGCTGGCTCTTCCAACTCTCATGAAGTACTTCATAAGCCGCATCCGAATCGTGTTTTTCGAGCGAGCGTGCTGCGGTCACTCTCACTCCATAAAAAGGATCTTGGTTTAACGCGGTTTCCAGCAACTTGACCGATTCGTCCGTTTTGCGGTCAGCCAGTAACTGGCATGCCAGCAAACGCCCAATCATGTCGTCCTGGTTTTCAAGTTGCGCCTTCAGCAGGGCATCGGATTTGTCGAAAGTCACCTCGGCAAGTACCGTATAGTCAGGATCAAATCGAACGATCGACGGCTGGGCTTCCAGTGCGACGTAGAAATCCTCTTCGGTTTCTTTAACCTCGATTTCATGATCAATCGTTTTGCCGTCGACAATGAACCTCAGCTTCGTCGGAAACTGATACAGCAACACATCGTCATCGACCTCTTGAGTTTGCTTGACCGTCATCTTTGCCAAACGCTGTTTTGGCATCCACTGATAAGACACTTTCAAGTCGGGATGGCGAGGATGGTAGACCCATTGATCGAAGAATCGATCCATCGATCGACCGCTTTCCTGTTCGATCACTTGCCGAAGATCATCCGATACAACGCTGCTGAGAGCGTGCTTCTGAAGATAGGTTTTGATGCATTGACGATACAAATCAGGACCGAGTTGGCAACGCAGCATGTGCAGAACCCAGCTTCCTTTGGGATAGGAGCGATAGTCAAATTGCTCCCCCGCCGTCTTGTAGCCGTTGTAAACGATCGGCTTCTTGTCATTTTTTTGCGTCAGCACTCGGTTCGTTGCGTCCCGGTACAACCCATACAGCATCGCATCGCGACCAAACTTGTGACCCTCGTAAAGATGCGTGTAGTAGGTTGCAAAACCCTCATTCAGCCAGAGGTGGCTCCAGTCTTTGCACGTCACATAGTCGCCAAACCATTGATGAGCCATTTCATGTGCATCGAGACTGCGGGTCGAATGAATGTTCTCCGTGGCCGCATCAAAGATCGTGTTACTGGTGAGCGTCGTGAGTGTCGTGTTCTCCATGCCACCGGCGGTGAAATCGAGGATGGTCACCTGATCGTACTTGGGCCACGGGAACAACACGCCGATTTCCTGCTCATAAAAAGCCATGATCTCAGCCGTGTCACGGAACGAATTCTCGGCGTAGGCAGAGAGCGTCGGCTGCGTGTAGAAGCCAAGCGGGATATCACGATGTTTCTTTTGCAAATGATCAAGATGGCCTGCGACGAGACAAATCAAGTAGTTGGCGTGAGGCTTTTCATGGAACCAATGCACCGCCTTGAGCCCTTCGTCGTCAACCTCCTCGCCGATTCGAATTCCGTTGCTCAGCACGGTCATCTCTTTTGGAACGTGGCAGATGATCTCGGAGCTTGACCTTTCATTGGGATAATCGAAGCAGGGGTACCAATGGCGTGATTCGTGAGTCTCGCCCTGAGTCCAAATGTGTGTGTCCGATTCCGGGTATCCCATTTCTGGCGTTCGAAAGTAAAGTCCCGCGGTCGGCTGCGCTTCGTGATCAATGTGTAGCGTGAAATTCGTTCCTGGATCAATCGGCTCGGCCAACAAAATCTTCAAATCCTCCCGTGTCGAAACAAAGTCGGTGATCGCCACCTGATCGCAGCGAACCTCGGTGACCTTCAAATCCTTGGCATCCAAGCAAATCAGGTCTACCGGCTTGGCAATCGGCGTTGCCGTAATTGACGTCGTTCCCGAAACCGTCCGCTGAGCAAAATCAGGGGTCACATCGATTCGGATGTGCAACACGTCAACTTCCCGGTCGGGTGCGTAGTGGTGCGCGCCTTCCAGTTCGACACCCCGCACAAGTCCCGCCTGCGATTCGAGACAATACCGGCAAATCAAATCTTCGGCACTCGTAGCAACGGCAAAGCACCCGAGCAAAAGGATAAGGACAGCAGTGACACAACGTTTCATCTCGAGGTCCGAAAGACAGGAAGGAATGGGATGGAGCAGACGGGTGAATAGAAATCCACCAAATTTCGTCGCCCTTACCCACCGAATGTGACGGTTTGCCCGTTGAATCGGAACGCTGCATTCGGCTGAGGTGGGCAGGGAACATCAAAGGTCAGTCGCTTCGCAGTATAGTCAATGGGCGAGTCGTTACCGAGTGCCTTAACCGATGCATAGAGATCGCGTCTCGGATGAGTTACAATGGTGCTCTTGATACCGAATGACTTTCCCCGTTTCCGCGGCGGCGGTGTGCCTGTGCAACAAAGCTCCAGTTCGACATCACCAACCCTATTGGACCGTGTCCGAGAGTTTGACGCTGCGGCCTGGGATCGGTTGACCAAGCTCTACGGTCCAATCGTCTATCGCTGGTGTCGGCAAGCGGGGTTGCAGGACAACGATGCGGCGGATGTCTCACAGGAGGTCTTTCGAGCCGTTGCGGGCGGCATTGGCGAGTTTCATCGCGAAAAACCTGGCGGAGGATTTCGCGCATGGTTGTGGACCATCACGCGGAACAAGATCCGAGACCACTTCCGTTGGCTGTCCCGACGACCCGGGGGAATCGGTGGGTCGGAGGCAAACGAACGGTTGCAGAATGTTCCCGATCGGGTCATCGAGGAACTGGATCCGCTTGGTGATTTCGACACCACCGGTTGTGTTGCCCATCGAGCCTTGGAGTTCGTGCGGCTCGAGTTCGAAGAACGGACCTTTCAAGCGTTTGTCCGCACGACCGTGGGTGGCCAGCGATCGGCCGAAGTGGCCCTCGACCTTGGGATGAGCGTTGGGGCCGTTTGTACCGCAAAATGGCGAGTCCTGCGACGGCTGCGAGAAGAACTGGATGGCTTGATCTAAGCGGACGCTCACTGCTTCGTAAGTGTCGACTTATCAATGGGTTAGCGTTGATCGGTGCGTCGTCTGAGGAAAACGCAAAAAAAGACGTGTGATGTGATTTCGTTGTACTAGGTAGAACGAAAACCCACTTCAACCGGTTAGAGATCAGGATCATGACGCAACTCAATTGCCCCCAACGCGACCAGCTCACCGCGTTTCTGCAGGGTCAAATTGCCGCAGGACAAGCCAGCCTGATCGGCGAGCACCTCGATGTGTGTGACGAATGTCGAGCCTTGATCGACACCATCAGTGACAACTCTGACACGTTGGTTTCCGCTTTGGCTCGCCCCAAGCCCATCAACGAGTATGCCAACGAATCTGCGTTTGCGCGAGTGGAGTCGTTGATCCAGGCGGTGGGCCGAGAACCGTCATTGCTCAAGGCTAGCCAGAACGCCTCATCTGTTGATGAGAACGCTGAAAAAATGGGACAGATTGGCCAGTACGAGTTGTTGGCCAAATTGGGCGAAGGCGGCATGGGAGCGGTCTACAAAGCGCTGCACACTCGGCTCAAAAAAGTTGTGGCCTTGAAGGTTTTGCCAGAGAACCGGTTGCGGGATACACGAGCGGTTGCACGGTTTGAACGCGAAATGGAAGCGGTGGGTCGCCTAGAGCATGTAAACATTGTCCGCGCCATGGATGCCAATGTCTACGAGGGCAATCACTATCTGGTAATCGAATACGTCGACGGCGTCGATCTTGCGGATTTGGTTCGGACAATCGGACCGCTACCCATCGCCGATGCATGTGAACTGATCCGTCAGGCGGCGATAGGTCTTCAACACGCGCACGAACACAGCCTCGTGCATCGCGATATCAAGCCATCGAACATCATGCTTTCGAGCGAGGGTCAGGTTAAAATTCTCGATCTCGGTTTGGCTCGATTGCACAATGGGCAGCAGGATGAATTGACGTCGAAGGGCCAAATGATGGGGACGCTCGATTACATGGCGCCGGAACAGACCGGACACTCTCATGATGTCGATATCCGAGCCGACATCTACAGCCTCGGTGCGACGCTCTACAAGTTGCTCTGTGGACACGCCCCGTACTCGCACCCGCGCTACGACACGGCCGTCAAGAAGTTAGCAGCCTTGGCGATCGAACCAATCCCGCCCATTGAAGAGCTACGAAGCGAGGTCCCTGACCGACTCGCCACGGCTGTCCACAAGATGTTGGCCAAAGAGGCTGACGAGCGGTTTGCAACACCCATCGAAGTCGTCGACGCCCTGACACCGTTGACCGAAGCTGCGGACTTGAACATGCTGTTCGCCCGCTTTGCAACACGATCAAGCTCAGCAACCGAGGAGTCCAACGCAAGCTGGCTAACGGGCCAGCCGACCGAGAATTACCTCAGCAATCCGATGACCGAGACCCAGTCAAACGCGGCGGATGCCAACGCCGCACTGTCTCCTCCTACCACCGTAGAAACTTTGTCGGACAGGCACGATCGAGCGAGCAAGCTTCAGCCGGAACCCGCGCCCGCCCTCGCAGTCTCTTCGTCAACATCAGATCGAAATCGACGTCCAAGGGTGCTCGTTGCGACGGCGATGATGGGTTTTGGGGCGTTCCTTGCTGCGGTCATGATCATTCGCTTGGCCACCGACAAAGGAGAGATCACGATCCAGTCCTTCGATCCGCAGGTCGAGGTCACGGTCAAGCGAAATGGCGAAGTAGTCGATGGTTTCCAAATCGCCCAGCGGCCCGATGGCACATCGTACTACTCGGGCCAGTATGAAATCGTGATTAAGGATCCGCAATGGAAGAGCGACGAGATCAGCGTCAAGAATGGGACGTTCAAACTATCTCGTGGCGATACGGTGCTGGTTGAAATCGTTCGTAAGGAGGGAGTGGTTTCCACGCCCGTCGCCGATCCTGCCAACGACGACCTCGATCGCAAGGTTGCCGAAGCAGTGCTCAAACAGGGTTTCGACGGACTCATTCTCGTGTTGAAATCGAATGGCGAAGAGCGACGGCCTGTACCAGGAGATGCATTGCCGGACCCCAGCGAACCTTTCTTTATTTCGTATCTTAGCGTCAAACTTGCGATCAACGACTCAAGCGATCTTCTCTCTGATATAGGACGTCTTTCGCATCTGAATGGCCTTAATTTTTATAATACTGGTGCGCCGCAGGCGTCTTGGCAAGACCTGTCCCCTCTGAGTGGATTAACACAACTCGAACATTTCTCACGGGCGTAACCGGCGGTCCGCCGGTTCGTTCGAGCGGCAGATGGGATTGATGTAAACAAAAAGCGGCCAACCTGCCATGATTCGGGTATCTCACTATCCGTTTCACAAAGGCAAGGAGGCCGCCACGA
>NZ_SJPV01000021.1 GCF_007860135.1 Novipirellula artificiosorum
ACTTGGGCCATCAGAGCTCGGATAGAAGAATGGGGAACCGGATCGTTTAAACGCAAACTCAATCAACAACCACCCCAACACAACAGTCACTTGACAGCAGCAAACATTTCATAGAAGTGGACGAGGCTACGAGTCCTTCCGGCTGGGACTCGTAGCCTCGTCCACTACGAAGTTCGACACCGATCTTTCGCTCGTTCATTACTTGGGCCGCAGACGGTCCGCCGACACGATCTGCGAGCGACGAAGCAGTTCGTCGTGGATGCGTTGCGACTCATCGCGAAACTTCTTTTCGTTTGCCGCCTCGATTTCCGCTGTGTTGACGCCGTCGGGTCGAAGGTCGTTGAGGCCGACTCCGTGGGTTCCCAGCAGGGCCCAGTACGTGGCCGAGTCGGAGTGGTCGACGCCGTTGTGCACGAACTTCCCATCGACAAAGATCTCGCCCAGTCGGCTCTTACGGAATTGGTCAAAATAATCTCGACCCTTGGGGCCTCCGCTGACGATGCCGTGTTGGCCGATTGCGCCACATTCGTGGAAGATGATCTTACCCTCCGCGGCGACTTGCTTCATGTAGCGACAAGCGGCGGCGTCTTCACGGCAATTGGCGACATTTTCGGGATGCTCTTTCGAGCCTTGATGAAGAGGCGAATTGGTCCAGTGGGCAATGAAACGTACCCGCTTGAGAATGTCGTCTTTGCCGGTCGCCAAACAATAATTGACTAGAATCGCTGGCTCGGTCAGCGAGCCCCAACAAACCACGTTGAGCGGTTCGTCATCCCGCAGCATTTCTGCAGTCGCAAGCAGCCCCGCGATCGTGTCGTAATCGTCGAGCGAAGTGTAGGTGCGATTTGGCTTGAACTTTTCGGCCGTCTCTTTGATGCAAGATTGCTGGAAGGAAATCGTCTCCGGGTATCCCCCAATCGCTTCGTTCAGCGACGCGACGTCGGCACGGTAGGCATCACCGAAAAAATCGTCGGCCCATTGGGCTTGATCGGGTGACGTGCTGTGTTGGCTTCGATGCGTGCTGGCGACGACGATCCCCAGCGTGTCGAACTCGTTGGCCATCAACAGGTAACCCGCCATTGCGGAAATGTCGTCGGGATCGTTCACGCTGCCTTCGCGTTCGTTGCCATTCAGGCGTTTGTCGCTCATGTCGGTGATGATCCAAACCTTGGGTCGGTTCAACGTCCCAAGGTCATTCAATTCTTCATTCACCTCGATCTTGCCGCCTTCTTCGCTAACGATCAGTTCTCCCAATCGCTCGACGCCGTCAATCTTGACATGCGATTTATCTTCGGCACGGAAACGCACTCGGTTCACGGAGATGTTGGTCGCTTCCAATGATGCATTGCCTTTCACGTTGGCTTCGCCGATTTCGTTTTCGGGTTGCCAAGTCATTGGACGTCCGAAATGAACTTGGTTGGCGATCAGCTTGGCGTCGTTTGACAATTCCAATGTGGTGCAGCCAAACGTCATGTCTTGCGGTTTGTCGATACCCTCGACTCGGACAGTTCCAGCTCCCTGCATCCATTCACAAATGTGTGTGCGACCCTTGATCGTCGCATCGGTTTCGTCGCCGGAAAAGTACATCGCATACATGGAGATGCCGGCCGGATCGTCACCGGATCGTTTCAACGTCAAGTTGCCGATCGACAGCGGCTCGGCCAAATCATTGGTCAGCGTCGTTTCGCCTTTCAAGTTGTGAACGAACAGCGACACGATCATGTCTTTGGACGCGGCGAGCGTGACTTCCGCGGGAGGCTGCCAACTACCGATGCGTCGCAAAAAAAGGAACCAGCGTTCAACTCGCGTGTTGGTCATCTTTAAACGCCAATTCACGCCCGGCAACAAATTATCGCGGTCATAGGTCGCCGTGATGGAATCGCCCGGCAACAGCTCGAGCTTCGTCTTACCGCCTTGGTTGCAGTAAACGCCCAGACCGATTGGAAAGTCCGAGTCGACCAGTTCGACGTCGGCTTCGCCCGAAAGGATGATCGCATCGGGACGCGGACCGGCTTTCAATCGCTTGCCTCGAAGGACGCCTTTGCCCGTCTCCCAATGAAAACTGATGCCGTAGGAATAGGAGACGGTTGTGTCGGTGGCTTCCCAGAGTCCGTCGAAGAGATGGAAAACGGTGTGGATCGCGGTGCCATCTTCGTTGACAAAACCACCGACTCCGCAGTTCTTCGTGACCAGCGTGCCGCCCCGCCATTCGACGCTGTGCTGCCGCGAGTAGTCGCCGGTGATTTCCAGCGTGCAGTTTTCCAGCGTCAGCTTGGCGTCCTTCGGAAGAATCAACGTGCCGTCAAGCCGAATGCGTTTGTCGCGGATGGTCTCGTTTCCGTTGACCACCCAATCTCCGCTTCGCTGCTCAATCGAATCCGCCACCGAATCGGCAACGGGCTGCGTTGTGGTGGCGAAGCTCACGCCCGTCTCGGTCGGCTCAACCATCTGGATCGTGCCGTCATCGTTGAAGTTCAGGTACTCAGCGCGAAGTCGTCGTTGATGATCGGGATCGTTCTTTACCCACTCGTGATAGAAGATCACCCATCGGCCTTGGTACTTCACGATCGAGTGGTGATTGTTCCCGCCGTAGGGTTTCATGAACTCGCCACGAAACTCGAACGGCCCGGTGGGTGATTTTCCGGTGTAGTAGATCAAGTTGTTCCAACCACGCGCGATCGTGAAGTAGTACAGATCATCGCGTTTGAAAACGTAGGCGGCCTCAAACTTTTCGGGGCGATATTCAAGGTTCAGATTGGTCGGGCCGGACTTCAGCGATTTCATGTCGTCGCCGAGTTCGTAAACGGTGTCTTGCAAGTACAACCAAACTCGCCCGTCGTCGTCCGCGAACACGGCTGGGTCATGGCCACGGCAAAGTCTTTCCGGGGTCAATTCGCGAAACGGCCCTTCGGGTTGATCCGCCACTGCGACACCGACGCCACCTTTACCGCCACCGCCGTTGTTGAAGTAGTAATAGAAGTAGTATTTTCCATTTCGCTTGATGACATCGGGTGCCCACGCTTTGTTGACACCCCACTGAGAATCTTCGTTGGAAAAGATGACGCCGTGATCGGTCCAATCGGTCAAGTTGTCGCTGGAGTAGCACGACCAGCCGAATTGCTTCTCCCAATCACGATTGTCGGTCGTCGGGAACAAGAACAATCGGCCATCATCGGCCACAACCACCGACGGATCAGCACCATAGAAGTCGTGCCCGTCGACTTTCAAGGGATTGTTGCCTTGTTGCGGCGTCGGCTCTTTTGCGGACGTGTTGATGCAAGTGAAGAAGAACAACAGGGCGATGGCGATGGGTTTCATGGGATTTCGCAAGGAAGAATGGGCAAAAAATTTTGGCTGGTAAAAAAATGTTCTGGGGAAGGATTCGCTTCACAGATCACGAGCAACCATTTTTCTGCCCACCAATCTTTTTGCCCCCATCTCGATGATCTCGTTCACTTGGCGGCCCCCACAGCGATGCTTCGCAGCGCCGCTTGTTTCTGCGGTGAGGGCGTTTGAAAGTCGAACGCGCGTAAGTAACGAGTGACTTGATCCGCTTCGACCGATGACGTTCTGATCAGGATCTTGGACAGTAAGTCGGGTGTCGCTGAACCACGGCTACGCCACACGATGTCACGACCGGATCGTGAATCCCAATCGTCGCCCACGTCCGATAGCCATTGATCCAAACACGCATCCCAATTGCCCGATGCGGCGATCCCCAACGCCTCCAAGTACCAGCGGTCTTCGCCGTCATGCTGCCCGGCTAATCGCGACCAGACCTTTGCAGCCGCCTCGGACTTCTCGCCGTGCAACAGCAACGCCGCTTCGCGTCGAACTTGCGGTGAAGAATCCTCGACAAACCGCGCGGCCACTTCCACGACGTTCACGCCAGATTGACTCGCGATGCGCAGTGTGACACAACGAACGCGTGGGTCGGAATCTTCTCCCGCCAACTCGATCGCTCGACCGGAAGACAACGCGGCCAACGCCCACAACGCTCGGGCTCGGTAGCGCGGGCGCTTTGATTCAGCGATGAACTGTTCCAGTGACGATGCGGCTGATTGTCCGATTGTCTTTAAACGTTGCAACGCCAGAAATCGCGTCGAGACGTTCGGGCTTTGCAATGCACGGATAGCACCCTGAACCGTTGAAAGCTCCGCCGCCACGAACTGGTACGTTTCGGCATGACCGGCGGGGGCGACCCGAAAGATCCGTCCACGCTCGGTATCGCCCATGCGATGGCCGCCCACGCCGGGGTCGTACCAATCGGCCACCATCAACGAACCGTCCGGCGCGGCGCAAACATCGACGGGTCGAAACCATCGGTCTCGGCTGCCCGTCATCACAGGCTGTGTCGTGCCCGCGTACCCCGCACCGTCGTTTTGCAGCATGTAGGCGCGAACCGAATTGGGACCGGGATCGCAATGAAGCAGTTGACCGTGATAACGCTTCGGCAGCAATTCGCCTTCGTACGTCATGATCCCGGTCGGCGAACCGGCACCGGTTTGGACGACGTTGGGAATGACGCCCGGATCGTTCAAGTGCCAATGCCGGAGCGAAACGTCCGAGTGCATGCCGGTTCGTGGCACCGACCATGTCGATTGATCCAGTTCGCTTCGGTAACCGTAATTGCCATACGGCATCACATAATTGATCCGCGTCGCCCGGTTTCCGTCGTCGTCATTGTCCGATTGCCACATCGTTCCAAACGAATCGACGCAGACCTCCCAGTTGTTGCGAAAATTCCACGCGAGTGTTTCAACGTTCGTGCCATCGACGTCGCAGCGAAAAACCATGCCCTGTTGATAGGGTTTACCGTGGTCACGAACTTCGCGACCCGACTGATCGACGACGATGTTTCCTGCGGCGTCTTTGAGTTGGTGCCCCTCGTTACCAAAGTTGAAATACAACTTGCCATCGGGACCGGGAACAAACGCGTGAATCCCGTGATCGTGATCGACGCCACCAATGCCGGTGAACAGCAGGTCCTTGGCGTCTGGTTTCAGGTCGCCATCTTGATCGACGAATGAAATGACGCGATCGCCCGCTGAAACAATGACGCGTTCGCCGAGCACGCAGATTCCGTGCGGCGAATTGATGTCAGTGCCTTGATAAAACACGGTCTTCTTATCTGCCTTGCCGTCGGCATTGGTATCTTCCAAAACCAAGATCCGATCGCCTTCGTCGCGAACCGGGTTGTACGGGTTTCGGAAGTGCCGGTAGTTGACGACTTCGCAAACCCAAACGCGTCCCAAGTGATCGACGTCGATATTGCTGGGGCTGTAAAGATCTGGCTCGCCCGAAAACAGCGTCGCCGTCAAACCGTCGGCCAAGTCGACGCCGTCGGTCGCGCTGCTCGGATCCCGTGGGTCGATGGTCGTCGCTGATTCGGATGCCTTGTCTCCGTAAACGTGAAAGCCCGCTTGCTCTTTGTTCTTGAGCAACATCAGGTAATCGACCAAATCGAGCAGCTCCTGCACCGACATCAACTGATGCAAGTTTTCCGGCATCAACGAAGTCGTGCTCTGGTTGAAAATCTCGACGTCGTCTCGAGCCACCTTGCGAACAACACCTTCGCTGGTCTTGAGGGTGATTTCATCTTCGTTTTGGTTCACCAGCAATCCATTGAGCACCAATCCATCGACGGTCAACAACATGTACTGCTCGTAATTGTGACTGATGCCACGGGTCGTTGGGATAGTGAAGGTGTCCGGCATAGTGGCTGACGTAACCAAAGAATTCGTCAAAGCCACGCTTGGTCGGATACGCGGGCCAATCCGCTGGCGTGCCGGTTTGTTGCTTCTCTTTCGGGCCGCCTTGCAAACCGAACTTACCGATCATGCAAGTTCGGTAACCGGCTTCGCGGAGCACCGAGCCGAGCGTGTGATTGTCTTCGAGAGCTTTGTCGAACTGGTTGTTCCGCACCACCGCGTTGCCTTGATGAACGCCGGTTAACAGCGACGAACGGCTGGGAGCACAAACCGGTGCCGGGCAGTGATGGGCTCGCATTTGCAAGCCGCCCGCGGCGAGTCGATCGAGGTGTGGGGTCTGGTGCGTTTTGTCGTGCTTGGATTCGTTCTGATAGAAGACGCCGAGATCGCCCCAGCCCAGATCGTCGGTAAAGACGAACACGATGTTGGGTTGGGACGCTTGAAGCGTTGATCCGAAACCGAGCAGCAACGTGAGGCAAACCGCAGCGGAGAAACGGGCGATGTTGGTGTGGGATCGTGTCATGGATGCGGCTGGCTCAGGGGGCGTGTTATTCTAAATTGCGGGGTCAACCAATGATGTAGCGGAACTCGTCAAGAAATTCGATTGCTGCCGACCGAAAGTCTCGACGAATTCCGCTAGCGAAATCAACTGGCGAATTACGACGGCAATTCCCAACCTTTGCGGCGTTCACGACTGAGCAGCTTGTTGCCTTCGTCGCAATTCGTGAAGCGTTCCGTTTTCGGATCCCACTTCAACTCCTCGCCAACTCTTCCGACGGCGCGGGCGATGTTCAGCAAGTAGCAGATCGTGGTGCTGCGATGTCCGATCTCGATATCTGCGTTGGCAGTTTCGCGACTTTTGACACAGTCCGCAAAATTCTGAAGGTGCGGATTGTTTTCGGAGCCCTTGTTCGGTCCTGGGTTTTCGGGGCTATCTGTCAGCTCCTTCGGGTTGGAGGCAACTTTGTTGCGGTTGATCTCGATCTTACCCTCAGTACCCTCGAACACAGCGCCGAACGAAGGCCCCTGTTCGTTTCGTAGCGAGAAATCAATCTCGGTACCATTCTCATAACGCATGACACAGCGTCCCACCGGTCCTGAAATCTTCTTAGGCTCATCCGCCAATGTCGCAGCGGGATCGTCATCGGTCGGGCGATGAAAGTCGCTCATGCCAGTATCGAAATGGTGAACGTCTTCCATCAACGTAATACTTACGGGCCCTGTCAAACTTGTGCCGAGGCCGTTTTGAATTTGATCGTAAGCGTGTGCACCCCAGCCAGTCACACCAAAGCTGCGACCGCCACCGTCGTAGTCGAGGTAGTTGATCCAGTTGTAAAACAGATTCGCATTGTACTCGTGAAATTCAGCTTGATTGGTCCAGACATCCCACCACTTCGCACCATCGGAACCTTCGGGCATCGGATGCTTGGGCATGCCACCGGGGATTGGAACCGGGCCGACGAAGTTCATGGTTTTAACGCGTTTGACCGTACCGATCTTGCCATCCTGAATCAGCTTGCAGGCCCAGTTCGTCATGGCCATGGACCGCTGTTGTGTGCCCACCTGAGTAACACGATTGTGTTTGCGAGCACACTGCACCATTTCGCGACCTTCGGCAATCGTCAACGACATCGGCTTTTCGATATAGGCATCCATACCCGCTGCCATGGCGTTGCACGCGATCCAAGCACGCTGGTGCGTGGCCGTTTCGATCATCACCGCATCGAGATTTTCCTTCTCGATCATTTCGCGAAACTCGGTGTAACGTTTCCAAGTCGCATCGGGGTTGACCGCAGCAGTGAACGTGTCCAACCGCGACGGCAGACAATCGCTGACAGCGGCGATGTTGATCGAGGGAACATTCTTCAGCGTATCACCGGCAATCCGGCGACAACGTGCCCCCAGCCCAATCAAACCGACATTGATCCGTTCACTGGGAGCGACCGCACCGTCTTTGCCCAGTGCGGTTGCAGGAATGAACATGGGCGCTGCAATCGCAGCAGCGGTTGCCTTTAGGGCGCTTCGTCGAGTCACGAGGTTCATGGGGATTTCCTTTTCGTAGTCCAGGCGGCCAGCCTGCGGGAGATTGATTGATGATTAGGTTGAATGGGTGGATTGAGTTCAATGTTGTTGCAGGCAGGCCGCCTGCACTTCGCAACGTTGACTAGGCAATGTCGATGTAGCGATTGACGATGTTTTCGAGCAATTCCTGACGACCACTCGTGTTGGCACTCGCCTCGCCTTTGTCGAGCATCAGGGTTTCCAACTCGGTAAACGAGGCCTTGCCCGACTCGATCTTCTTTCCGAGGTCGCTGTCCCAACTGCGGTACCGGTCGTCAACGATCTTGTTCAACGCCCCGTCTCCCATGATCTTCGCGGCAATTTTCAAACCACGAGCAAAAGCGTCCATGCTGCCGATGTGGGCGTAAAACAGATCGACCGGCTCGAAACTCTCGCGTCGTACCTTGGCGTCAAAATTAACGCCGCCTGAACCAAGGCCGTACTTCAACAGTACAAGCATGGTTTGTGTCGTCAGGTATCGGAGCTACCTCGTCCGGTTGCCATTATGGGCTGCTACGATTTCAAAGCACAACAGGTGCTGGACGCTTGTCGTCAACTTAACATCGCCGTACCAACTGAAGTCGCTGTGCTGGGGGTCGACAACGATCGCCTGATCTGCGAACTGTCGGAGCCCACGCTCTCGAGCGTGATTCCAGACACAAAGCGTACCGGTTATGAAGCGGCTGATTTGCTCAACCGTATGATGTCAGGCGAACACGTTGGCACCGAGACTCGCCTGATCACGCAGCCATTGGGGATTCAAGTACGTGAATCTACCAACACTCTAGCCATTGACGACGAGGAAGTTGCCAAAGCGCTCCACTATATCCGACGACATGCAACATCCAACATTCGGGTGTCGGACATTCTGCGACAGGTGACGCTCTCGCGTCGTGCTCTCGAGCATCGATTCAAGAAGTTGCTTGGGCACACACCACACGAAGAAATTCAACGAGTCCGTATGAATCGAATCAAGGAACTATTGTCGGAAACCGAATTAAGCGTCCATGAAATCGCTAATCGAGCCGGCTTCGAGTACGACGAGTACATGGCTGCTGCTTTTCGGCGAGAAACGGAATAACGCCGACCGAGTATCGAACGAGAATGCAGCCGAAAAGGTGACACTACAGTCTTGCTTCTATGGCATCGTGCGTTTAAGACTGGGGCCATTGTCGGGCGGAATGGACTGTTGCCAATTCAACTGCGCCTCACAAAGCTGGCTCCTATACCCACGTACTTTAGAACTTCTGTGCTTCATCGGGACCCGGGTTCGCATACGCAGTATCTTTAGCGCGAATGAGCATCTCAGCCATTGTGGCGCAGTCATCTCGCAATCGCCCCAAATAACCAGGGCATTTGTTTTCATCAGGTTTGTTCGTCGTGAAGTCGCCGATGCCTGCCTGCGTCGGATAAAGTCCCGTCATCAACGACGCACGCGTCGGGCAGCAGCGAGCTGAGTTATACATTTGCGTAAACCTTGCACCACCTTTCGCAAGAGCATCGATATGCGGCGTGGGGATCTCGCCGCCGTAACAACCGAGGTCGGAATATCCCAGGTCATCGGCCAGAACAACGATGATATTTGGACGATCCGCTGCGAAGGTACAAGCCTGAACGGCAGCCGCAGATGAGCTGACAAAAACGGACAGCATCAGGAACAAGGTGGTCAAAGTTGATTTCATCATTTGCGAATTGTGCTTCATAGGAATTTACTTAACGCTTTATCTTATCTAATCTTCATGTATCGCTTCGAAAAGCGATCGCTCATCAATGATCGGTATCTGCGCGATGGCGAAAGAGAGACCGATTGTAATCAAGTGAAGCCAAGCCAAACACTTGATCTGATCATTGAAGTGTCGATTTTGGCTTAATCGACTGCGTCTGGCGGGGACGAGGAAAGCCACAAGGCATCACCCCTACAGACTTTACACCCCATGGTATACTGGAAAGACCTCTTCTCCGATTTGCCTTCCGCCAAACCCGCCTGGAACCTCCTCATGATGCGATATCGATTCCCATCACACTTGAAGCTTTGCTTCATACTTTTCTCGCTGGCATCAGCGAGCCTCTTGGCTGCAGAGAAGCCCAACGAGAAGCCCAATATCATCGTCATCGTTTCCGACGATACCGGGTATAACGAGTTCTCGATGAACGGCAGCAATCCACTATTTCCCACACCGCGTATCGATTCGATCGCATCTAATGGAGTTCGCTTTACCAACGGCTATGTTAGCGGTACTGTTTGTAGCCCGACCCGCGCAGGCCTTTTGACTGGTCGATATCAGAATCGCTTCGGACATGAATACAATGTCCCTCCCGTCTACAGCGAAGACAATGGACTCTCCTTAAAAGAGACCACCATCGCCGATGTGTTGAAGTCCGCTGACTATCGAACCATTGCGCTAGGTAAGTGGCATCTTGGCTACGCACCCAAGTTTCACCCGATGGAGCGAGGCTTCACCGACTACTACGGATTTCTGCAAGGCGCACGAAGCTACTTACCGCTGAAGAAGCCGTCGGTTTTGAATCGATTGCTCCGAGATCGGGAACCCGTCGCCGAGAAATTCGATTACATGACTGATGAATTGGGGCGTGCCGCGGCCGATTACATCGCGAAGTCTAAAGACAAACCATTCTTTATCTACTTGGCCTACAATGCCACCCACGGCCCCAACGAAGCAACCGAGTCCGACTTGGTAACCGTCAAGGGAGGTGGTGGAAATGAAAAACACCGAGCAATGACTTTGGCCTTGGATCGCTCCGTGGGAATCGTGCTGGACGAACTGCAAAAGCAATCGCTGACAGACAACACGCTTATCTTCTTCGTCAACGACAATGGTGGAGTCGCAGGGCACGACAACACTCCGCTGCGCGGTTTCAAAGGCAGCACATGGGAAGGTGGGACACGAGTACCGTTTGCGATTCAGTGGCCAGCCGTATTGCCAAAGGGCAAAGTACTCGACGCTCCGGTGATCTCGCTCGACATTTTTCCAACCGCGATGGCTGCTGCAGGTGTGACTACGTCGCCCCCGCAACCCTTGGATGGCGTAAATCTTTTGCCCTACATGCTGGATCCAACGAAAGACCGTCCTCATCAGACGCTGTACTGGAAGAATGGCAACAAGTGGGCGGTTCGCGACGGCGACCTGAAGGCGGTTTCTGGAAATTCAGAACCAACCGCAGTAAAAGTGAAGAATGTAAAAAACGGCAATCCTTCAAACGAAGTATTGCTCTTCGATCTCTCCAAGGACATTAGCGAATCCAATAACTTAGCTGCCTCACGCCCGGAAGATGTCGACCGATTAAAGAATCTTTACACTGAGTGGAAGAAGGATTTTCCTACACCAACTTGGGGCGGAGAGACTAAAAAAGAGGAGTAAGAATCTGTCTCCCACGTGGAGCTTCTGGGAGACCTTGCGGAACTGTGCCTACTTTCGCGGATCTCGTCGAGCTGATTCCCACGAGGGTCTAGATGGTGACTCGATTCTACCGAAGTTGTTGGCTGATCGCGATGCGCTGAGAGCTCATTGAAAAGCACATCTCGAATACCGCAAACTTACGATTCAAACCGAAAAATCTGAAAAGCAATTAACATCCCAAACTATAGTAACACCATGAAATCAAGCCTGACATTTGCGATCCTTGCCTTATTCTCGATCAGCGAACTTGTCGCTGACGACAAAGGCAAACTTATTTTTGAAGACTCCTTTCAACGAACGGAATCGCAAGAGAAAACCGACGAGCCGGGTAACGGTTGGGGGACAAACAGCAAGAGCCGAGCCCAGGGACACAAGCAAGTCGATCTCCGTGATGGTGCCATGTATATCTTCACTCATGAAGAGGCAGATCACGCAGCGTCGGTTACGCACCCCACCGAATTCAATAATGGGTCTGTGAAGCTGCGATTCATGCTCGAGGATGAACGTGATAAGCTTGGGCTGAATTTCGCCGACTTACAATGCAAAGAGGTGCATGCAGGGCATCTCTTTATGACTCAGATCAGCGTTAAAGAAGTGCTGCTGCAGGACCTGAAGACAGGTAACATGCGGCTTGACATTCGGGAAGCTCGACAAGCCAAGAAGCCGTTGTCCGCCGAGCAATCGTCGGCCTTGGAAGGCAAGAGCAAGAAGGTTTCACATAGCCTACAAGTCGGCAAGTGGTACGAAGTTGAAGTGACAATCAAAGGCGATCAACTTTCCGTGGCGATTGATGGCAAGACCATCGGCACTCTCTCGTCACCTGGAATCGCTCATCCAACGAAAAGCATGTTAAGGCTAGCCGTGCCACGCAACGCTGTCGTTGATGATGTGAAAATCTGGCGCAACCAATAAGCCTTTGGATATCGCCTTCGATCCTTCATCCCAAATGGTAGTGGAGGCTCAGGGAGCCCAACGAACAACAACCAACAAAAGGGTGCAAATAGATGAGGATATCGCGAACTTTAACGTTACTGTTCTTCTTCCAACTTGCGATCGTTGTGCACGCTGCGCCACCGAACATCGTGTTTGTGATCACCGATGATCAGGGTTACGGTGACGTTGGCTATACAGGCAATCCGATTATCAAGACGCCGAACATTGATCGTCTTGCCGGTGAGTCGTCGCAGCTTACCGACTACCATGTCGCGCCCACCTGTTCGCCAACGCGTGCGGCCTTGCTAACAGGTCACTGGACCGACCGCACCGGAGTTTGGCACACGGTTAATGGCCGATCGATGTTGCGCGAAAACGAAGTGACTCTCGGTCAAATGCTCAAAGATGCTGGCTACGCAACGGGTATGTTTGGCAAGTGGCATCTTGGCGACAACTTTCCTTATCGACCCGAAGACCGTGGATTCACCGAAGTCTATCGACATGGCGGCGGTGGGGTAGGGCAGACGCCAGACTTGTGGGACAACGCCTACTTCGATGGAAGCTACTTTCATAACGGCAAAGTTGTACCAGCCAAGGGGTTTTGTACTGACGTGTTCTTTGCAGAGGCGCAGCGTTTCATTCGGGAGTCTGCAGCCAAGAAGCAGCCATTCCTTGCTTACATCGCACTCAACGCACCCCACGGTCCATTGCATACGCCGCAAAAGTATCTCAACCTCTATTCAGACCAGCCTCCAGCCATTGCTGCGTTCTTCGGAATGATCAGCAATATTGATGACAATGTAGGCGCGACGCGAGCATTGCTGCGTGAGCTTGGTATCGAACGCGACACTCTGTTCATCTTCACCACGGATAACGGCACTGCAACTGGCGCCAAGATTTTCAACGCCGGAATGCGAGGAGCCAAGGGAAGCGAATACGAGGGCGGACATCGTGTGTCATTTATCGCACACTGGCCCGCCGCTGGCTGGGACAAGGAACGAGTCAGCGACACGCTTTGTCACGCCGTAGATGTCGTTCCCACGCTTCTCGAAGTCACCGGTGCAAAGCAACCTTCCAATGTGAAGTTTGACGGCAGGTCGATTCGAAGTTTATTAGATCCTACGAAGACTGCGGAAGCCTGGCCGCACGACCGGATGCTCATCACCGATTCTCAGCGAGTGCGTGATCCGATCAAGTGGAAACAAACTGCCGTCATGTCCAATAAGTGGCGGTTGGTTAACGGAACTGAGCTTTACGATATCAAGGCCGATCCCAGCCAGGAGCACAACGTAATCGCCGAACACCCGGCACAAGCCGATCAGATGCGATCCTTCTACGACTCGTGGTGGGCAGAACTTGAGCCAACGTTTTCTCAGACCACTGAGATTCATATCGGGGCCGCCGATCACCCGATTGTGAGCTTGACGGGACACGATTGGATTCAAGAGGCGCTGCCTCCTTGGAATCAACAACACATTCGAGAAGCCGATGGTTATGGCGTTAAAAAGACGAGTCAGAAAAACACTCCAAAGACTAATACGGAGAATTTGAAACCTGTTGAAAAGTCTGTCCATCAAGGCCACTGGGCGGTGAAAGTTGTCACTGCGGGCAAGTACCAATTCAGTCTCCGTCGCTGGCCCCTGGAAGCTGATATGCCGATCGCCAGTTCACTCGCTCCAGGCGAGGACGTTCCCGGCGCAACCCAAGCCTTCCGAGCTCGACCCGGAATCGCGATTCCAGCGACCAACGCCACGCTACGGATCGATGGCAAAGACCTTGAGAGCAAGCCTATCCAGCCAGGTGACAAAGAAGTCACCTTCACTGCTCAACTTACCGTTGGCTCACATCAACTCGCGCCGCTATTCAAGGACGAAGCCGGTAACGAAATTGGAGCCTACTACGCCATCATCACTAGGCTCCCATGAAGTTTGCTCTTTGACCTAACGACCGTTTCCTATTGCCCTAATTTAATGAGCTGTTCTTCGGGGATGAGACTTACTTGTGTTCTGTTTTGCATTCCTCTTCGCGAGGTCATTCCTTTGTCTGCCAATCAGGCTCCTGGATACCGCCGAGGTCGTAATACTGCTGTAGAACAACTTCATCGTAGGCATGCCAGTCGGGGAAGGATCGGTTTCGCTGCAAGTCCACGCCGATGTAGAGTGCATCCATGATGTCTGTGTATCGGCGCCAGGCACAGTATGCTTTGCCCATCGACTGCTTCGCCTTCTCTTTCTCGCCCTGCAGGTCGTAGATCACCGCGCGAAACTTTTCGGCATTGAACTGTCCCATGTATGCTTGCGCGGTCAAATCTCTCAGAGTGAGTTGCAACTCGACATTCTCACCGGGCTTCAGAGTTGCCAGTATCTCCAAGGCCTTCGCCGATAGCGTATCGATCTTTTCAATGTTATCCCAAGCAGACACTTTTTGGCCGGCTTTGCCATCGGCTGTCTCCCGCAAAGACGCGAGCTTGGAGCCTGCAAAAGGAGTCGCTTCTTTCGTGTCATCCACGGAGAAGTGGCGTCCAGCCTTTCCTTGCCACATGTCACCCGTCCAGAGCTCAGGCCAGAAATCGGCATCGAACTGCCATTTGCCAGTGACCTGTTCGTTAGCGAGCCGGATCGCACCTGACGCACAGCTCCAAGCTTCGAAAAGTTTATCGGACGGCACCTCGGGAAACCTACTAGCAAGATGTTGCTTGAAATAGTCGTCGGAGATCGATGGATTGTAGGAGATCCGTCCCCACAGCTTCTGCATGTACCAAGTGCGCTGGACGCTCAGCGCATCCCGCTCCGTGTAGTAAGGGTTCTTGCTAGCGAACTCCTTGCCAAACACCCAGCCATCCGCGCCGATGTAAAAGCCCGTTACATACTTGTCGATCGAAGGAAAGCCACTGATATAGTCGCGAACAAACTGCGGCTCCGCCCAGTGCAGGAAATAGAAATCGTCGTTCCGCACGGTCAACCACGACTTGATGCCGAATTTGCTAAGCCCTCGCTCCATTCCCGTCCGATGCCAGCGCGCCGGAGTAACGGTGGAATGAGCGTGCGCCTCGGAATACTTACACGACAAGTCCATTCGCACGTTGGGGAGATCGTTCAACTGGGCGAAGTGCTTTAAGATGTGGTCAATATCGCCGTCGTGCTGGCGATGGATGAACACGATGTCTCGCGATGGGTTTTCCTTTGCATATTGCATGACGCCTTTGCCGAAGGAATCCCAGGCCCATTCTTCCTTTTGACTGGCATCCAGTTTCCCCATTTTTTCTCCCACCGTGATGCCAAACCCCTTGAGGTCAGGATAGGTCTGAAAGAGTTGATGCACTGCTTTCCTCAGATACACCCTGGTCTTTTCATTATCCGTCTCGTCTGTAAGGCCATGCTTTCCCTCGGCGGTCGAAAGGAAAACGCTCCAATTACAGATGTAGATATCAAAGCCACGTTCTCGGCCATACTTCATCACTTCGCGCCAATACGCAACCTTTTCATCAATCGTCAAGTCGTTCACTTTGACACGCTTGCCCGCCGCGTCAAAGCCAGTCACACCTTGGATGGCGATACCGGGATACTCGTCCTCCATATTGACCATTGAGGTAAATGGGTGGGGTGACCAAAGTGACAAAACGTTGTAGCGATGCCGCGCCATTTCATCGAACCATGTCTTCCAGAATCCCAGGTCCCAGACATCCTTGATGGCCAGCTTATGAGATGTGCCGTTGTGGCCGTAAAAATAAGTAGGGGATTCTTTGTCCAGCGGGATGTTAAACTTGATGCCACGATTCTTGAGATGCGGTGATTCCTCTTCATCGTAGGCGCGGGCGAGGTCATGGAACTGGATGTATTCCGCCAACTGCAAACCACCATACATCGCGCCGTTGGGGTCGCCTCCCAGCACCCAGTAGCTGATGTCTGGTTGGGTTGTGGTGCGGAGGGCGTAGGCTTGCGCAGCCAAAACATTAACAGGCTTGCCACCTTGGGCTGAAAGCAGGGAAGCGGCGGCTTCGTCAGTGGCGACAGCGAGGACGATCTTCTTGCCCGCACCGGCTTTTGCCACCTCTGCCAAATCGTGCGTCTCAACTCTGTGGCTTTGCTTTTCGAGAGCCGCCTTGATGTCGCTAGCAGCAAAGGCGATCTGTGGTACGCCTGGATCATAGTAAAGTCCAACGGCATCCGCCCCTAAGCAGGCGAAGGAACCCGCGAACGTAAAGAGCAACCAGGCGACAGTGGCGATTTGATTTAAGGACTTGCTTTTCATTGTTATTACTAGGCTTTGTTTCTAAAGTGTTGAGTCGTAGCGGAAAGGAAGCGTCCGAAAAATTGTTGAAAGTTGAAAGATGGTCTCCCGGAGGGCAGAATCTGCCCTTCGCAATCTTTCAATTTTCGTCGGCTGGAACCGACGGGGAGACCATCATGAATGAAGTTAGTCTTTTGCAATCGCTCGGGCAAGTTTCTGCGTCCGAAACCGGTCAAGTCTTTCGAGACTTCTTGCGTGGGCACATCCGCGAGATGATCTGTGAAGTCATGGCCGCTGAAGTCACCGAGCTTTGCGGTCCCAAGCATGCTCCGTCGGGAGGCGATCACTACCGAGCAGGGAGCAGTCCCGGTCGGGTTCTCTACGAAGGTGAGCGTGAGCAGGTCGTTCGTCCTCGTGTCCGCTTGAAGTCTGAGGATGGCAGGAGTCAAGAAGTTGAATTGGCCAGCTATCGAATCGCCAAGGATCCCGAACAGCTCCAGTCGCAAATCGTTCAGGCGATCGTCTCGGGCGTGAGTACTCGCGGTGTCGAAGAGATCAAGCCGAGTTCCCCTGGTGTCAAACGATCCAATGTGTCGCGATTGTGGCAAGAAGCCGGTAGCAAGTTCGTCGAACAACTGCGAAGCAAAGACCTAGCTTCGACGACCTGCTGTACGTTGATGCTCGATGGCATTCGGCTCAGTAGTGAGCAGACCGCCGTGGTGGCATTGGGAATCGACAGTGACGGTCACAAGCACGTGCTCGATTTCTCTCTCGGAAGCAGTGAAAACCTGGAAGTTTCGCGTGAATTGGTAGGCCGCATCGTGACTCGTGGATTCGGTTGCGAGCATCGATTGTTTGTCGTGCTTGACGGCAGTGATGCGTTACGTGGCGCGGTCAGGGAGTTCTTTGCTGATGCAGTCGTGCAGCGTTGTTTGGTGCACAAGGAACGGAACATCAAGGGCAAGCTTTCGAAATGTCACTGGGGCGAGCTGTCGCGTCTGTTCACACGTCTTCGCAGCGTCCAGGGGATCGATGCTGCCGAAGAAGTGTTCTCCGAGCTGAAGGGATTCCTCGAGCCGATCAACGCAGAGGGGTACCGGAGCTTGCATGAAGCGGGCGATGACCTATTGGCGCTGCACCGACTGAATGTTCCCAACACGCTACATCGTTCGCTGCTGAGCACCAACGCGATTGAGAATTCATTCTTGAACACGAAACGCAAGCTGGGTCGCGTGACACGTTTTCGGGCAGACACGGACCAGGCAAGTCGCTGGCTCTCGTGCGCGCTGCTGGAGGCAGAGAAAGGGTTTCGAAGGATCTCCGGCCACCACTCACTGAAGCATCTGATCGCGGCCCTGCAACGCCCCGGAGGCATCACTAAGTGATCGGCTTCGCCGCGCTCTTTCATCGCCTAGGCGATGAAAGAGCGCGGCGAGCCATTGAAATCTGAACTGTGTAATTCTAAGTTTTGACAAGCGAGACCATCAAGAGTTTCAACAAAGAACCGGACATCCCCAGCGGGGGGGGGGAATCGTCAAGATTTTCGTCAATTCGCTTCAATTCGAAATGCTTGACGCATTCCGCTACGAGTTTGAAACAAAGCCTAGCTTCCTTGGTGCAAAGGTGATCCGCGCTGTGAAGTATATCGAGCGGCGGCGGAAAGCCGCGGTTCAGCTCTTGGCATTGTACCCGCATTATCGCTTTCTTCTTCGCCATCGCAGCATTTACTGTTTGCCCGAGTCGTTAGGCGGAACCCAGCGAGGAAGTTCGTCGTCAGAATCGCCATCAATAATTGCATCGCTGGCCCCTGCGCAGCTTCAACAACTTCTAAAGTAACTTATGATCGTAGCGTTGGGATGTGACCAGAGCATACGGACGGCTTTGGTTGCTATAATCACAACCCAATTGGAATGAATCGGAAGCCGTTTGAGCATTAGGTGGAACTCATGAGAAGCATGTTTTTGATATTGTTTTTGACAACGGCATTTTGCCAAGTCCAAGCGTTTGCTCAGAAATCGTCCGAAGCGTTTCGCTTTGTCGAATCGCCAGGTGAATATGTCGATCTGAAATTCGGCGACCGAAATGTGCTTCGGTTTATCAATCGCCCCCATGACGGAAGCACCGGCGATTCGCATTACATGAGTTTTAAACCTTTCCATCAAGTCTTCGATCCGAAATCAGGGACGATTCTGTTGTCGAGCGGAGTCCACCCAAAAACTAACGAGTTCAAGTTCCCCCATCATCGCGGACTGTTTTTTGGTTTCAACCGAATCAGCTTTGGCAATGGACAAACGGCAGATATCTGGCATGGAAACAAAGGAGTATTTAGCAACTGTAACGCGATCACGAATATGACCGCAGATGAAAAGAGCGCGGCGCACACGGCAGCGATTTCTTGGCATGCAGAGGATGGGAACACATTTGCGGAAGAGATTCGCAAGGTAACGGTCTACAACATTTCCGGAGGAACTCAGCTCGATTGGTCGACAACCTTGACAACCAAGTTGGATTTGGTGCGATTGGATGGTGATCCACAACATGCTGGCTTTCATTTTCGAGCAGCCCAAGAAGTGGCTCAAACAACGGCGAAACAAACTTACTATCTTCGTCCGGATGGGAAAGGCAAAGAGGGTGAGACTCGCAATTGGGACTCTAAGAAAAAGGATGAGCGAACCATCAATTTGCCTTGGAACGCCATGAGTTTTGTGGTCCAAGGAAATCGTTATACAGCCCTGAGAATCAACCATCCGGACAATCCGAAAGAGACACGGGGGAGCGAACGAGATTATGGGAGGTTCGGAGATTATTTCGAATTCGAACTGACTCCCAGCCATCCCTTGAATCTTCGATATCGGATATGGATTCAAGAGGGAGAAATGACGAAGGAGCAATGCGAAAAGATGGCTCAGGACTTTGTTGCATCGAAATCTTAAAGCGCTAGCCTTAAAGCGTTAAAGCGGCTTCGCTGGAAAATGTAGCGGAAGTCGTCAAGACTTTCGGACCGCGCCGCCTTATTGAACGAAACTCTTGACGAGTTCCGCTACGACGAAATCGCTGGAGGATCGCATGAAGTGCAGCGATAACTGATGTAGAGAGCGTTTTCGGAAGTACAATGCAGCGATTGGAATGTCGGCTCGGGACCAATGGCCGAAACGGTGCGGTTGGCCAATATTGCCTATCGTGAGCAAACCAACTTCACATTCAGGTAATCCTGAGCGGAGTGGCGCTGGCCACCGGTATCGTCGAGCTACGTTTTCCCATGCAAGAACGGCGGCTATCGCCGTGCCGCTCATTAACCGGTAGCATAACCTCACCAACCTTCCTCCCTGTCGGCTCAACACAAAGACACTTGTCAATGAAAAGTATGTTGTTCGCGTTCCTCCTCTGCCTCACTCTACCCGTGTTTTGTGCAAACGCTCAGAGCAAGCCAGACTTGGCACCTGCAGAAGGCGATAAGTTGACGTACGACATTGTGGTGTACGGCGACTCATCGGGAGCGGCGGTGGCGGCGATCGCTGCCAAGCGCGAAGGGCGTTCGGTCATCTGGTTGAACCCCACCGGTTTCGCGGGCGGCATGAGTTCAAGTGGACTCGGTGCGACGGACTTCCTTAGCTATCGAAGTACTTTCGGCGGCATTTCCTCTGAGTTTTACGATGACGTTGCCAAAGCCTATGGAACCGACTTTGTTCGAAGCTTCGAGCCCCACGTTGGCAAGGACGTCTTTGATCAAATGATCGCGACGGCGGGCGTCAATGTGATTTACAACGAGATGCTCGACCGCACTTCAGGCAAGGGCGTGACGATGAACGGCAATCGAATCACGGCGATTACCATGCTTAGTGGCAGGACATATCACGGCAAGATGTTCATCGACGCGAGCTATGTCGGCGATCTGATGGCCGCAGCGGGAGTGACTTACACCGTGGGTCGAGAACCGGAGAGCCAATACGGTGAGGACATGGCAGGCGTGCGCCGGGGAGATACAAACCCGCGAGTCCACTATGGCCAGAAGGACAAAGATCACTTTGTGAAAGACGTTGATCCCTATGTAACACCAGGCGACTCCAGCAGCGGATTGTTGCCACATGTCCATCGCATTGAGGGACTCAAGAACGGCACGGGCGACAAGAAGATTCAAGCCTACAACTATCGAGTGTGCTTGACGACCGATCCGAAGAACCGCATTCCCATCGACAAACCTGAGGGCTATCGCGAGATCGATCATGAGTTGCTGCTGCGAAACTTCGATGCAGGTGACATGCGTCTGCCAGCGTTAATCGAACCGCTCGCAGGAGGTCTAAAGGTCGATTGGAACAACATGCATGCCGTCGGTTCCGATTATGTTGGAACGAATTGGGACTATCCCGAAGCAAGCTATGAACGCCGTCGAGAAATTGAAAAGGAACACGAAACCTATATCCGTGGCTTTCTCTGGACGATGGCGAACAACCCGCGTGTACCGGAGAGCATTCGCAAGAAGACAGCGGCATACGGTTTGCCTCGCGATGAATTCACGGACAATGGCGGCTGGCCATGGATGATCTACATTCGTGAATCGCGGCGCATGGTTGGCGACTACGTGACGACTCAGCTCGACTGTTCGGGCGTTCGGAAGGCATCGGACCCGGTGGGACTTGGTTCGTTCGGCATGGACTCGCATTGCGTGCAACACTTCGTCACAGACAACGGCAAGGTGCAGAACGAAGGGGTCATTTGGCGGACGCCACCGCGTCCCTACGGCATTTCCTACCGCTCCATTGTTCCAAGAAAGGGTGAGTGCGAAAACCTATTTTCTCCGATTTGCCTGTCGGCAACTCATGTCGCCCATGGTTCGATTCGGATGGAACCAGTCTTCATGGCCTTGAGCCAAAGCGCGGCAATCGCCGCTGGACTTGCGATCGACAAAAGCGTCAGCGTGCAGGATGTGCCCTATCATGAACTACGCGATAAGCTCGAATCGGCCAAGCAGATCGTGCGTCCTGAAACATGGAAACGGGCACCTGCTCAAAAGAAGCCTGCTGTAAAGGCGGAACCCGGAGAAGTGAAGTCCCAGGAAGTGCAGCCTCAGGAAGAATCGGCACGAAGTCCCGCGAAACAACCCAACGTAGTTCTCATCCTTGCAGATGACCTGGGCGTCGAGTGCTTGTCGGCTTACGGTGGAACTTCACATCGAACTCCCAACATCGACCGGCTTGCCAAGGAAGGAATGCGGTTCACGCGTTGCTTCAGCAATCCATTTTGTTCGCCTTCGCGAGGTTCGTTACTAACCGGCAGATACCCTTTCCGAAATGGGCTGAAAGTTGTCTTGCATAGCAAAAGCCAGGAGGACCTTTATTTGCGTCCATCCCAACCTAGTTTTGCGAGGCAACTCAAACAGCACGGTTACGCCACGCAAATCGTCGGCAAATGGCACGTTTCACTCGAGCACAAACACAACACAATCAACCAGTTTGGTTTCGATCACTACCAGACTTGGCAGATTTTTGATGACAAGGGCTCGAAAACGACGCGGTACTGGAAGCCGTATCTCTCTCGAGACGGAAAACCGCTTTCTGAAGAAATCAGCAACCGTTATGGTCCCGATGTAGACCTAGAAGTCTACCTTGACTTCATCAAGACCAGTGCAAAAAGCAACACGCCATTTCTTGCATACTATTCAACCTGCCTACCCCATTATCCGTGGGAACCGACGCCGGATAGTGACGTGCAAGACTATCGTGCGCCTGAGGTAAGGCACAAAGGCGACCCGAAATTTTTTCCTGACATGGTCGCCTATCTCGATAAGCAAATCGGTCAAATGCTACAAACTCTCGATGACCTTGGCATCGCCGAAAACACGATTGTTATTTTCCTTGCTGACAACGGAACCGACAGCGATCTGGTCAATACGTGGGGTGACGGCAAACGCATTCCTGGCGGCAAAGGGACTATGACAGACCGAGGCACTCACGTGCCACTGCTCGTGCGTTGGCCTGGTCGTATCGTCGCCGGGACTTCTTGCGAAGATCTAGTGGATCTCTCGGATTTTCTTCCCACGATCTGCGAGCTTACCGGTGCGAAGCTGCCTGAGGAATCCATTCATGGACGCTCATTCGCACCTCAACTCTTTGGAAAGTCAGGCAATCCTCGTCAGTGGATTCACCGTCAAAACGCTGACCTTCGCCAAGTCAGAAACGATGAGTACATGCTTGACAATAAAGATCAACTGCGACGAGTCGTTCCGTTGTGGGAGGAGCCTACACCAAAAGATTTGAAGAATGATTTGAGTAAAGAAGCAGCCGCTCGCGAGACGTTGCAAGCCGTTTTCGATTCATTCGGACAATGAGACTAAACGCCATACGCATTCATGCATCTGCCTACCTTCGGATTCGCCAATATGAAACCCCAATTTCTACTCTTCGCCATAGCTGCCTTCATTTGCTATACAGCTCAAGCGGCTGATTCGAAACCAAACTTCATCGTAATCTTTACCGACGACCAGGGTTACGGTGACGTTGGGTGCTTTGGTTCAACAACGATTCGCACACCCAACCTCGATCGAATGGCGAAAGAGGGGCGTAAGTTCACGAGCTTTATGGTGGCTTCATCGGTTTGTTCACCCTCACGCGCGGCGCTCATGACCGGTTGCTATCCGAAACGCGTTGGCATGCACAAAGGTGTGCTCTTTCCAGGCTCAACGACTGGTTTGAATCCGAACGAACACACCATTGCTGACCATTTGAAACAGCAGGGTTATACCACCGCGTGCTTCGGTAAATGGCACCTCGGACACCATCCCGAAGTGCTCCCGCCGTCGAATGGCTTCGACATGTATTTTGGAATCCCCTACTCCAATGACATGAACCATCCCAAAAATGAAGGAAAGCCCGAGGGCGGTCCACAAGGTATGGACGAGCTTTGGAAAGACCCAGAATCGACGCTCACAAAATGGAATACGCCGTTATTCGAAAACGACAAGATCGTAGAACTGCCCGTAGATCAGAGAACGATCACGCGACGATGCACCGATCGTGCGGTCAGCTTCATTGAGCAAAACCAAGGACGCCCCTTCTTTGTGTATCTGCCCTATTCGATGCCTCACATCCCGCTGTATGTGCCCGACGACGTTCGCGACCCTGATCCAAAGCGAGCGTACATCAACACGATCGAGCATCTCGACTCCGAAATCGGACGATTGTTCGAAAGCTTGCGTCGACTCAAGCTCGCCGAAAACACGTACGTCATTTTCGCCACCGACAATGGGCCATGGCTGCCCTTCAAACATCACGGAGGTTCCGCTGGCCCACTGCGTGACGGCAAGATGAGCACGTTTGAAGGTGGCCAACGAGTGCCCTGCATCATGTGGGCTCCCGGTCGAATTCCGGCGGACACCGCATGCGATTCACTCGCATCGACCATCGACTTGCTGCCCACGATCGCCGCCCTGACCAGCACGCCGCTTCCCGACGATCGATCCATCGATGGCGTCGATATTTCATCCTTGTTGTTTGGCGGCGCTAAGTCCCCACGCGAAGAGTTTCTTTATTTCAACAAGGGTGGACGCCTTGAGGGTATCCGCATCGGGGATTGGAAGTTGCTGATGAAGCAACCCCAAGATAAGCAAGACGGAGATCTTGCGAAGTCCGAAGTAATGCTATTTGACCTTGCGGCTGACCTTGGCGAACGCAGTAACCTCGCAGCCGCCAATCCGGAAATCGTCGAGCGTCTGCGTTTGCGGATGATCGAACTGGATGCTGGTATCGAAGCGGCAGCAAGGCCGGTTTGGCGAATCCCACCACCGTAAAACTTGTCACTGGCGAAGCAAAACGTCCGTTTTCGCTAGGAATTCCTGATTTCTTGTGACCGACATGGCTCGCAGTGGAATATACGGACACCATGGAATCCAATCTGCCTAAGACAAAGTTCATTGAAGCGTTAACGCTGTACCAGCCGGCTTTGGAAGCGTTTTGCCATGCGCAGTTGGGCCAACGTCAAGACGTTCAGGAAGCGTTGCAGGCGACTTGCGTGAAGCTGTGGGAAAAGTCCGGTGAGTGGAACCCTGAAACAGAGTTTCTGCCATGGGCGTTTGCCGTAGCAAGATTCACGGTCTTATCGCAAATTCGGGATCGAATGCGAGATCGTCTGGTCTTTGACGAAGATGTCGTGCGGGCGATGGCGACGGATGCCGAGTTGGCAGCGGGACAATTTGAAGACCGCCGAGAGGCACTGGGAATATGCCTTCAGAAAGTCAAGTCGGACCAACGCGAGCTGCTCCAAGAACACTATGTCACAGGTCGTAGTATCCGCGAATTGTCTTCTTCGTCGGGGCGAAGCGAAAACGCCGTGAAAATGATTTTGCTGAGGCTTCGTGAACAGCTCAGCGATTGTATCGAACGTCAACTTCGGCTTAACTCATGAATGAACAATCAGAATCGCTAGCCCCTCGATTGCTCGCGCTGCTTCAATCAGTACGAGACTCGCACGACGAGTCCGCGCGATTAGCGCTTAATGAACTGCTTCGCAAAGACGCCGCTGCGCGAGCCGTGATGGCTCGCTTGTTGGTGGATGAGCAAGCTCTGGTTAGTCGACTGAGGGACGACAGAATCGTTTCACTGTTAGAGCCGACTAAACCAGCTCCAATGCCAGCCTTTGTGGTACCTGCGCGTTGGCAGCCTTGGCGTCCGCTCTGAGTCGGTCGCTTCGCTCAAGCCGCACCAGAAAGACTTCACGATCTTTTCGGGACTCGATCACGGCGTCAAAGGCGGCCACTTTGCGATGAGTTCGTTCCTGAGCGGAGTCCGAACGGCTGACGCGAAGGGGATGCCCGAGGGGAACATTACGTTGGACCAGAGAGCAGCCGAAACGCTTGGCGGAGCAACTCGATTCCCATCGCTCACGCTCGGCTCAGAAAGCGGCATTCACGGAGGCTGCCTCATGTCATGGACACGAAGTGGCACGCGTGTCCCTCCCATCAGTACACCGCGCGATCTGTTTCGAAAACTCTTTGTCACAGATAACGGGTCGGACCTTGCGGCTTCTTTAGATCGCTTGGATTTGAAGGACTCGATTTTGGACGCCGTCCAAGGCGATGCGAGATCTCTGCAGCGCCAGTTGGGTCAACGCGACAAAGAGAAGCTATTGACGGATTCAAGGATGGCGTACCAGCAGATGGCGTCTATGAGATTAAAGCACTCGTCAAGGCCATGAACCGTGAGCATCCGTACGACCCTGAGATTTTTGGAACTGATTCACGAGAGCCCTTCAGGCTAGGGATCGTTCCCGGAGATGAGAGAACCGGCCCGCTGGACCTTCCGCAGCCTATGCAACCGATATTGGCAGAGGTCGCACTCGAAGATGGTGAGCCAGCGTGGCAAACAATGAATGTGTGGCTCGATGCCGGACAAACTCCGCGTTTCGTTTTCCCTAACGGGCCCAAAGAAGGTCGCATCATTTGGATGAAAGTCGCCGAATACCACAAGGACTTGTGGCCTAGGTTCATGAGTGAAGGAGACCGAAAGAAAGGTAAGATCGGTATCGTCGGCGCGAAACAACTTACGCTCAGCATCGCGAAGTTCCCACATATTCGAATTGATGAAGTGAAAGTCCGTGGACCGATTTCCAAGAACGGTTACACGACGATCTCATGCGGAAAGATCTTTCACAAGCATGAGACCACAACTGGTTTTGACGCTGGCCAATGGGCTTTCGATGTTTGGCATGATGAGCTCAATCGTGGAGGCGAAAAGCCAGAGACTGTCGACCTCCTTAAATCGCCTCGCGCAAAAGGCTCAATAGTTTTGTGAGGGCTTGGGTGGGGATTCGACCCTTGCGGTGGGCGGCGACCACGTGCACGAGACCTATTTCGGCGGAGAGTGATCGTGTTGCTGCGCGCTTGGTTAAGTTGCCGTTAGGGCGACTAGCGATGATGCCTACTCCCATGCCGGCTTGAACACAGCCGATCGTGATGGCGCTGTTGTCAGTCTCCGCAACCAATCGTAGCGGCTCGTTGATTCCAAGACGAAAGCGGGCTTGGTCGAACATTTGCCGGACGATCGTGTTTGGATTTCCCAGGATAAGTGGTTCGTTGATTAAGTCTGCGATCGTGACCTTCGTTTGCCGAATGAGCGGATGACGGCGTGGGAAGGCGACCAGGTACTCAAGTGGATAGAGTCGCTCGTAGTTCAACTCTGACTGGATCATCGATTGCGAGGGTTCGATCAAGAGTGCAAGATCCGCTTTACCTTCCAAGACAAACTCTTGAGCCGTGGCATTGTCGGCTGACATGAGACGCAAGTTCGAATCGGGATAGATCTTGCTAAACGCTCGCAGAGGTGCCCCGAGTTCTTCCAGCATCATCCGGACACCGGTCACCAATTTTATTCTCTGTGCGGCTTCGTTGGTCTCCTCGGCAAGCCTTTGGAAAGTAGATTCGACAGATGCCATGATTGGCCTGAGCATTTCGTAAAGTACTTTGCCAGCAGCCGACGGGCGAATATTGCGACCTGCTCGATCGAAGAGCTTTGTTTTGTAAATTTTCTCGAGCGACCTCACTTGCTCCCAGATCGTTGGCCCTGCTAGCCCCAACGATTCCGAAGCGGCTGCGTAGCCGCCGTGTTCATAAACCTGGCAGAAAGTGATGATTTGCTGCATCGTTAGCGACTCAGCAGAATCAGCGAGTTGGTGGAAAAAAACGTTCATTCAACTTAACCTAATGGACATTAGGAACTATACAATTGATCCGATTGATTAATCCAGTATACTCAGAGCCAAGATAGAGGGGGAGGTCAACCAATGCTTGCGGCTCTTGTGGTCGCAAATGACGTCAATTGCAACGAAGCCAATCACAAGAAGTCGTTGACAGAAATATGCTTATTCCAATGCGGGCCGTCTTGGTCGTCTCGACCTTTCTGTTGTCTATGTTGCTGTACGTCGATCGCGTTTGTATTTCAGCCGCTAAGAAAGATGTGGCGGCTGACCTATCGCTCAGTGATATCCAAATGGGCTGGATCTTCTCCGCGTTCTCGCTGGGATATGCCTTGTTTCAGACTCCCAGCGGATGGATGGCCGATCGATTTGGCCCTCGCCGCGTACTGGCCGCGATTGTTGCCATTTGGTCTGTGTTCACTGGGCTGACCTCGATGGCGTCATCATTTGTGTCCATGATTGTCGTGAGGTTTTTTTTCGGCGCAGGCGAGGCAGGCGCGTTTCCGGGGATTTCGCGGGCCGTGTACTCTTGGATCCCCATGCAAGAACGCGGCGTGGTGCAAGGCGTAAACTTCTCAGGTTCGCGGATCGGCGCAGCAATCGCGTTGCCTCTGATTACCTGGACCATCGCGGAAATGGGATGGCGTCCCACGTTTGTCTTATTGATGTTCGTGGGTCTTATCTGGGCCGCGTTTTGGGTTCTTTGGTTTCGCGATGACCCCGTGGATGCCACTTGGCTCAGTTCATCGGAACGCGATTACATTTTGGCTAATCGCCAACCGCAATCGGTTCAATCCAGCAAGCTCGGTCGAGCACATCTGTTTCAATCTCGCACGGTTTGGGCCCTGTGCGGACAATACTTTGCCTCCAACTTCATTTTCTTCTTCGGTTTGACTTGGTTCTTTCCACAGTTGATGAAACGCTATGGACTGAGCGGCCTTGATGCGAGCTTCTATGCAGCGGTGCCGATGATTTTCGGTGCCCTTGGAAATTGGACTGCGGGATGGTGGGTGGATCGTTTGTATGGAGCGAATCGGTGGCGGTCCTCTAGAAGGCTGCCTGCGATGACGGGATTCGGCTTAGCAACCATCGGCATTCTTGGCTGTGCGTATGCAACGACTGCATGGACCGCATCGATTTGGTTTAGTTTGTGCATCTTTGGCGCCGACATGACACTTTCGCCTTCCTGGAGTACCAGTGTCGATATCGGCAAATCAAGAGCGGGATTGGTCTCAGGTACGATGAACATGGCCGGCAATGTCGGAGCTTTTTTAACGGGTCTGGCTTTCCCGTACCTTTTGGAATGGTCCGGGTCACCGCTTCCGTTCTTCTATGTCGCTGCACTGCTCAACCTAGTGGCAGTCGGTCTTTGGCTGGTAATCGATCCGACCGTTGCCTTGGAGGAGTCCTCAGCATGACCCATACAATGAAAATGGAATTCGACGAGCATTCCAAGGTATACCGTGGCTTGCTGATCGGAGCGGGCTACTTCAGTCGCTTTCACCTTGATGCCTGGCAGCGTCTTGCCAACGCAGAAATTGTCGGCATCTGTGATTTTGATATCGAGAAAGCTCATGCCGCAGCCAGCGCATACGGCATCCCTTCCGTTTTCGCTGACGTTGGCCAAGCACTGCAATGCGATGACCTGGACTTCGTAGATATTGCGACTCAGCCGCAAGGACGATTTGAGATTGTGCGACAGGTGGTTACTCGCGGACTGCCGATGATTTGTCAAAAGCCGATTGCAGATGATTTCGCGGGCGCGAGTCGACTGCTCGATTGGATCCAAACCCAACAGTCAGTCTTCATGGTCCATGAAAACTTTCGGTTTCAGCCTTGGTACCGCGAAATCAAACGAATGCTCGAGGCCAATGCAATTGGCGATCGGTTGCATACCATCACCATGCGCACTCGCATGGGAGATGGCTGGGGCGAGGATGCGTACCTCAACCGTCAACCCTATTTTCGGACCATGCCCCGCATGTTGATGCACGAAACGGGCATTCATTTTGCCGATACCTTTCGCTATCTGGCGGGCGAAGTCAGCCAGTGTTCGGGAGATCTTCGTCGGCTCAACAGCGATATCCAAGGCGAGGACACTGGCGCGTTTATGCTCCGATTTGCCAGCGGTGCGGTCGGTGTTTGGGATGCGAGTCGCTACAACGAATCGCTTTCGGAAGATCCACTTTATACCTTTGGTGAATTGTCCGTCGAAGCCAACGGCGGCAGTTTGTGGATGGACGGCCAAGGCAACATTACGATCAAGCCTTTGGGACAACCTGCTTACATGCATCCCTATGAGCGATCCCAGCTTGGTTTCGCAGGCGATTGCGTTTATGCGTGCCAAAAACATTTCTTGGATGTCTTGGCAGGCAATGCAGCATGCGAGACATCACCGTCGGAATACTTGAAATCTTTACGAGTCATCGAGTCCGTTTACGAATCAGCTCGCCACGATTGTTTTGTGCCGGTCGATGCCCTGAAGAGTACGAGTCGTCGGCCACAGCGAACGGTCATTGATCTGAGTTTGCCGGTGGACAACGACATGCGAGGCGTCGCGATCAAGCCTGCCAAGACGATCGAGAAAGAGGGTTGGAACGCGACCACGCTGGAACTCTATTCGCATGCCGGAACCCACATGGATGCACCAGTGCATTTCGTGCACGGCGGAAAGACGCTCGATCAGCGAGATCTATCTGTTTGTTGTGGACCAGCTCGAATCGTAAATTTGGCGCCCGCGAGCCCTCGCCAATTGCATACGATCGACGATATTACTCGAGCGATCGGTGAAGTTTACCCCGGCGATCGACTCTTGTTCCGGACGGATTGGTACAAACGATATGGGACGCCTGAGTATCGTGACGAATTGCCTCGCGTGTCTATCGAGCTGGCACAGTGGTTGGTAAAGCAGCAAGTCGCGATGATCGGCGTCGAGCCACCTTCGGTCGCTGATGTCAATAACATAACAGAGCTGACCAGCGTTCATCAAACATTGTTTCATGGAGGTGTGTTGATTGTCGAAGGACTGGCCAACCTTGATCGGCTCACTCAACCTGAAGTTGAGTTCATTGCACTTCCGCTGTGCATCATCGGAGGCGATGGTTGTCCCGTTCGAGCCATCGCGATCGAGGAAGATGAGGCGAACTTATGAGCCAGCCTTTGTTGGGATGCATTGCGGATGATTACACTGGTGCCACGGATGTGGCGGGGATGTTGTCGCGAGCGGGACTGAACGTAATTCAGTGCTTTGGAATCCCTTCCCAGTCAGATGACTTGCGCGATGCCGATGCCATCGTGGTCGCGCTGAAGTCTCGTTCGATCGCTCCTGCCGAAGCAGTCAAGCTCTCGCTGGAGGCTTTGGCGTTTTTGCAGACTCTTGGCGCGGAACGGATCTTCTTCAAATACTGTTCGACGTTTGACTCAACGGCTCAAGGGAATATCGGCCCGGTAGCTGATGCACTGGCAAGCAAACTGGACGCCAAGCAAGTTTTGTTTTGTCCTGCGTTTCCCGAAAATGGGCGAACGGTTTACTGCGGCCATTTGTTTGTTCACGGTGTCCCTTTGCATGAAAGCGGCATGCAACATCATCCGTTGACACCGATGACCGATAGCAATTTGGTAAGGGTATTGCAGGCACAATCACAGCGAAAGGTAGCCACACTATCGCTTCAAGAAACGTTGCCGAATCCTGACGCACCGGCGCACTTCATGGTCGATGCGATCACCAATGTCGACTTGCAGCGGGTGGCTCAGTTGGCCACCCACCACCGATTGTTGACAGGCGGCTCGGCAGTCGCCTCTCTTTGGGCAAAGACATTGTTAGGGCGCCGCTTAGAGAAACCCGATCCGAGAACCCCATCAAGGCCCGTCTCGAGTCATCAACACGATCGTTGCATCGTGCTGGCTGGCAGTTGCTCGGAAGCAACCCGAAATCAGATTGCGGAATTTGAGAAGTCTTATCCTGTATTGCATCTCGATTTGGCTTCGTTCGCAAGCGTCGAAGCGGTCGTTGCGGCCGCTGTCCTCTACGAAACCTATGTAGACGCTCCAGCGTTTGACATCCACCGCGAAACGACTCACTTTGCAGAGTTCAATGAAACGGTAACCCCTTGGGTGCAATCGAAAGAAGTTCGGCGACTGACACTGTTGGAAGGAGTTTGAAATGAATCGTTATCGAATCGCTGGTCTTCCGGGCGACGGAATCGGACCGGAGTGTTTTGAAGCCGCACTTTTGGTGATGCGAGCCGTCGAAAAACAACACGACTTGAAGTTAGACATCGAAGCTTTCTCGGCGGGTGCCGAGCACTTTCGCAGTCACGGCGAAGCTTTGCCCAAACATGTTTTAGATGAGTGCTTGAAAGCCGACGCAGTGCTATTGGCTGCGATTGGCTTGCCCGATGTGCGTCGACCCGATGGCACCGAAGTGCAACCCGAAATGATGATGGGTTTGCGTCGAGCATTGGGACTGTATGCTGCCGTGCGACCAGTGAAACTTTATCCAGGAGTGAATAGCCCACTCAACACGGCGACGCACGGAATCGACATGGTCATTCTGCGCGAAAATTTGGAAGGGTTGTTTGCATCGTTTGATGGAGGCTGCATCCTGAACGATACCGTCGCCAGCGACACCCTAATGATCACTCGCGAGGGGACTCAGCGCGTGGTGGACTTTGCTTTTCGACTGGCTCAATCTCGCCAGGGACGACCCAGCGATGGTAAGCGAAAGGTGACGTGCGTCGACAAAGCCAACGTGTTTCGAAGCTTTGCGTTCTTCCGCAAAGTGTTCTTCGAAGTGGCCGAGTGTCATCCCGACATTGAAGCCGATGCCGTATATGTAGACGCGATGAGTTTGTTCATGGTCACGTCGCCCAGCCAATGGGACGTGCTTGTCATGGAAAACCAATTTGGTGACATCTTGTCCGATTTGGGCGCCGGCATCGTCGGCGGTCTCGGTCTAGCGCCGTCGGCCGAGATGGGTGACAAACATGCTCTGTTTCAACCGTCTCACGGTTCGGCACCTCAACTTGCCGGCAAGAACGTTGCCAACCCGCTGGCAACGATCCTTTCCGCTGGCATGATGCTGCGATACTTAGGCGATCGGCATTCGGATCCCAAAGCAGACGCTGCTGGAAAGGCGATCGAATCTGCGGTGATGAGATTGCTTGCCGAGCAAAAACATCGCACGGCAGATTTGGGAGGAACATCGTCAACTTCCCAAGTTGCACAGGCAGTGGTGGATCAACTGGCGCATGGGAATGCGTCGTGACCACACATTGATGAACCCAAAGGCGATTGAGCAATCAATCGTAGCAAAGACCTCAACGCGTTCATCGCATGCTTGATGAACTTCACATCACTGACTTTTTCCAATTTTTGAGATCACTACCATGAAACGATTTGCAACCACTTTGATCGCCTTAGCGGCGATGGTGATGGGAACGAAGACTTATTCCGATGAATTCACATCACCGATTGCGACTGCCGACCTGGTTTTCGAAGAGGTGGATGGCGTCGTTGCCGTCGAGGCTGAACACTTTTACGAGCAAAAGGTCACCGACAAGCGAGCTTGGTACATCACGTCTTCAAAGAAAGCGCCCGATCTGAAACCCGACGCGGATGATTCGCACGCCGCCGGCGCGAGTGGCGGTGCTTACGTGGAGACTCTGCCTGACACTCGGAAGAACCATGGAGAGAAGCTGATTTCGGGCGAGAACTTTACGGACAAGGCCGGGCTGCTAGCGATCCTCAGTTACAAGGTTCACATCAAGAATCCGGGTCGTTACTACGTTTGGGTTCGTTCGTATTCAACAGGTTCGGAAGACAATGGCGTGCATGTTGGGCTCGACGGCCAGTGGCCTGAATCGGGCAAGCGCTGGCAAACCGTCAAAAAGAACAATTGGGAGTGGGAATGCAAGCAGCGGACGCCTCAAGTCCACACCGGCGTGCCCATGCAATTGTTCCTAGACATTGATACAGCAGGTGAACACGAAATCTTGTTTTCGATGCGCGAAGATGGTTTTGAAATGGACAAGTTTGTGTTGGCAAGCGACAAAAACTTCAAGCCTGAAGGTCAAGGTCCCCAACTCAAAGTGAAATCCGGCAAGTTGCCCGACGCCTTCCCGGAAGTGGCTCAAGAGACTGCTGCCAAGAAAGAGAGCTTCGTTTTGGGAGCCCCACTTACCCTGCCACGCCAGAGCGATGGCAATGGCGAAGTATCGATCAGCGGCGAGCTCAAGCAATGGCATAAGGTAACGCTTACTCTAGACGGTCCGTTCGCTAATGAACGCGACGCACAGCCCAACGCGTTCACGGACCTCGCCTTCAATGTCACTTTTACACACCAGTCTGGTTCGCCGAGTTACACGGTTCCGGGTTACTTTGCCGCCGACGGAGACGCAGGAAACAGCGGGGCCGATTCGGGTACCAAGTGGCGAGCCCATCTCTCGCCCGATAAGACGGGAACTTGGAAGTATGCGGTCTCGTTTATGCAAGGCAAGAATGCCGCACTGGATGGCAGCGGTGAAGCCTTAAAAGCGTTTGACGGAGCTAACGGCAGCTTCGATGTATCCGAGTCGGATAAGTCCGGTCGCGATTTTCGTAGCGAAGGAAGACTTCAATACGTTGGCAAGCACCATCTGCAATTCGCTGGATCGAAGCGGTACTTTTTAAAGGCTGGGCCCGATTCGCCGGAGACGTTATTGGCTTATGTCGATTTCGACAATCATCCCACTGATCAACGAAAAAAGGTACCGCTGAAGACTTTCAAACCACACCTGGCGGATTGGAAGTCGGGGGATCCGTCTTGGGGAGCTGGCAAGGGCAAGGGACTCATTGGCTCGCTGAATTATCTCGCCGACAAGGGCGTCAATGCCTTCTCGTTTCTCACCTACAACGCATCGGGGGATGGAGATAACGTGTGGCCCTTTATTCAGCGCGATGCCAAAATGCACTACGATTGCTCGAAGCTCGATCAATGGGCTGTAGTGCTGGATCACGCGACCAACCTGGGTTTGCACCTCCATTTCAAACTTCAAGAAAATGAAATGGACGACAACCGACTCGGACCGGAACGAAAGGAACGCAGCGTTCCCGAATCGCTTGACGGCGGAAAGCTGGGGCCCGAACGCAAGTTGTATTGCCGTGAAATGATCGCCCGGTTTAGCCATGAACTGGCACTGAACTGGAACATCGGCGAAGAGAACACTCAAAGCAGCGAAGAGATTCGTGACATGGTTCAGTACCTGAATGACACGGATCCCTACAAACACAACATCGTCATTCATACGTTCCCGCCACAGCAAGAGAAAGTGTACAATCCGCTTTTGGGAAACAAGTCACAACTAACGGGCGTCTCGTTGCAGAATTCATGGAATAGGGTTCACCAGCAAACGTTGCATTGGCTACGAGCTTCGAAATCGGCCGATCGTCCTTGGGTGGTTGCAAACGACGAGCAAAATCCGGCCGGGCTAGGTGTGCCTGCCGACCCTGGTTACAAAGGTCATGACGGCGTTGCTCAGGAAGAAAACACCAAGGGCTCGAAAGCGGAAGGCAACTTCAAGTCCAAGCCGTATAACCTTCACGACATTCGAAAGCTCACGCTGTGGGGCAATCTGATGGCCGGTGGCGCGGGCGTTGAATACTACTTTGGTTATTCGTTGCCAGAAAACGATCTCAAGCTGGAAGACTTTCGCAGTCGCGACAAGAGCTGGGATTACTGTCGTATTGCTCTTCAGTTCTTCTCTGAAAACAAAATTCCTATTGCCGAAATGGTCAGTAGCAATTCGCTCATTGGTAACGATGACGATGACAACTCCAAGTATTGCTTGGCAAAATCCGGAGAGCTCTACCTGGTCTATTTGCCCGGTGGTGGCACGACCGAGTTGAACCTAGCCGATGCCAACGGTTCATTTCGAGTCGACTGGTACAATCCGCGTGAAGGCGGACCACTCGTCGGTGGCAGTGTCACCAAGGTAAATGGCGGAAGTAAGGTATCGCTCGGAGCGCCACCCGCGGACGCCGATCAAGACTGGCTTGTCATGATTCGGCGTTGAGCGCGAATCGTCAACCAAGCAATCACCGTCGAACCCACGCTAACCAGACAAAACCAATGATATCAAGACTCCTACTCCTGCTCCTCATCGCTTGTGCATCCCCGGCAATGGCGTCTCGTATTCAACTCACGAACGCTGAGTCCACCGGTGCGCCGGGGAAATTTGCCTCAGCAGAGATTCGACGGGAGGCTGCGGCTAGCGGGATGACCATCGGCGAGGATGCGGAGGCGCCGAGTATAACGCTCTCGGTCGACAAGGACGCCAAGGCTGCGCCACAGAGCTATCAGATTCGCGTTCGCAATAGTGGGGGGCGTCGCGTGATCGAAGTCACTGGAGCAGATACAGTCGGTGTGATGTATGGCGGGCTCGACGTCGCCGAGGCGATTCGCACGGGCACGCTTGATTCATTGAAAGACTATGAGAAATCCCCGCATATTGCGAAGCGTGGAATCAAGTTCAATATCCCGCTCGACCTTCGCACACCGAGCTACACCGATTGCTCTGACGCTGCTCAGGCCAACATTCCTGAAGTGTGGGAGCGAGAGTTCTGGATCGACTACCTCGATGCGATGGCCCGGCATCGCTACAACGTGCTCTCGCTGTGGAGTCTGCATCCATTCCCTTCGATGGTGAAGGTGCCGGAGTTCCCTGAAGTAGCTTTGGACGATGTCTGGCGCACGCGAATCAAGCTAGACGATCAATTTAGTTTTGCGGGCAATGATATGGTGCGTCCCGAAATGCTCGCCGACTACGAAGTGGTCAAGCGAATGACCATCGATGAGAAGATTGAATTCTGGCGGTGGGTCATGCAGCAAGCTGCCGATCGCGGTATCACCATCTATGTCTTCACCTGGAATGTCTTTACTTTTGGAGCAGAAGGTAAACATGGCATCACCAATGACATGGGCAATGAAATCACGAAAAAGTACTTTAGGGCCACCATTCGGGAAATGGTGAAAACCTATCCGCTGCTGGGCGGCATGGGAATCACTGCGGGCGAAGGAATGCCGCATGACATGGATTCAAAGGTCAAAGAAGCCTGGCTGTGGGACACGTATGGCGAAGGTGTCCGCGATGCATTGAAGAGTGAACCCCAGCGTGAGTTCAACATGATTCACCGGTTTCATTGGACGGCTCAAAGCGACATTCTTGATGCCTTCAAAGACTATCCGGGTACATTTGATTTCAGCTTCAAGTATTCGGTTGCCCATATGTATTCGATTACCAAGCCCCCTTTCATCCAGCCATTACTTGAGAATATTGCTCCTGGCCGTAGGACTTGGCTCACCGTCCGCAACGATGACATTTATTCCTTTCGCTTCGGTGACCCGGCCTACATTCGCGAGTACGTTTTGAACATGCCGCCACAAGACAAGATGGCTGGATTTTACATGGGACCCGATGGGTATTGCTGGGGGCGTGATTTCCTGGAACGTAACCCCACTACCGGTAAGCGACCTCTTGTGATGGAGAAACAGTGGTACTCGTTTATGCTCGTCGGCCGATTGGCCTACGACCCGTCTCTTCCTGATTCGCACTTTGAGCGAGCTCTTGCTTCGCGGCACCCTGATGTTTCATCGGAGCAACTATTTCGTGCTCTACAAGGCGCCTCGCAAGTGATGCCTCTGACGACGCGGTTCTTTTGGGGTGACATTGACTTGAAGTGGTATCCGGAGGCTTGTCTCTGCCATCGCCTAAGTAAAGGACAAGGCTTTTACACCGTGAAGCATTTCATGGAGGGGTCCGCGATGCCTGGAGCCAGCGTATTATGTATCCGCGATTGGCGAGCTCGCCTCAACGCTCGTCAACCGATGACAGAGACCACTCCGCTTGAAATCGCGACAGCTCTCGACGGAGCGGCAGCGGAGACGTTTGCAGCGATCGCTGAGTTGCGCAACACTGCAAGAGACGATCGTGAACTGCAAAAGACTATTCACGATTGCGAAGCACTTGGCTGGCTCGGAAACTACTACGCGGCGAAGATTCGTGGAGCCTGTGCGTTGGCTCTCTTTGACTCCACTGGCGACTCGTTCGAACACGACTCTGCGATACGTCATCTGAACGATGCTCTCTCGCATTGGAAAGCCTACGCCGCAATTCGAGACGCCCAATACGTTCCGGCTCTCTACAATCGCGTCGGTTATGTCGATGTGACCGCACTCACGGAGAAGGTAGCAACGGATATCGACATTGCTCGCAATTGGAAACCATATTCGCTGAAGGATGACGGCAAGCGATCAGGTTCCGAGAAAGGGTTTCGTCAATGAAAAACGCTGCCGCAATTTTCTGTAACGTCAAACCGAATTTTCAGGCCTGCATGATTTGAAAACATCGAACGTTATCACGTGGTTCCTGGCAGTCTTTCTACTTCCGCTTGCTGGTGTATTCGGTGGTGAAGAGAAGCTGGTCCGTGGAAAAGACCGCCTTGATACACCGGCAGTTGCAACAGGTCTTTGCGTCCACAATCTCTTTCAGTCGAGCATGGTTATACAGAGAGACAAGCCGATCCAGATCTGGGGCTGGGCGGCTCCCAATGAAAAAGTCACCGTGACATTGGGCGACGAGTCACGCTCCACAACTGCTGCCTCTGATCGATCATGGAAGGTCGAACTGCCAGCGATGCCAGTGAGCGCTGAATCGCAAACGATCACAGTACAAGGTTCGGATGAAGGAAACTATATCCGAGAAGTCCACTACCAAATGTTTTTGAACTTGCGAGAAGCTGGCGACAACAACATCGGCTATGCCAGTTGCTTCGACCTCCACCGCGCGTGGTATCATCCGCAGATCAAAGTGCCGGTAGGCGAGCGAATTGCCAAGTGGGCATTGGCGACGCAATACAGCAAGAACATTCGTTGGCTGCCCCCTCAACTTCAAGAAGTCAGAGCAAACGATGGAAAGCTGTTTCTCAAGCTGGATACATGGGCGATCCCGTTCAACGATGGCCCGATCGTGGGATTCGCCATTGCGGGCAAGGATGGTCGATTCCAACCTGCACAAGCTCAGTGGCTTGACAAGAACGCGGGTAAAGGGGAACCGAGTTGGGAGCGATCCACGATCGTTCTCTCAAGTGTATTGATACCAGAGCCTGTTTACTTCCGTTATGCCTGGGCCAGAAATCCGCTTGAGAATTTGAAGTCATCTGATAACGCGGGGCTCCCGTTCGACACGCAACGGAACGATCCCTTTTCGCTTGCTGACATGTATCAGATCTATCTCGGCAAAGGCCCCTCGACACCCGGAGTTTTGAACAATGGCGACAAGAGCGAGCTTATTCAGTCGCTCAAAGCCGAGGATCTGAAGCGGCGCCTCGATGAAGCGCGGACTCTGCTCAACAACCAAGAGAATCAATAACCTGACTTGCAATATTTCTGAAAGCAGCCAATGTCGATTGGAACATGTGGCTGGGGCCAGCGCCATGGCGTCCATATAACAAGGATTACGTTGCGGGCAATTGGCGAGGGCAATGGGATTTCGACTCCGGGGCCAGATTGCTGGACTGGGGAGCCCATACCATGGATTTGTGTCAGATGGCCAATCAAGCCGACGACACGATGCCGATTGAGTACAAGCCAACACCCAAAGGCATCGATTGTCGTTATGCCAACGGCCTGCTACTCGAAATTGACTTCCTCAAAGATCCGTTCGGCGAGCGTCCTGGTTGGATCCAGTCAAACGGAACATGCCCGGTTCGTTTTATCGGCGAGAAGGGTTGGGTGGAGACGGGAGATGGAGGCGAAGTTCACCTGGCACTCGACGGAAAGGCAACCGAGGTCAAGAGCGATGGCAAGCCGGCTCGCGGGGTCGACGTTGTCAATCACTTGCGCAATTTCTTCGACTGCGTGAAAACTCGCAAGCCAACCGCAGCGAATTCCACCGTCATGCGTCGTTCTCATATCGCCTGTCATGCGGCTGCGCTGTCATGGATCTTGCAACGACCACTGAAGCTTGATCCGACCACCGAGAGTTTTATTAATGATGACGAAGCAAATCGTCTCAAGTCGCGTCCACAACGTACGGACTGGGTGTGAGCCATCATTATCACCAGAAAGCCATTGGAGAGATAAATCATGTTTAGAATTAGAAACGTCTTGGCTGCGTTGCTGTTGACGCTCGTGGGCTTGGAGGTGATTCAAGCAGAATCACCTCAGAGCGATTCGAGAGAAAGCGGCAGTAGTACCCAACATAGCATGGGGGCCCAATTTGCTGTCCGTATGGAAGGCTTGTTAGCACGACTAAAGTCGACCAGCTATCAGCACACGACGGAGATTGACGAGGGCAAAGGGGTGGTCAATTGTGACTGTTCGGGGATCGTGGGGTTTGTCTTGCGACAGGAATTTCCGGAGGCTTACCTTTCGTTGCAAGGCAAAGAAGCCTCGTGGCGAAAGCGACCTCTTTCTGTAACGTTTTATGAAACATTTGTGGCTGCTTGCGAGGATGGAACCGGGACTTGGAAAAGCGTCGACAAGCTCATGGATGTCCTCCCTGGCGATATACTCGCTTGGCGAAAGAAGAATCTCGACGCCGACTCGACGACCGGTCACACGCTGATGATTGCCGGGAAGCCGGAACTGGTGGGAGTTGGTCGAGTTCGAATCCGCGTGATCGATTCAACGCGATCACTGCACGATGATGACACTCGTCCGGCTGGTACAAATGGTATGGGAGCTGGATACATGACGTTTCTGGTGGATGACAGCGGCAAGTGTTCCGGTAATCTCGTCGATGAACGCCCCGTCATAGCTATGATCGCAGTCGGGCGCTTGGTTCAAGCGACTGCGGCGACATCCCATCCTGAAGACTTGGAATTCGTTGGCTTGACGAAAGCCAATGCTATCGCCTTAGCTACAAAAAACCGACGAACTTCGAGGGTCATCCGCGAGGACGGCAAACCGGAACCGTTGAAGTTAAGCAGCCAAAACGGTCGTCTCAATTTTGTCGTGGCCAACGGAAAGGTCGTTGGCGTATTCCGTGGTTGAGTGAATCCATGTACGTTAAACCGTTTTCCATCGCCATCGCGTGCCTCCTTGCACCGGCATTCAGCCCAACGCTTCACGGGCAGGAGGTCGCACCTATTATCGTCGACCAATACGCGGTTGAAATCCCAGACGTAAGCCGTGTAATTGCCATTCGATTTCCACTCGAGTCGCCCGGCGGAATCGGTGTACTCATAACCCGAAACGGCGAGGTCATTCATCGAATGGGTTACGGCTCGCTGAAGGGAAAGCCCATGACGGCGCAGACACCACTGAGGCTGGCCTCGATTTCAAAACAGTTCGCTGCCATGTGTGCGGCGATACTGATGGAGGAAGGCAAGCTGGACCCGAAAGCCAAGGTTTCAAGCTATCTTCCCGAAGTGAATCTTCCAGTGAAAGGTCGCGAGCTGCTCGTGCAGGATCTGGTGTGGCATGTCAATGGTTTGCAAAACTTCATCAACAAGAAGGAACAAGCCTCCATTGCCGAATTTCGCGAACTGCGAGGTTTGGGTTTTCTCACCAATCAGACACACGCTGATTGGCTCGCAACAATGAGTCCAGTGCGCGAGCCAGGGAAGCTCTGGGAATACACCAACTCGGGTTATGTGCTGCTGGCCCGCATCATCGAGGTCATCGCCGGCGAACCGTTTCACCAGTTTCAGAAGCGACGCATTTTTGACGTGCTGGGAATGGCGGACACCACAGATAGCGAACGATTCAACGGATCGGGCAATATGACGACGACGCTGAATGATTATGCGATATGGGACCGAGCGCTGTGGCAAGAGGATAAGCGTCTGCTATTACCGATAACATACCGAATGCTCTTCACGCCGGGCACGCTCGATGATGGCACGCGGATTGACTATGGTTTTGGATGGCACTTGAACTACGAAGGAGATCGATTGGTTTCAGTGGATCACGGTGGCGGGGGAAGCGGAACCACTGCGGCTCGCAACTTCGTGCGACGTCATCTTTCCGATCGGACCACGATCGCGTTCTTCGCGCAGGAACGTCCGACTCTCGACCTGGAAAAACGGAAGAAGCTAATCGCAGAGGTTTACAAGGCTCAGCATCCAGAGGAAGTTAAACAATGATACAACAGCTCAGTGCTCTCGCGATTTTTCTCTGCCTTGTGAGTAATAGCTTTGCCTCAGACCGGCCCAATGTTCTGCTGATCATGGCGGATGACTTTCGAGACTACGGAGGAGCGTTCACAAAGGCTGTCGTCAAAACGCCGAACCTCGATCGACTGCGCAGCCGTGGTACGACGTTTGAGCGGGCCTATGTTCAATACCCTGTGTGCAATCCGAGTCGCTGCAGCATGATGAGTGGGCTGCGGGCCGATCCCACCGCCAGCATCAAAGACGCTGCTTTTACTCTTCTTACTCGTAGTCCGAAACTCCACGCCCAAAGCATCCGCACCGCTGGCTGGCGATTCACTCTTTGGAGTGATGGCCAAACTGAACTTTACAACCACGATACCGATCCCGAAGAACTGAAAGATGCCTCCTCGCATCATGCAGACGTAGTCGCAGATCTCAAAGCTCGAATCAACAGCTTGCCACGCTTTCGTGCCGAATAATAACAATGACACAACCAGCATATTTAAGGACACTATGAGACACTTTCACTTTATGCTCGCGGCCCTCCCACTGGTTTTGGTTTCCTCCCTTTACGCCGAAGACACAACCAAGCCCAACGTTGTCTACATCATGGCTGACGATCTCGGCTGGGGCGATTTGCGCTGCTACGGCAATCAAGTCGTCGACACGCCCACGCTGGATGAATTGGCGAAGACAGGAGTTCGGTTTACTGATCATTACTCGCCGTCACCGCTCTGCGCACCAGCCCGCGCGGGGTTTCTCACGGGACGCTTCAATCATCGCACGGGCGCTGTGGATGTGCCGAGCAATCGCGGGCTCGACCGGCTTGATTTGTCAGAGAAAACTTTCGGCGACTACTTCCGTCACGCTGGCTATGCGACGGCGCTCATCGGCAAGTGGCACAACGGCGCGTATTCCCAGGACTACCTGCCGCACCGTCGCGGGTTCGACCTCTTCTTTGGCTTTCCCAATGGCGGACAGGATTACTGGAAATGGAACCTGCTCCGCAACGACGACGCCATGCCGCACGATGGGCGATATCTCTCGGATGCGCTCAACGACGAAGCCATCGCGTTCATTCGCAAGCAAAACGCACAACCATTCGCGCTGTGGCTCGCGCATCATGCGCCGCACAGTCCACTCGCCGCGCCCGAAGTGTTGGTGAAAAAATACCGCGAGCGTTTCGGCCAGGACGCGAGCGAGACGGTGGCTGTCATCTACGCGATGATCGAGGCGATGGACACCGGCCTGGGCCGCGTGTTTCAGACACTAAAGGAGGAGGGCCTGTGGGAAAAGACGGTCATCGTGTTCACCAGCGACAACGGGCCCTGGCTCGCCAAAGATTCCGAACTCGGCTCTCAGAAGCGATTCAACGGCGTCTTTTCGGGCCAGAAACAGGATGTATTGGAAGGCGGCATTCGTGTGCCCTGCATCGTCGCCTGGCCCGGCCGCATTCCCGCCGGCCAGGTGATCGACACGCCGGTGCATGGCTGTGACTGGCTGCCGACCCTCTATGGCCTCACGAATGAATCCGCGCCTGCCGGCGCCAAACCGTTCGACGGTCTCGACGTGATGCCGCTGCTTCTGGGCAACCCTGCACCCGCACTCACGGCGCGTGCGCTGCCCTTCCAACGCAACCGTTACGCCCCGGTTCAGCACTGCAATGCCGCCATCCGCGAAGGACGCTGGAAGCTCTACTGGCCGGGCGAAAAAGCATCGTTGAAAAAGGACTCCGGGCGGGACAATCCTTCTTACCTGCGCGGCATCGCGCAACCGCACTGGGAGATGCCGCTCGACCGCCAGCTCGATCCTGCCACCACCGCGCCGCAACCACCGCCGCGACTCTACGATCTCGATGCCGATCCTGCCGAGAAACATGACCTTGCTGCCCAGCATCCCGAAATCGTGCAGTCACTCGCACAGAAACATGATGCATGGTTCGCGGAGATCATCCCTCAATGGCAGCAGTCGCGTGCTCACATCGTCGAGCAGGACCGAGCATACTGGAAGGACCGTACCGCGCCCGATCCAGCCGCCTTGTTCAAAGACTACTGGCAATGGAAAGCCGCCCCGAAAGGCACCAACCCAACAACCGCCGACCCTCTGCAGGTCTTCAGCGGCTTCTGGAATAACGATCCAACAAACCAATGAAAGCTGCCGCGCGATGAAACCCACCCTCACACTGCTTAGCGTCCTGTTGCTTGCGCCACTGGCCGTGCTGCACGCTGCCGACCCCGTGCCGCTCTGGGACGGACGCGTGCCTTTGCTTAAGACGGACGAATTGCCGGTGCTTAAGGATGTCCGATTCTCCGTGATTAAGCCTTACGAATTCGATAAAGATGGCTACCGATTCCTGCACGGCGTGGGACTTTGTTTTCACAAGCGGCATCTGTACGCGTCGTTCGGCCATAACCAGGGCGGCGAGAACACCGACACTGAGCAAGCTCGGTTTTGCGTGAGCGACGATGAAGGCAAAACATGGAGTGACGTCCGCACGATCGACTCCGGAGACGGACCGGTCGGCGTGAGCCACGGCGCATTCCTGTCGCACAAAGGAACGCTCTGGGCTTTTCAGGGAGCCTACACCGGCACGATGAGCGGCGTTCATACGCGGGCTTATGTCTTTGATGAGGCCAGCGATCAATGGAAGTCCAAAGGCACCGTCATCGAAGACGGTTTCTGGCCTATGCAGCAGCCTCAGCAGATGGACGACGGCAACTGGATCATGGCCGGGCTCAACGTTGGTGAAGGCAACCCAGCCATCGTTGCCATCAGTCATGCCGATGATTTTTTAAAGTGGGACGTTGTTCCCATCCCGCAAGCGAAAGACATCAAGAAGATGTGGGGCGAATCCACTGTCATCGTGAGCGGCAAACAGGTCACGAACATTTCTCGCTACGGGGACAAAGCGGAAGCACTCGTCGCGACCAGCGAGGATTACGGTCGCACCTGGAGTGAGATGCGCCCCGGCAACCTGCCGATGACCACCAGCAAACCGATCGCTGGTACGTTGAGCAGCGGCCAGCGTTACCTCGTCTGCACCACCACAGCGGACAGCGGCAAGCGGCGTTCGCCGCTGACCATCGCTGTCAGCAGGCCGGGCGAGACCTTGTTCAGCAAAGTGTTCGTCATCCGCCATGCCGAATTCCCCGACGGCCCCGGCGAGTCACACAAAGGTGCCGCACTCTCTTATCCGTATGCAATCGAGCACGATGGCAAGCTCTATGTCGGCTACTCAAACAGCGGCGACATGTCCACTCGCGTCGGCATCGGACGCGAGCTTTGGAACAACAACAGCGCCGAACTCGCCGTCATCCCGATCGATCAATTGCGTACCGACGAAGGGGCGCTTTCGCAAACGGAGCCAACAAACGCCACAGAAGCTGCCGCGATGAAGGCTCGCGAAGAAGCGGAATTGGACCAGAAGTATCAAGCCTGGGTGGCAAAGCTGACGCCCGCCCAGCAAGCATGGGAGAAAACATTGCAGGCGGAGTTGGGCGATTTCTATCTGCCGATTCACAAGCGCGAGAAGGTTGCCGGGAGGTCCAACGCCTGGGACTTCGTCGAAGACGATCCAGGCTTGCCGCGAGTGCTGCTCATTGGCGATTCAGTTTCACGCGCCTACACGCAAACTGTCCGAAAGGAACTTGCGGGATTCGCCAACGTGCATCGAGCTCCAGCCAACTGCGGTCCAACATCGACCGGGCTGAAGAGGATTGACGTGTGGCTGGGCAACGGCAAGTGGGACGTCATCCACTTCAATTTTGGAATCCACGATCGTGCGACACCGTTGGCGGATTACGCAACTCGGCTTGAACAACTTGTCGAGCGAATGCAGCAGACGGGGGCGAAGCTGGTATGGGCCAGCACAACACCGATTCCTGATGTCGCCGACAAGTACACCGCCGAATCGATTATCGAGCGCAACGCAGCAGCCGCTGAAGTGGTGCAACGACACGCAGTCGCCATTGATGATCTCTTCACAGCAATTACGCCACGACTGGCCGAATTGCAAAACCCGAATGATGTACACTTTACTGGGCCGGGAAATGAATTTATTGGTGAGCAGGTAGCGTCGTTTCTCAAGTCAATGATTCCGATTGTGTCCGAACCAGGAAAGTGACGACAAGAAAATGGGCGACAGAAAAGTGAAATGCACGCTTACACTTTTCATTGCTGCGATACTTCTGCAGTACACAGCGTTTGCTGCTGACAAACCACCTCAGAGCGTGGCCGAAATCTGGTCCGATTTCGATTTTCGTGTAGAACCGCTGGAGGTCGTTGTGCGGTAGCTTCCAGGTGTGATTCCAAAGTGCTGTTTGAAAATGCGGCACAGGCTATGGGCGGTTTGAAATCCGGTTTGCTCAGCGATCTCCGTGACCGTTAAATCGGTTTCTCGCAGCATCGACATGGCTCGTTGCAAACGCACGCGTCGGAGTTCTTCCATTGGGGCGCGGACAAAGTGCTCGCGAAAGGCTTTTTCCAACCCGCTCCGCGAGATGTCAACATGCGCCGTCACATCGACCATCCGTATCGGTTTGTGTGCATGGTCGTGAATAAAACGAAGGGCAGCGGCGACTGCGGAGTGCTCAACCGCTAGACCATCAGAACTACGGCGACGGACAATCCCAATGGGAGCTATGTATATGGGATTCAGTGGTGGTCGTTCACCAGACAACAAACGGGACAACAGGGCGGCGCCCTGATAGCCAACTTCTTCCAGATTGGGATCAATGCTCGATAGTGGCACGCGTAAACAGTCGCAGATCATTTCGTTGTTATCGACGCCAAGAACCGCGACTTCGTCGGGCACGCTGATCCCCGCTGCCACGCATGCTTCGATGACTTCAACCGCTTCCACATCACGAACCGCAAAGACCGCGAGCGGCTTTTTCAGCTTCGACAATCGCCGCATCAGCCATCGGTGTCGCTTTTGTCGCGTGTCAACCTGATCACCGCGTTCACGTTGCCACGACATCACTTCACAGCCATGACCTTCAGAGTTGACGGTCGATTGAAACGCATCACAGCGACGACGGCTGACACCCAGTTCCCAACGATGGCAGACAGCAAAGTGGCGATAGCCCGATTCCAGAAAATGCTCGGCGGCCATCCTGCCGATCGCCACGTTATCCATCGTGACTCGGGGCAACTTGATGTTGGGTCGACTCTCGGCCAAATCGACGACGGGAACCTTCAATCGGCGGAGTTGCCGCCAGTGATTGTGCCGTGCGCCCAACAGCGCGATCACCCCATCGCCTTGCCAGTGTGTGGGTATCGGATCGTCAAAGTCAGCGGTCACGTGCCAGCCATGATCGCGTGCAAAGCGGGCCACGCCACGATGCATCTCCGGGTAATACCAGCCGAGGGACAGAAGCACGTTCGTGATGTCGTTCGATGATGTTCGTTTCGTCATTGTGGGATTTCTCAATGAAGACAGGGCTGCCATGCAGAGTATTCAAAATGCCAATTGTATTGTTCGTGTTGAACATTTTACGCAAGTCGTAGCTGGGTGCTATGAATTCGCGGCGAAAGCCGCGTGGAACTTTTCAGGAACCCAGCATTCTTCAAGAGCTTGACAAATGTAACGGAAACGTTACCGTCATCTTTTTAGTGGACGCAAACTTCGTTATTGAACATGAGGAAAGCACGGCGATATGACACGCAGTCCCGTGGTGAAGCCCGGCAAGTCCGCAAAAAAAGCGACACACGTCAAAGACTCCGAAGCCGTTACCGCCACCGGTGGAACGAATTCGGTCAACGCAATCCTGATGGCCGCTGTCGAAGAGTTCTCCGAGCGTGGATTCGAGGGAGCGAGGATGGAAGCCGTCGCCCAACGCGCTGGGTACAACAAATCGCTCGTCTATCGCCACTTCACAGACAAACTAGGACTGTTCGAGGCTGTGCTTCGTCACAAAATCGAACAACGCACGGATATGGCACATCGCATGCCGGACGAATTGGCGGCCGCGCTCGAGTACTGGTTCGAGCAGACATTTGCAGATCCATATTACCTGCGACTACTCATCCGTGAAGCGCTCAACGATACCGGAGGCGAGATCGTCGAGGAGACCTCGCGGCGCGAATACTACCAGGAACTGACGATGGCGATCGCAAAGCTCCAGGAGACACAACAAGTTTCGCAGCAATACGACCCGGCGATGTTGAACCTAGCCATGACCGCTCTGGCTTTGTTTCCCACCGTGTTCCCACAGTTGACGCGTTTGATTACTCACCGCGCACCCGATTCGCGCGCGTTCAAACGTGAGTGGAAGAATATCCTTCGCCAACTCGCCGAAAATTTGACGGTGCCCGAGGCATGACTGCGACACTCGCGCTCATGCGATAGTTCATTTTGTTAGAGGTTTTGAAATGAAGACGACGAATCATGCGACGAATCGAGCCTTGTACTCAAACCCGAAGCCTAGAACCCAACTTACAATCGTGACCTTTGCCGCCCTGATTGGTTTGACGTCGGCTTCGGTCATAGAGGTCAATGCACAGGAGAAAACGATGCCAGGCGCCACGTCGATCAAGCTTCCGCGTCCGAGAACGCAGGACATTCGAGACTTGATTAAGAAGCTTCCACAAGCAGGTCGCAAGGAAGCCATCGCTGCGTTTTATGAGCAGATCGGGAAACCGTATCTGAACAAGACTCGTCATCAACCCACTTACCGGCCGCCCGCAATGAAGGACGCGGATACGTGGGAGTTTGTTTTCAAAAAGGTCCCGGGACGAGACCTGAAGCTGTTCGTTGATTATCCGGAAGATTGGCGGGCAGGCGACCAACGACCCGCCATCATCCTTTGGCATGGCGGTGGTTTTACGCAGGGCGATGCCGGCCAGTTTTATCATCAAGCGAACTACTTCACCCAGCGAGGTGCGGTTTGCTTCCGTCCTGAGTATCGTATCCGTGACGTGGACCACACGCTGCCGGTCTTTGCGGTCGAAGATGGCATCAGCGCGGTCCGCTGGATCAAGAAGCGAGCTGAGGAATTTGGTATCGATCCGGAAAAGGTCGCAGTCGGGGGCGGTTCAGCCGGAGGTTGCATGGCGGGAGCTGTGGGGACGGTGGATGCCGACAAACTTGCTGCACTTGGTTTTTTTGGTAAGGAAGATGATCAGACGATCGACACGAAAGTTGCGGCCATGATTCTCTACAATCCGTTCCTCGACTTTTTCGAGCCGACACACCCGCGACAAATCGAAGAAGAATGCCTCTTTCTCGGTAAGGATCCCGAAGACTATCGCGAAGCGCTGCACGCGATTTCCGCGATTGAAAACGTGACGAAGGATTCGCCGCCAAACATCATTCTGTTCGGGACCAAAGATGCCTTTTACGTTTCCGCACTGCGCTGGATCGTGAAGTGCCGCAAGCTTGGGACCGTGTGCCACGATTTCGTTTACAAAGGCGAAGTCCACAGTTGGTATAATAACTCGCCGCACCTGGAGTACACGACGCACAATGTGAACGAATTCCTGATCGACATCGGCTTTCTCGATCGACAGCCCGTGGTGCCGATGCCTCACAAGGAGATCAACGACAACCGCTCTGAAATTCAGGAAGAAAAGTACGGCGGTAAGAAAGATTGGGACGAGATTCCCATGTATCGAAAGTACGTCGAGGATCACAGCATCACCTTGATCCCGTACAAACACTACGAGCAGCAAGCGCAGGAACCAGCGAAACCGTTGTCCGGACGGCTTGCACGTCAGGACGCAAACTCGGACGGCAGGCTGCAGGCCAACGAACTCCCGGCCGAGCTTCGCGACGAGATTCTAGGGGAGCTCGACAAGGACAAGAACAACGTCATCGAAGGCCCGGAAATCGAAGCGCTGATCGAGAAATACTTTCGTTCGCGAAAGTAGAGATGACGCAGCAATCTCAAGACCCTAATCGAGGATTTGCACCATGCTCCGATTCATCGTTTTTCTGGTTGCCGTTTGCGTGATGATTACGGCTCGCGCTGCTGAACGCCCCAATATCGTCATGATCTTCGCTGACGATATGGGCTATGGCGATCTGGGTTGCTTTGGGCATCCGACGATTGCCACCCCGAACCTCGACCACATGGCCGCCGAAGGGATGAAGCTAACGCAGTTTCATTCCGGTTCAAGCGTTTGTACGCCAAGCCGGGCGGCCCTACTGACCGGACGGCTTCCCATCCGCAGCGGTTTGACCCACGTCTTCATTCCACAATCCACAGGCGGAATTCCGGATGAGGAAATAACGATCGCGGAACTGCTCAAAGGCACGGGTTATACATCAGCTTGCATCGGAAAATGGCATTTGGGACGGGCCGACCAGTATTTGCCTCTCAATCACGGCTTCGACCATTACTTCGGTATCCCTTATTCCAACGACATGAGTCCCGAGACCCAGCCGGACAACCCGCTGTTTGCCGAGCAGCCTCCATCGCCGCTGATCCGCAACTTCACGGTCACCAACCCTGATCGCGAGCCAGACCAGCGCTACCTGACGAAGTGGTACACCGAAGAGGCAGTCAAGTTCATGCGTGAGAGCACGGAAGAAACGAAGAAGCCGTTCTTTCTGTATCTCGCGCACACCATGCCGCACGTGCCACTTTTCGCCAGCGAGCAGTTCGCTGGAAAGAGCCGCCGCGGTCTGTACGGCGACACGGTCGAAGAACTTGACTGGTCGTGTGGTGAAGTGTTGCGGGCTGCCAAGGAACTAGGCATCGAGGACAACACGCTCGTGTTCTTCACCTCCGACAACGGGCCATGGCTAGGCAAGCAGCTCGATGGTGGCTCGTCGGGACCGTTCCACGAAGGCAAGGTCAGCACGTGGCAAGGCGGATACCAAGTCCCCGCCATCGCGCGCTGGCCGGGTCAAGTCCCCGCAGGAGTGACCAACCCGTCGTTCGCCACCACCACCAGTCTGCTCGCCCACGCGAGCAGGGTTGATGACAGGCCGATACCCGATTCGCTATGGGCTGATGCGTGCCGTACTTCCGCCGTGGCGTCGAGGCGGACTCGATGTTGCAGAAGTCACGATGCCTGAGGTTCTCGCCCAGGCGGGATACAAGCACCGCGGGATCTTTGGCAAGTGGCATCTGGGACACTCCGACGTTCAATACCATCCACTCCGCCGCGGCTTCACCGAGTTCGTCGGCCACTACAACGGAGCGATCGACTATTTCACGCACCAGCGAGATGGGATGCTCGACTGGCACCGCGATCATGAGCCTAACCGCGACGAGGGCTATTCGACCGATCTGATCGCAGAGGCTGCCGTCCAGTTCATCAACCGTCATGCTGGTGATGACTCACCACTGCTGTGTTATGTACCCTTCAATGCGCCGCACAGTCCGTTGCAAGCGAAGGATGAGGACTTAGCGCGCTATCGCCATCTTACCGACGTGGAACCGAGGCTTTCTCAGCCACCAGGACGGGCAGCCCAAGTCAACGGATCGTACGGTGCTCGCGACGGTGGGAAAAACCAACGGCAGACGTTGGCGGCGATGATTTCGAGTATGGACCAGGGGATCGGCCGTATTCTGGAGGCGCTCAAGGCCAACGGCATCGACGACAATACGCTCGTGTGGTTCTTTTCAGACAATGGAGGTGTTGCTCCAGGTGATAACCGGCCTCTACGCGGCGCGAAAGCTTCAGTGCTCGAAGGCGGCGTTCGAGTGCCATCCGCAGTGCGCTGGCCCGATCGAATTCCGGCCGGGGGCAAGATCGACACGCCGCTGGCCTATATCGACGTACTGCCGACGCTGATGCGGGTTGCGGGAATTGAAGCTCACGGCGGCAAGCCGCTGGACGGGATGGACGTGTTGGATGTACTGACCGGCCAGCGCGAGGAACTGCGGCGGGAACTTTACAACTACATCGGTCAGCAAGGCGAGGCGGACGAGCAGCTCGCGCTGATCGACTCGCCCTGGAAATTGATTGTCAGCGGCATGGACATCCGAAACAAAAGCGTTCCTCAGCCAGAGCGAGAAATCCTGCTGTTTCAGATCAATATGGATCCGTACGAAGAACACAACGTCGCCGATATGCACCCTCAGATCGTGGACCGCATGTGGGACAAACTGGTTGCGTTCCGCGAGCTGCAACCGGCCGGCGCAGTGCCGCCGTACAACTCTCGAGAAGACCGATTCGAGCCCTTGCCCGACTGGAAGATGCCTGATCACATCCGATCGAAGTGAATGGCGTCAAATACTTTCCCAAACGGTGAGCCGACGGCGCTCGCCGCGGGTAGTTCCTACTATTACGAGCAACTCCCAGGAGATATCGATGGTCAGACTGATTCGACGCATGTTCCTTCTGGTGCTCACACTAGCGACCGCGCCCCAGTTGAACGCGCAGCAAACGGCATGGAAGGTGGGCTTGGCTCAGACCGAGATCACTCCCGAGCAGCCCATGCTGATGGATGGCTATGCCGGCCGGCGCGAGCCTTTCGAGAATGTGGAAAGTCCTATCCACGCTAAGGCGCTTGCCCTGGCAGATGGCTCCGGCACTCGTGCTCTGCTCGTGACTGCTGATATTCTCGGGTTTACCAACGAAGTTTCGGAGCGCATAGCGCGGCGGCTGGAGACGTCGAGCGGCCTGCCCCGTGAAGCCATCCTCTTCAATGCCTCCCATAATCACGCCGGTCCTATGGTGATGTCATATCCGGGAGTAAACGTGCCGGAGAGCGAGCGCGAGAACGTTGAGCGCTACGTTCGCTGGCTGGAAGACAGGATCGTGGGCATCTCGGAGAGAGCCCTCACTGAGATGTCGGAGGCGAGAATCTCCTGGGGAATGGGCGTTGCGCCCTTTGTGTTCAACCGCCGCGAGTTCACAGCCAATGGAGTGATCCTCGGACTCAACCCGCGAGGTCCGGCAGACCGCGGCGTGCCCGTCATGCGAATCGAAGATCCCTCCGGCAAACTGCGGGCGGTGGTCTTTGGAGCAGCGTGCCACTGCGTGTGTCTCACTCAAAAGAACCGCAGCATTCTGGGTGACTACGCGGGCTATGCCCAGGATTTTGTGCAGCGACAGCATGCCGGAGTTCAGGCGATGTTCGTGACCGGCTGCGGCGGGGACGCTAGTCCGTCCCCCCGCGGAACGCTCGAGTCCGCCCAACTGCATGGGGCTACTTTGGCATCCGAAGTCTGCCGAGTGCTGGAGTCGCCACTAGCGCCTGTGAACGGATCGCTGAGAACCATCTTCCAGCGCGTCGATCTCCCGCTGCAAGTACTCACCGAAAATCAGATTGAAACGATGGGTGAGGGTGCCCCCGGTTACCGGCGTTTCTTCACGGATCTTGCTCTCGAAATGTTGCGGCGAGGAGAACCGCTGCCGAAAACCTATAACGCTCCGCTAGCCCTTTGGCAGCTCGGAACTGACCTGACCATCGTCGGATACAGCGGAGAAACACTTGTTGACTACGTTGCTATCGCCGAAATGACACTCGGCCCGCAGAAGCTTTGGGTTGCAGGTTATTGCATCGATGTCTTCGGATACCTGCCAACAGCTCGCGTGTTAAATGAAGGCGGTTACGAGACGCGGGGCTTGTACACCGGCGTAGGCCTTTTCGATCCAACGGTGGAGCATGTGGTGCAAACGGCCGTCCGCGAGATGGGGGTTGCCGCGGGGCGCATCGAAAACACGGAGGCCACGAAATGACGCGACGTCGATTTCTCAAAGCGATTTCATTCTCCGCCTTGGCCTCTTCCCTCCTTGCTTGTCCCGCCAGCCAATCCTGGCTCTGGGGCCAAAGCCAATCCAACCACCGTCGTTTCCGCCTTTGTTTGGATCACCGACTCCTCGGGATCCAAGCAAGCGTGAAGGAACTAATGCGACTGGCGAACGAACATGGCTTTGAATCCATTGTTCCAAACCCACGAGAGCTCTCGCAATATTCAAGAGACGATCTACAGAGCCTGCTCGAAGAAATGCGGTTAAGTAATCTCCAGTGGGGAGCCTCTGGGTTAACCGTCAACATGCGAACCGACTCTGAGGAGGAATACGGAAGCGGCATCAACGAGCTCCCCAAAGTCGCAGAAGTGCTGAGCAGTGCGGGAGCCAGTCGAATCCGAACTTTTATCACGCCACGCCACGATCACTTGACCTACCGCATGCTCTTCCGTCGCTATGTTAAAAGAATTCGGGAGGTAGCAACAATTCTTGATGACGCCGGCTTGCGGCTTGGACTTGAGTATGTGGCCCCCCGGCACCTGAGGACGTCGGGCCGTTATACGTTCATCTTCACGCTGGCTGAAACGATGGAATTGATTGAGGAAGCTCGGAAATCCAATGTGGGAGTTGTCCTCGATTCGTTTCATTGGCATAACGCGCGAGAAACGGCGGCAGATATCCTTCGGTTAAAAGGATCGGATGTGATTGCCTGTGACCTGGAGGATGCTCCTGCCGGAATACCGATTGACGAACTGACCGATGCGCCACGAGCCCTCCCAGGGGCTACGGGTGTCATTGATCTGAAGACTTTCCTCGGCGCGTTATTGCAAATCGGCTTTGACGGCCCCGTCCAGGTCGAGCCTATGTTGGAGGAGTACAAAACAATGCCTGCCGAAACCGTGTTGAAGCAAGTAGCAGTCTCTCTGAGTCAAACACTTTTGCTCATCGAGTAAGTAGTCCAGACGCAAAGCGACAAAATTTCGACTACAATGCGGCCTTCGATTGCAGAATTAGGATTAGGCCGGTCACGAGGCAAGTCATCACACTCCCAACCGCGACCAATCACAACATGAATCGCCGTCACTTTCTCACCAGCGCCGCCGTTACCGTCCTCTCGCCCGCGCTCTCACTACGCGCCGCATCGGAGGGAAGTTTTTTCACGCTTGCGCGGCGTAGCGGTCGCTGGTGGTTCGTCACGCCGGAAGGCAAGCCGTTCTTCTCGATCGCGCTGAACCACATTGATCCCGCGCCGTTGCGTTACACGACCAGCGGCGATCTGTGGTCGCGAAAATACGGCAACTCCATGGAGCGCTGGCTCAAGGAGGCCGTCGCACGCGACCTGCGCGAGTGGGGCTTCAACAGTGTGGGGTGGACGCAGGAGGTTGTCACGCGTGGACTGACAAATCACCGTCACTCGCGAGCCTTTACCTTCGAGGAATACCAGTGGCTGGGGCTGCCGTATTGCCATCAGTTACCCTTCGCCGATTTCCATCAATGGGAGATGGAAACTCGCAACCCTGATTTCCACAGCGCCGAGTTCGCCGAGTGGTGCGATTACGTGGCGCGCGAACACTGTGCCCGAATGGCGGGGGACCCGAAGCTCATCGGCTACTTCTACATCGATTGCCCGACGTGGATTCACACGCGTCCGGGCAACGAGTGGAAGGGGCCGCTGTTCGATCCCGGGAAGCTCGAGACCGACGCCGGCCGCCGCGAACTCAGCTCGCTGGCGACCAAATGGTATCAGGTCACGCATGACTCCATCCGCCGCTACGACAAGCATCACCTCATCCTTGGTGACCGCTACGAGGCCAGCGCTCCCATCGCCGAGGAAGTCGTGCGCGCCGCGCTGCCGTATGTGGACGTGCTGAGCTTCCAGCATTTCAAGCAACCCCACGAAGTCGCCGCCAACCTTCGCAAATGGCATGACCTCACCGGTAAGCCGGTGTTGCTGGCCGACCATGCGATCGCCATCCGCCAACCCGATGGCGTCCTACTGCACAATGGCGCGGGCTACGCGGCCACGCTTTCTGCGCTGCGCGAATTGCCTGGCTGCGTCGGCTACCATCTGTGCGGCGCGTATCTCCGCAACACTACCCGCAACCGCGCCTTGCGCGGCGCGGACGAAACCCCCGACGCCGCTGCGCTCACGGCCATCGCGACTGCCAACCGCGAGGCGGCGGAGTGGATGAGAACGCAGGAATGACACACTGCGAAGCCGAACAACTCTACGAGTTAAGTGTGGCTCCCATGGCCAACGATACAATGGTTTTCGCTGCCGGCTACCCACTGACTGACACTGTCGCGCCTTTAACGAAGGATCACTATGAATAGTTCAAGATGCTGGTGGCGAATGAATACCTCTCTTGCGGTTGCTGTGACGGCAATCCTGGCCGCGCAGGCGCAGTGCAGCGAAACTCGCTTCTCCGGAGATGCGATCCAACTACAGGAGACGATCGACAAGTCGCCCTCCGGTGCAACGATCGTCTGTGACCGTCAACAAGAGCTTGTCATCTCGGAGACCATTCGTATTAGCCGGCCAATCACGCTGAGCGGTTTACGGGCTCGCTTACCCGATGGGCTGGGAAAAACAGCGATGATCATTGTCGCGGCCCCAGACGTAGTCCTGTCAGACATCCAACTGCATGGCAACTACGCGACGGTGACACAGGAGAATCGAGCGCCGATGATTTGGCTGCAGCAAGGTCGATTCGACGTCCGGAACTGTAAGTTTTATGACGGGAGTAAAGATGGAATTATGGTCACGCCGTTGGACGGCGCCGGCGACATTGTCGGCGGGCGGATCGGTAACATCGAAGCCTTTCGCATGGCTCGAGACGCTGTCTCCATTTCGGGCGGAAATAAGGGGCAACGCGTGCGAGACGTGACCGTGGAGAACGTGTCGCTCAAGCGGGGTTATTTGCGCGGACCGGTCGAAGTGAGCGATGGTACCGACAACATCACTGTACGTAATGTCTACGCAGAAGACGCGCGGTACGCCATCGACGTTCAGGACCATCGCGGAGATAGTGGCGCAAATACAAACGTCAAGGTGGAGAACGTTCAGGCAGTTCGCTGCAAGCACCTGATTCGCACCGCAAACAGCTCACGAGGTCACGCGCACTTGGTACTACGCAATATGATTGCGCGAAACTGCGAAGAGCCAGTGCGCATTTCCAATACAGCCGACGTCGTGGTCGAAAACCTGATCATCGAGTGTCAGGCAGAGGCTAATGCGCCACCAATCGCCCTCAACAATTGCCAACAAGTCCAATTCCAGAACCTCGTTCTCGTTGGCTTACCCGAGGGCGTCCAGCCGACGCTTCAAGTTGACTGTTCCGCAGTGGTCCTCAACAACGTGAGTTTGCCACTTTCCACTTTCTAACTCGGCACCTAGCAGCGACTTTTCCAGTTGAAAAGTCTTCCCGCGGGTGGAATTTCAACGAGTCGCGCGTTGGTCTTCATCAAGGGAGACAGCGGTACCACGCCGAGTATGCAAATTGCCCATGTGATTGTTCGCGATGTACATTTTACGCAAGGCAAAGCCGGGTACAATGAAGTCACTCGTGAAAACAGCATTCAGCTATTGTCGTGCCTTGTTCTTGATTCATCGTTTCTTAGCTAAACCTACCTATGTCCTCAACCATTGCTCCGCTCCAAGGTCTCGTCGCTGCGACGTTTACTCCGCTTCACGAGGATCGGTCGCTGCATCTCGAAGCGATCCCACCGATGGTCGACCGACTTGCTGACCAAGAAATTGCAGCGCTGTATGTGCTGGGCAGTACCGGCGAAGGTGCCTCGCTAACCTTTGACGAGCGGTGTGCAGTGGCCGAGTCGTTTGTCAGCGCGGCCAGTGGCCGATTGCCCGTCATCGTCCAGGTCGGCAGTGAGAGTCTGATGCAGGCTCGACACCTGGCCGCCCATGCCAGTCGCGTTGGTGCTGATGCGATTTCGGCAGTCAGCCCGGTCTACTTTAAGCCTGACTCGGTGGAAACGCTGGTCGCATCGATGGCGGAAATTGCCGGGGGCGCGCCAGAGTTGCCGTTTTACTACTACCACATTCCGGCGGTGACAGGCGTTGGCGTGAGCGCTGTCGAATTCTTGAAGTTGGCCGAACAGCGGATCGAGAACTTGCGCGGCGTCAAATTCACGTCGCAGAACGTGTTCGAGTTTCAGACTTGTGTCGAGTACGCACAGGATCGACTGCAGATTTTTTGGGGCCTCGATGAGATGCTGCAGTACGGACTTGCTGCCGGTGCTGTTGCGGCCGTCGGCAGCACTTACAACTTTGCGACAGCAGTCTATCAGCGATTACTGACGGCATTTGCTGCCGGCGACATGGAGACGGTTCGACAAGAGCAGTTGCGATCGCAAGCCATCGTGCGAGCGTTCTTGCCGTACGGGCCTCGCGGTGCCCAGAAGGCGATCATGAAAATGATCGGCTTGGATTGTGGGCCCTCTCGATTACCAGTCCCAACGTTGACACAAACTCAATATGCTGCGCTGGAGCGAGAGTTGCAGGAGATTGGATTCTTCGAGTGGATCCAACCGCTCGCGGAGACATCATTGCCGTGAAGGTACGACATTTCTACCGTAGTGGGATTCGCCAGAATTCCAATATGCGAAAGGAATTCTGGCGAATCCCACTACATCGGGTACTGCTCGCACTCGCCCTGACATTGATTGGTTCTGAGCAGTTGTATGCGGTAAGCGATGCCACGCTGGACTGGCGATCGCTTCCCGCATTGCCAAACGAGATTGGCGTAGCTGGGCCGTTCGTTGGAGTCCACCAAGACGTCTTGATCGTCGCTGGCGGAGCCAACTTTGCTCGCCCGGTTTGGGAAAGCGAAAAGCAATGGCACGACCAGATCGATGTGCTTCAGAAAACGTCGTCTGGTTACAAGTGGATCGATGGTGGAAAGCTTCCCAGGCCCATGGGCTACGGCGCAACCGTTTCGACCTCGGATGGCGTCGTGTGCATGGGTGGCAACGATGCGGGTGCAACCTTCGATGCGGTCTTTGCGTTGCAGTGGGACACAAGCACTGAGACGGTCCGGACCGTCGACTATCCCTCTCTGCCGCGACCTTGTGCCTACGGTCAGGCGACGTTGGTCGGGAACGTGATTTTTCTCGCTGGTGGGCAGAGTGGCAGTGACATTGCTTCCGCGATGAATAATTTTTGGTCGCTGGATCTTTCCCAAAAGAACAATCCCGACGCGTTTGTTTGGCGAGAGTTGTCAACCTGGTCCGACGAACCTCGTGCGTTCAATATCACCGCGACGCAGCACAATGGCTACGAAGATTGCGTGTATGTGATCAGCGGGCGACGCCCGGGTCATCAGGGCATTGAGTTCCTTCGCGACGTTTGGCAGTACACGCCGCGAACGGACACTTGGCAACCGAGGCAGGATGTGCCGCGCAGCATGTGCGCCGGGACGGGCATTGGTTTTGGTCAAAGCCATCTATTCGTGCTTGCTGGAGACGATGGTGCGCTATTCGACAAGACGGACGAACTGAAAGACGAACATCCCGGTTTTCCCAAAGAAGCTTTCGCATTTCACACCATTACCGATACTTGGACGTCTCTCGGTGCGACTCCATCGAATCAAGTCACCACGACGGCGGCTCGCTGGAATGATCGGATCGTGATTGCCAGCGGTGAAGTGCGACCTCGCGTTCGCACTCCGGCCGTGTGGAGCATCGCGCCGGTTGCCCGGCAATCGGGCTTCGGTGTTATCAACTACATCGTGCTGGGTGGCTATCTATTGACGATGGTCGGTGTGGGTGTTTATTTCGCTCGCAAGAACAAGACAACGGACGACTATTTTCGTGGCGGTAAGAGTATTCCATGGTGGGCGGCCGGATGCAGCATCTTTGCGACCATGCTCAGTTCACTGACCTTCACTGGTTTGCCCTCCAAAGCCTATGCCCAGGATTGGGTCTACGCGGTCGGTAACTTGATGATTCCCGTCATCGCTATTGTGGCCGTCTTCGTCGCCTTGCCCTTCTACCGCAGGATTGATGCGACGAGTGCCTATGAGTATTTGGAAAAGCGATTCAATCGTAGCGTACGGTTATTCGGCAGTACCAGCTTCGCCATGTTCCATTTGTTTCGCATGGCTGTCGTGATGTCGTTGACTGGTTTGGCGCTGGCGGTCGCGACACCGTTGACTCCGGCGCAGTCGGTTCTACTCATGGGTTTGCTGAGCATCGCCTACAGCACAATGGGAGGCATCGAAGCTGTGATCTGGACCGACACGATTCAAACCGTGGTGCTGCTTGGCGGTGCGGTCTTGGCCTTGTTCATGTTGCTCAGCGGTAGTGGAGGCGAGCACGGATTCGGCCGCGCATTGCAAGTCGCATTCGATTCGGACAAGCTGCGCCTGGCGAATCTGCAGTGGCAGGGAACCGGATCGCAAGTTGCGTTTTGGGTGATTGTGCTGGGCGCGGCAGGCCATCATCTTTCGTCATACACGGCCGATCAAGCGGTCGTGCAGCGTTACATGACGACGTCGAGCGAGAAGCTGGCAGCGCGTTCGATTTGGACCAACGCTGTGCTATCGATTCCGGCAACGTTGCTGTTCTTTGCGATTGGAACGGCGCTGTTCATGTTTTATCAATCGCACCCCGAACGGCTTGACCCAACGATCACGACCGACCAAATCTTTCCGTTGTTCATCGCTCGTGAGATGCCAATCGGGATCGCAGGCTTGGTGGTCGCTGGTGTTTTCTCAGCAGCTCAATCGACCGTCTCAACCAGCATGAATTCCATGGCCACGACGATCGTGACCGACTTCCTGAGACCTCTCGGAATATGCACGACGGACCGCCAGTATCTCCGTGCGGCTCGTTTGATTACGTTCAGCGTCGGCGTCCTCGGTACGGTGTTGGGGCTGTTTTTCATCGCCCCAGAAATCACCTCGCTGTTTGACACGTTCATCAAAGTCGTCGGCCTGTTCATGGGTATGCTGGGAGGACTGTTTCTACTGGGCGTACTGACTCGGCGGGCCAACGCCTACGGTGCTTTTACGGGCGCGGTGGTTGGCGCACTCGTGATGTGCTGGCTGTTCGTTTACTCCAGTGTAAACGGGTATCTCTACATCACGATCGGGATGTCGACGTGCATCATTGTCGGCTATCTCGTCAGTTGCTTAGTTCCATCCACCCGCGACTTGAGCGGACTCACAATCTTCACACTCGATCCTCATCCGACACCATCAAGGCCGACATTAACATGAGAGCCATAGCACTTCTCCTTTTCTCTCAACTACTTTTTTTAAACGCCGCCTACGCTGCTACCGCAGATCGCCCGAACGTATTGTTCATCGCGATCGACGACCTTAGGCCGGCGCTGGGGTGCTACGGCGACCCGCTCGCGAAGTCTCCACACATTGACCAATTCGCAATGGGTGCCCGGCGGTTTGACCGGGCTTACACACAGCAGGCCGTGTGTGGACCCTCGCGCACGTCGCTACTGACCGGACGGCTGCCGGACCATACGCGGGTCTGGCATAACCGGAATCGGTTTCGCGATGTGGCGTCCGATCTCGTGACGCTGCCGCAGCTCTTCAAGCAGAGCGGCTACCAGGCCGTATCGCTCGGAAAGATTTTTAGCGGCAACGAACAGGAACTTGACCCGGTTTCGTGGTCCGTTCCTGAGGTTCTAAAGGTGACAGGTTGGAAGAATTATCGACTGCCGGAGAATCAGAATTCCGGCAAACAGGCCGCTTGGGAGGCGGCGGACGTGGACGATGAAGCCTATTCCGACGGCAAACTAGCGTCCTTGGCGATCAAGAGGCTCGACGAACTTCATCGCGAGCAGCAGCCGTTCTTTCTGGCAGTGGGTTTCTTCAAACCGCATCTGCCGTTCAATGCTCCAAAGAAATACTGGGATCTATATGACCCGGATCGGTTTGTACTTGGGAATGATGAGCGACCGGTCCAGGGGGCTCCAGAACTGGCATCGCACACGCACCGTGAACTCGGCGGCTACCGCGGCATACCAGAGAACGAGCATGTTGATGCACCGGATGTGCGTCGGCTGCGTCATGGCTACTACGCGTGTGTCAGTTATGTCGACGCCCAGGTCGGCAAGCTGCTTGCTGAACTGGAGCGAATGAAGCTGGATCGTCAGACCATCGTTGTCTTGTGGGGCGATCACGGGTTCTCGCTGGGAGAAAACGGCCGCTGGTGCAAAGGGACAAACTTTGAATGTGACACGCGGGTCCCACTACTGATTCGGACGCCGGGTCTGGCTCGGCCGGGCGTTGCCACCAAATCACTCGTCCAGCTAGTGGACCTGTACCCGACGCTCGCAGACTTAGCCGGTTTGACACCACCGGACAACCTCGATGGCCAGAGCCTCGTGCCGATCCTGAACGATCCGCAGGCCCCGGGACGAGACTTGGTGCTCAGCCAATTCAACCGTCCCTGGAAGGCGACTACCCCAGAGCAGATGGGCTACTCCATCCGTACCGCCGCGCACCGCTACACGCGCTGGGTCGACTGGAACACCCGCGCGACGATGGCGGAAGAACTGTACGACTACACCGATCGTGAGAGTGTACGGCCCCAGGATGCCCATCTGTTTGAGCAGAAGAACGTCGTGGATGATCCCGCGAGAACCACTTTGCGCGACCGTCTGCGGCAGCGGATGGATCAGACCATGACTACTCCACCCCCGCTCCGTTCTCCGAGCGAATCCTCGGATCCGAATCGCAAGAAGAAAAAGAAACGGCCATGAATAAGCGTCGAATTTGGGAAGCACAAGACGGATTCACCCGGATCAGGCGTATTCGCCAGATCTCTGGGGTGTTGATGATATTCGCGATTGCTTTCACGGACTACTGCGCGAGCGCCGAGCCTTCGATCGAGCGGGTAACACTGTTCGAAGAAGGACGCGATGGCTTTACCCTATACCGCATTCCTGGCATCGTGGTGACATCGCGCGGCAGCGTGCTGGCGTATTGCGAGGCACGGAAATTTTCGACGGCGGACCGAGGGGAGATCGAGATTCACCTTCGCCGCAGCACCGATTGTGGCCGCACCTGGTCTCCGCCGCAGCAGGTCGCGCACCTGGGGGAACGTCTCCCGCGCAATCCTCATTTGCCGCCGGGGAAGCAGGCTAAGGACTTCGGCGGACCAGAGGAGCAAACCGTCAACAACCCGGTTGCCATCACTTGCCGGAATGGAACCGTCCATCTCCTGTACTGCGTGGAATACATGCGTTGCTTTCACATTCGCAGCGACGACGATGGGCTCTCCTGGTCGAAGCCGGTGGAGATCACCACGGCATTTGAAGCGTTCAGGTCAACAATCGACTGGCAGGCGATGGCAACTGGGCCGGGACATGCGATTGAACTGCAGAGCGGACGACTGGTGGTTCCATTCTGGATGTCGAACTACGATCCGGGCGTGAAGCAAGGCAAAGGAGTGGGCGTCGTCTTCAGCGATGACCAGGGTGTCACGTGGCTGCCTGGGGAGCTCTCGCTTTTTGACGCTGGTGAACCGAACATCGCCGAGCTGCCCGGCGGCGGCGTACTGCTGACCGCCCGCAATGGTGATGCTCGCTCTCGGCGAATCTCAACAACCAGCTCTAACGGTGCGACAAACTGGTCGACTCCGCGATTCATTGATGAACTGTATGAGCCGGGCTGCATGGCCGGCATGGTGAGTCATCCAGGAGTGGACAATCTCAAGGGACCGCTGCTTCTGTTCTCCAATGTGCAGACGACCGAGCGGGCGCACTCCAGCCGCCGTAACTTGACCATCCACCTGAGCCGCGATGGGGGTGCAATCTGGCCGGTCAGTCGCGTGCTGGAACCAGGTCCCAGTGCTTACAGCGACTTGGCGGTCCTGCCGGATGGCCAGGTTCTCTGCTGCTTTGAAGATGGGAGCGGTGAACCTGTCCAGAAACGCAAACGTGACTGGGCCTACACTCGGATTACTGTGGCCCGCTTCAATCTCCAGTGGCTTCTGCAATCGGGATCAGCTCCATGAATAGATGTTTTCTCTCACGACTGTTGTGCTTCGCAGTGATGTTTTCGGCGGGAGTTACTGACGCCGCGCAGCCGAACATCTTGTTGATTGTCTCGGAAGACAACGGACCGGAACTGGGTTGTTATGGCGATGTTTATGCAAGGACCCCAAATCTTGACAAGCTTGCCGATGAGGGCATTCGCTTCAATCGAGCTTTTGTTGCCCAGGCCGGTTGTAGTCAATCGCGCGCCAGCTTTCTGACCGGACTTTACCCTCATCAACATGGACAGATCGGATTGGCGACTTGGGGGTTTCGAATGTATCGCGAAGACACTCCTAATCTTCCCCGCAGTCTGAAAGCCGCTGGTTATCGAACGGGAATCATCGGCAAACTACATATCAATCCTGAGTCCGCATTCCCGTTTGACTTCCACGAGATTCCCACCGCGAATTTCAGTCGCAAGGATCTATCGAACTATGCCAACTACGCTGGGACTTTCTTTCAAGCGGCGGACGAACCATTCTTCCTCAGTGTCAACTATCCCGACGCGCACGATCCCTGGATTCGCCAGGTGGATGGATTACCGAAGTCGCCGCAAACCGGTAGCGAAGTGAAGGCGATGGCTTACATGGGCATCGATCCGCCAGAAATGCGAGCGATGGTCGCTGACTATTACAACTGCATCAGCCGTCTGGATTCGTTGATCGGAGATTTGCTCTCAACCCTCGAGCAATCGGGAAAGGCCGAAAATACGATAGTGATTTATATCGGTGACCATGGTGCTGACATGTTGCGCGGCAAACGAACAAGTTACGAGGGCGGAGTCCGTGTTCCGATGATCATGCGATGGCCAAATCAAATCAACCCGCATGTGGAAGAAGCACTTGTCTCAACCGTCGATCTCATGCCGACTGTGTTGGAAGCCGCAAAAGCGTCTCCGGTCGCGGGACTCCCTGGTCGTTCTTTGCAACCGCTGATGAGCGGCGAGCCAGTTACTTGGCGCAACCACTTGTTTACGGAGTATCACACGCATGCCGCGGCACCGAATTATCATCCGCAAAGGGCCGTCCGGAATGATCAATACAAGCTGATTGAAAACCTGTTGCCCGATACATTAAACCCAGACTACGCGAATACGATTCGCAAGCTTGAAGCCGATGCGACGAGTCGCGGGGAAAAAGGTTTTTCAGGTGGTCTTCACAACGCAATCGCGAACGCAACTGCGGAGGTCGTTGCTGCCTATGCGTTGATGGAAACTCCGCCGCGCTACGAACTCTATGATCTGCAAAATGACCCTTATGAGTTCCACAATCTCGCGACGTCACCTGAGTACGCCGCGACTCTTGTCGATTTACAAGACCAACTCACTCACTGGCGTGAACAAACAAAAGACCCACTGCTCGATCCGAAGAGCCTCCAACGTCTCACCGCCGAAGTAACCGCCGTGACGAACAAGTCCGAAGGCAAATCGACCCAGTGGGGTTACGTGGATTACTTTTTTGGTAAGGAATCGAACCCGACGGCAGTTGAATCAAGCAAGAAGAAGAAGGGGAAGAAGAAGCAATGAAACCAAACGAGAAAGGGTTGCACCTACCCCGATGCTCAGCAACGCCCCGACGGAACCATTTACGTCTCCTGGGATTTCAATCGGTCCAAAGAACAGGAAATCCTCCTGACAACCTTCCGCGAAGAGGACGCACTGGCGGTCACTACCGAGGCGATAGCCCGTGTATTGGCCAATCGGCGTCTTGTGAGCAAAGGCGGATCGCAATAAGCAAGAACTCAATGAACGGACCTGAACAATGAAATCCATCCTTCTAGCGTTCCTTTCGGTCTGGGTGGTTTGCCAATTGGTATTCGCCTCCGACCGCCCCAATGTCCTCATGATTGTCGTCGACGACATGAACGATTGGGTGGGTTGTCTTGGCGGGCATCCGGATGTGAAAACTCCGAATATCGATCGACTGGCTCAGCGTGGGATGCTTTTCGCGAATGCTCATGTCGCTGCACCTGTCTGCAATCCGTCACGAGTGGCGACGCTCACAGGCCGACGTCCCTCAACCACGGGAATCTATGACAACAGTGTGGTCTGGCACCAGGTTTTACCGGACGTCATGACGATTCCCGGTCACTTCAAGGCAAACGGTTACCACGTGGTCGGTGGCGGCAAAGTCAATCATCACATGCCAGGCTTCAATCGCCGCAGTGACTGGCACGACTACTTCGACCAGGTGTTTGACAGCCATTATCACGACAGGCTCGCCCATGGACTTGATGTCCAGAACTTTTCCTGGCCACAGGGCTTTCCTCTTAATCAACTCGCCGCTGTTAAGTCATTGAGTAAACCGCCGCAGAATGCCAGCGAGTTCGACTGGGGTGCGTTCGATAAGTCGGACGCCGAAATGGGTGACGGAAAGATGATTGACTGGGCTGCAAAGTTCCTGGCCAATCCGCCATCGGACAAACCATTCTTTCTGGCAGCGGGTATCTACCGACCGCATCTGCCGTTCTACGCTCCTCAAAAGTATTTTGATCTTTACCCGCCGAACGCAATCACATTGCCCGCGGTGAAGGACGATGATCTCGACGATTTGCCACCGGCTGGAAAAAAGATGGCGGAAAGCCGGAGGGGTGATTATGAACTCGTGATGCGAGAAGGCCGCTACCGCGAATTGCTGCAAGCCTATTTGGCAAATATCTCCTTCGGCGATGCGCTGGTGGGGCGGTTGCTCGACGCGTTGGACAGCAGTCCGGCGGCGAACAGCACGATCGTTGTACTCTGGTCCGACCATGGCTGGCACTTCGGTGAAAAGCAGCACCTGCACAAGTTCACTTTGTGGGAGCGATCAACGCGAGTTCCGTTCATCGTCGCTGCGCCGTCTGTGACGAAGTCAGCAGGGCATTGTTCGCAAGCGGTTGGATTGATTGATTTGTTTCCCACGCTCAATGAGCTCTGCAATTTGCCATCGGTCGACGGGCTCGACGGTCAGAGCCTGGCTCCGCAGCTACGCGATCCGACACTGGATCCGGAACGTCCGGCCCTAACCACGCATGAGTTTGCCAATCATACGTTGCGTTCGCGAGATTGGCGTTACATTCGCTATGCCGACGGCGGCGAAGAGCTTTACGATCACCGCAGTGATCCCCACGAGTGGACCAACTTGGCGGATGCCCCCGAGTTCGCAGCCGTGAAAGCTGAACTGGCCAATTACTTGCCTCAAACCGATGCCCCGTCACGCCGAAAAGGCAACAAGAAACAAGCCGGTACTTCGACCCGCAAGGAATCAACGACGGCGATAATCCGATGACGGCACGTCCTTCTACTTGCTTTACTCGTGCATACCGAAGGGTCCTTACCAATTCAATATCCAAAGGTGTCATGTTGAAAAGCGCTGACAACACCCATTGCGGACCGCCAGTGAACGCAACGCGAAGCATGTTCCAGACATCCGCCTCCACGACACGTCTGAGCATGGACATGGATACTCCCGTGATGAAGCCCAATCTGACTTTGTTAATCGTACTGCTGTTGTCCTTGCAATGCGCAATTGCCGCGAGGGCTCAGACCAATGGTCCGCTCCGCGTGCATCCGGAGAATCCACGATACTTCACGGATGATTCCGGTAGGGCGATTCTGCTGGCTGGCTCGCATACCTGGCCGAACCTCGTGGACATGGGGCCAACCGACCCGCCGCCGGATTTCGATTTTGACGCCTATCTCGCTTGGCTCCAACGGTACGGCCACAACTTCACTCGCGGCTGGACATGGGAGCCGACGCGTTGGGACACCACGGGAATGAAGGCAGTCCAGTGGCGCAACGGAAATCACTATGTCGCTCCGCACCCGTGGCAGCGCACCGGCCCTGGCCTGGCGCTCGACGGGAAACCGCGCTTCGACCTGGAGAAGCTCAATCCGGACTACCTCGAGCGCCTGCGGTCGCGCGTCGCCAAGGCGCAGCAGGCAGGAGTGTTCATTTCGATCATGCTCTTTGAAGGTTATGGCGTGCAATTCCAAGGTGATGCCTGGCCGAACCATCCTTTCAATCCGGCGAACAACATCAACGGGATCGACGGTGATGCCGACAGCGACGGCAAGGCGATCGAGATCCATCAGCTCGCCAGCAAAACAGTCACTCGTGTTCAGGAGGCTTACGTCCGCCGGATTGTCGAAACGCTGAACGGTTTCGACAACGTGCTCTACGAAATCTCAAACGAAACACATCCTGGTTCAACCGATTGGCAGTACCACATAATCCGCTTCGTCAAACGCTGCGAAGAAGATCTTCCCAAACAGCATCCGGTCGGCATGACGTACCAGAATCGACGCGGCAAGAACGAGACACTTTTCAGCGGTCCCGCCGATTGGGTATCGCCCAACTCAGAGGGCGGATTCCGAGACGATCCGCCCGACATGCAGGGAACCAAAGTGGTTCTTTCCGACACGGATCATCTCTGGGGTATCGGTGGCGATGCGATTTGGGTCTGGAAATCTGTCACGCGCGGCCTGAATCCGATCTTCATGGATACCTATGACGGCCGTGTGCTTGGAAAAGTCCGGCCTGAGGATGACGCCCCGCGCCGAGCGATGGGACTGGCGATCGAGTACTCGCGACGCCTGGATCTCGCGCGAGCGATACCTCGAAACGAGTTATCTTCGACCGGCTACTGCCTGGCTGAACCAGGCGTTGCATATCTGTTACTTGCACCGGAAGGCGGCGAATTCGAAGTGGATCTGACAGCGAGCATCGAATCGTTTTCCGTGGAGTGGCTAGATCCGGCGACCGGCGAGTTGGCCAGAGCCCCACACGTGTCCGGCGGAGCCAGGCGGATATTTCGAGGACCGTTTGCCGGCGCGACCGTCTTATTTTTGCAGAACACCTCACCTACGAAGAATAAGAAATTGGATTAAGAAACATGAAAGCCTTCACGCAGTATTTCACCGGCTTGCCGAATCAAAACGTCACAAGCCACACCGTGCATGCATCGGCAAGGATCAGCCGACTTTGGCTGACCCTTTGCGGCTTCGGCTACCTAGTCGTTTTTGCAGCAACCGGATATGGACAGCAGTCCGAACATGAAGGCGATATCGCTGACGTCCGCGTGATCCGCCGGGTGGAGCAGCATCCGTACGCATGGAAGATTTGGCAGCCTGTGATTATTCAGGGTGACAAGAAGAAGGAACTGCTGGTAGCCTTCGGCGTCCAGGTAAACGGCAAAAACGATATGGGCGACATCCTGGCCAGTTTATCTCGGGACGACGGCGATACCTGGGAGGAACCGGTGTCCGTGTTCGACCATCGCGAGCGTCAGGGGGCCATTCAGTTTGCCTACGCCAACCCCGTCCTCTATCGCGCGCCGGGCCAAGACATCATTTGGTGCTTCGCCATGCGCTGTCCCATGGTGAATCGAAACAGCGAGGAGTCGCAACTCGTCGGTGCCTTTAGCGCTGACGGTGGACGCAGTTGGACAAGGGTCGAGATGGCCATGCATTACACCGGACCGCTCATTCTTTGCTCGACGCCTGTGGAGGCGGAGTTCAACGGCCTAAAACGGTTTCTGCTTCCCGCTCACCGCAATACGCTGCAAAAGGACCCGTTCGGTTCGCGCGACCACTTCATCCTCAGCAGCACCAGCCTGTTGGATTGGAAGCTGGAAGCGTTCATTCCGCAACCGGAAAGCGGCAAGGTGTTTTTGCACGAGGGCAACGTCGCGCCAGGGGACGCGCCGGGTGAACTCAAGATCGTGATGCGAACCGCCAACTACGAAAACGACAACCGCACCACCATTCCTCCGCGCGCTTACTCAAGCGTCAGTTCCGACGGCGGCCACACTTGGAGCCCTGCCAAGGAGGAACCGGAATTGCACAACGCCAAGTCGAAGGGATTCTTCGGTCGCGCGGCGGACGGCACCCATCTCTACGTCTATAACGACGGCCCCGCTCAGCGCGACAAGACCCCTGAATTTCCGTATGGTGGCCGCACCTCGTTGCGCTACAAGACCAAGCCGCCCGGCGGGACGTGGAGCGTGGAAAAGACCTTTTACGACGCGGGCATCAAGAACTCTTACCCCACACTCGTCGAGGTGGCGCCGGGAGATTTTCGTTGCGTCTGGGACAGCGGCACCGCCGACACGCCTCGCACGCATATTCATTTCGGAAAACTCAAGGTGAAGCCATGAAACCGGTCGAACTACGCAAACGCCTGCACGCGGGAGAGATCAGCTTCGGCACGCTGATCGTCTCGCCGTCACCGCGCTGGCCCGACGCGGTGCGCGACTGTGGGCTGGACTTCGTCTTTATCGACACGGAGCACATTGCGCTGGACCGAGCCCAGTTAAGCTGGATGTGTCAGACGTACTCCGCTCTCGGTCTGCCGCCGCTAGTGCGCATTCCGTCGCCCGACCCTTACGCTGCCACCATGGTGCTTGATGGCGGCGCGGCAGGCGTTGTGGCTCCCTACATCGAAACTGCAGAGCAGGTGCAAGCCTTGCGCGGCGCAGTGAAAATGCGGCCTATCAAGGGACAGAAACTCAAGCAAATGCTCGGGGGGGCCAAGGCGGATCCGGAACTTGAAGCCTACATCGAAAAAGGGGCGAACGAACGGCTACTCATCGTCAACATCGAGAGCACGCACGCCATGGCTGCCCTGGACGATATTCTGACCGTGCCTGACCTAGACGGCATACTCATTGGGCCGCACGACCTGTCCTGCAGTCTCGGCCTGCCGGAGCGTTATGACCACCCAGACTTCCTTGCCGCGTGTCAGACGATCTTTCGCAAGGCGCGCGCGGCGGGTGTTGGGGCAGGCATTCACTTCTGGGGAGAGGTTGGACAGCAAGTGCACTTCATCGAGCTCGGCGCGAACATGTTGATCCACAGCGCCGACATATCCTTGTTCACGAAACACTTGCAAGTGGAACTCAACGAAATCAAGCAAGCCGTCGGACTTAAATCCGCGACAAACGCCGCCGGTTCGGGTGATACCATCTGACCAACTGCCAAACACAGTCGAACGCGAAAGTGTTGAAACGAATGAGAGTTGGTAAATGAATGAGGCAAGTAAAGTTGACAGAGCGATAGCCGACAGAATGATGGGCGACAAAAAAATGAAGACACGACTGAAATACTTTTGGCAAATTGTTTTTTGTCTAACGGTGCTTCTTGGTTCGGTGTTGGCGAGGCTCGCAGATGGAGCAGAGCCTAAGCCGATGAACATCGTGCTGTTTTTGATTGACGATCTTGGTTGGCGCGATCTTGGCTGCCAGGGAAGTGCTTACTACCAAACGCCGCACATCGATCGTCTGGCGCAAGAAGGCGTGCGATTTACGGATGCGTATGCGGCCTGCGCGGTTTGCTCCCCGACTCGTGCGGCGCTAATGACTGGTAAGTATCCGGCGCGACTCTTGCTGACTGACTGGCTGCCGTCTGGTCGCTGGAATCCGAAAGCGAAACTGCGTGAAGGGCGTTTTATTCGTGGCCTACCGATAGAAGAATTCACATTGGCCGAAGCTCTTCGCGAAGCCGGCTATCGCACAGCAAGCATCGGCAAGTGGCATCTGGGCAGCGAGCCGTTCAGCTTGCCGGAACATCATGGTTTTGATGTGAATATCGCTGGTAATGCACACGGTGCTCCTGGCAGTTACTTCTTTCCGTACCAAGGCAACTGGTTGATTCCCACAACCGGGCTACGAGCCAAATGGAATGTGCTGGCCGATGGAAAGCCGGGTGAATATCTGACGGACCGACTTACCGACGAGGCCGTCACGTTCATTCAAGAGAGCCGAGATAAGCCATTCTTTCTTTACTTTCCGCACTACGGTGTACACACGCCGCTGCAAGCTAAAGAAGACATCATTGCCAGATACGAAACTGTGCCGGAAGATCAACGTCAGGGAAAACTGGTCTACGCGGCGATGGTACAGAGCATTGATGACAGCGTCGGTCGCGTTTTGGCCACGCTGGAAGAATCTCAGTTGGATCAGAACACGGTTGTGATTTTCACAAGCGACAACGGCGGCTTCTACAACGCCACCAGCAATGCACCATTGCGAGCCAACAAAGGAGCTTACTACGAAGGTGGCATTCGTGTGCCGCTGATCGTCAAGTGGCCGGACATTGCCATACCTGGCCTGATTGTGAACGAACCTGTCACTAGCACCGACTTGTATCCCACCTGCCTCGCCGCAGCAGAATTGCCACTGCGACCAAACCAACATCTCGATGGTGTCAATCTAAAACCCTTGCTGAACGGCACGTCGCAACGGCTTCCACAGCGCTCGCTTTTCTGGCACTACCCCCATTACAACGATCATCCGTCGAGTGTGCCGAGCAGTGTCATCCGCAAAGGCCCGTGGAAGCTGATCGAGACATTCGACCCAGAAGGAATTGAGCTTTACGATCTCGCCAACGACATCGGTGAAACAAAGAACCTCGCGGCGACTGAGACGACAAGGACGGCTGAACTTCTTGAGGAACTCAATAGATGGCGTGTCACCGTCGGCGCCGAAAGGATGTTCCCCAATCCGGACTTTGACCCTTCCGAAGTGCCAGCCAAGAAGAGCAAGAAGAAGTGATCTCTGGCATCGTGGTCTGTTGCGACCGTGACTTGTGCCTCCCGTATTTCGTCTGTTTGTCATCTTACTTTAATAGACGGTAGAAACATAAGTGATGCAAAACCGTTCATTGAACCTGTTGGTGTTCGCCGTCTTGCTTTTTGCCGCGCCGACTTCTGCCGTAGCTCAAGAGCTTTACTTCCCTTCATCGGACCGAGACTGGGCCACGGTAACTCCTGAGTCACTCGGCTGGGACATGGCCGCGCTCGAGGAGGTCTTCAAACTTGTGGAGCCGCACTGGCGTACACGTTATTTAGTAGAACTCGGTCAAAGGCTGTTGAATGAAAAACTTCCGCATCAGTGTTTACCTGGATCAGTATTGTGAATTCGATTTCCGATCGTCGTGTGGGCGTAGTTGGTTTGGGCTTGATGGGCACGGCCATCAGTGAGCGGCTTCTGGCTTGCGGTTTTGTCCCCGTCGTTTGGAATCGAACACGCGACAAAGCGGATCGCCTGCTGGAACTGGGAGCGGTTTGGAGCGACCATCCGCTCGTGGATTGCCAGCGAGTCATCATCAGCTTGTTTTCCAGCGAAGTTGTCTCGGAAGTCCTCAAGCCACGGCTGAGCGAAATTCGGTCCGGACAAATCATTATCGATACCACGACCGGCGACCCTCACGAGAGCGTTGCCTGGGAAACACTGCTTTTGGAACGCGGTGCAAACTATCTCGATGCACCGATTTCCGGTTCAAGCGAACAGACACGTCGCGGCGAAGCAACAGTAATCGTCAGCGGCAAGACACAAGTCTTTGACTCCTGCAGTGATTTGTGGCCCGTGCTTGGAAAAAACGTTTTTCACGTAGGTGGATGCGGCAATGCGGCGAAAATCAAGCTTGTGAGCAACTTAGTGCTGGGATTGAATCGCGCTGCATTGGCAGAAGGTCTCGTTTTCGCAGAGTCATTGGGACTGGATCCCAAAGCAACATTGCAGGTCCTGCAGGGAAGCGCCGCGTATTCACGGCAAATGGACACCAAAGGCCTGAAGATGATCGAACGTGACTACAGCACTCAAGCGAAGTTGTCGCAGCATCTCAAGGATGTCCGATTGATGTTGCAAGCCGCTCAGGAAAACGGCCTGGCGCTGCAACTGTGCGAGACGCATCGAGAGCTGCTTGAGCAAGCCGAAACAATGGGGTTGGGTGAGTCGGATAACAGCTCTATTGTCGAAGCCATGCGGAGTTCAACTAGATGACATCACAGCCGCTTTCTCGTAGCGCTCGCGTATTTGTGCTGGTCTCTGCCTCACTCGGTTTGGTCTTCGATGGTGTCGAGTTGGGATTGATGCCAGTCGCATCGCTGAGTGTATCGAAGAGTCTTTTGGGGGAAGCATTTACGCCCACACTTGGTGGCGATTGGTTTGCGCGCTTTACGGCGGCTCTGATGCTCGGTGCAGCGGTGGGAGGTATCCTGCTCGGCAACCTCGGCGATCGGATCGGTCGCTCTCGTGCGATGGGAGTGAGTATTCTCTTCTATTCGATCTTCGCGATGATGGGCGCCTGGGCTCGCACTCAAGAGGAAATGCTAGTTCTACGGTTCATGGTTGGGCTTGGCGTCGGAGGCGTATGGCCTAACGGAATGGCTCTCGTCGCCGAATGTTGGTCGAGCGCTTCCAGACCCCTGGTAACCGGCGTGATGAGCGCGGGATTGAACGCGGGCATCTTGCTGTTATCGCAGGTTGTGCGCATTTGGACCGTCAGTCCCGATTCGTGGCGATGGTTGTTTTATTTAGGCGGACTGCCTGCGCTGCTGGGAATCCTGGTGTTGGTGGCTTTGCCTGAATCACCAACATGGCTGGCGAATCGCAACACAACAAAGCAACCGCCACCGCCGATACGTGAGTTGTTCCGGCCGGAGCTCATTCGAATGACTTTCGTGGCAATCATCATTGCTTCCATTCCGCTTGTCGGCGCATGGTCTGCAAGCAAGTGGATGATTCCCTGGGCCGACAAAGTTGCCGGAACTGCCAGTCCGGGCTACAAGGCCGCGACTCAGGGTTGGTGGGCGCTGGGAGCAACGCTCGGGAGCTTTTCAGGTGCGCAACTCTCGCGGTGGATGGGGCGACGCACAAGCTATCTGCTGATTAGCTTCTTCACTACCATCCTGACGCTCACGATGTTTCAATGGACGGCGCCGCTGCAACCGAGCTTTCATCCCGTAGTTTTCGCACAGGGCTTTGTCGCGACTCTGTTCTTTGGATGGCTTGCCGTCTTCCTGCCTCAAATGTTTCCTACTCGCGTACGAGCCACAGGCAGCGGTCTTGCTTACAATTCCGGGAGATTCGCAACCGCCGCAGGTGTGTTGCTGGCCGGACTCCTGTTTGCGACTCTTGGAGGCGATTACTCGCGAGTTGGTTCTCTTTGCTCAATGATTTACGCGGTCGGCATGCTGGTTGTCTGGTTGTTGCCCCAAACAGAAACGAAGGAAGAGCAGGCTGATGTTTGAATTTCAATCGCTCCGTTTTGCGCGAGTTATCGTACGCCTGTGTATTTTCACAATCGTCTGTGGGATGGCCGATCTGTCGGCCGCTCAGTTCAATGATCCCGACGCCGATCGTGAAGCTCTGCCAACAGTTCCGCCGGGTTTTGAAGTGAGCCTGTTTGCACGAGAACCACTCGTGCGACAGCCCTGTTCGATGGCCTTCGATCAGCAGGGCCGTTTGTTTGTCGGGATGGGGCCTCAGTATCGCAATCCGACTCCGGAAACACCTGGCGATCGCGTGGTCATTGTCAGCGATGCGGACGGCGACGGCGTGGCGGAATCAACGAAGGTGTTTGCACGTGGCTTCAACGCAGTTCAAGGGCTGGCGTGGCATGGAAACGACTTGTGGGTCGCCAACGCTCCTGATTTGACCGTCGTCCGCGATCTGGATGGCGATGATGAAGCGGATGAGTATGTGCGGATCTATACGGACCTTGGCAATTTAGAACACGGTTTGCACGGCCTGAACTGGGCTCCGGATGGCAAACTCTATATGAGCAAAGGCAATTCAAAGGGGCTGACGCAACCTGGCCGCATTGCACCAAAACCATTTCGCGATTTGTGGGGAGTGAAAGCTCCTGCGGGTTCGCCCGATTTTCCGAAACCGAAAACTTACACCAAAGACGACTATCGGCACGCCTATCATGATCCAAACGACGATTGGGGATTGGAAGGCGGTATCTTGCGCTGCGATGACGGTGGAGGCAATTTGGAGATCGTTTCGCGAGGGTTTCGCAATCCGTGGGACATCACCGCCGATAGTGGTTTCAATTGGCTCGGAACCGACAACGATCAGACCAACGGCGATCGCATTTTCATGCCATTCTTCGGTGCGCACTTCGGATGGAATCACCCGTGGAGCGCGCATTGGTCCACCGAGCCTCATGCGCCGTCGGCACCAGTGAGCGGCCCACTGTTTGAAGGCTCAGGAACGGGGATCGTTTTTGGAGACTCTGCGAAGTTTCCAGACGAATTCCGCGGCGTGTACTTCATCAACGATTGGCTGAACAAGACAACCTTCGTGTGGCGTCCAGGCTGGGACGGCGCATTGCTGCGACCTCGGAATGGAAATTGGGAACCGTTCGTTGTTGGAGGCCAGTCACTGTATCGTCCGACCGACCTGGAAGTTGGCCCCGATGGTGCCCTTTGGATCCTGGGCTGGAGCAGTGGCTATGGAGCCGAGTGGAACGATGGTGAGCTGACCAATGAAGGGCGTATCTATCGTGTCTCCGCTACAAGCACAGCACGCTCGACTCAAGCAATAAAGTCTGAACCAAGGACTCTGAATCAATTCGCAGTGGCCGAGTTGGTGGAGCGATTTAAGGGACCGTTGCCGGTCTGGAGAATCGATGCGCAGGATGAACTGGTCGGGCGTGGCGTGGCGATTCTACCTGAGCTGCTTGCTGAGGTTCACGGCGGCCAGTTAACTGAAATGCAGGAAACGTGGGCTCTGTGGACTCTCGGTCGTTTGCCGGTCAACGAAGCAAGCATTGACCAGTACTTTGCAGATCTTTTGAGTGCCGATTCAGCCGCAAACTTGAATCAACAGATTCAAGCGATTCGTATTCTTGCGAAGCGAACTCGCGAAACGGGTACTCGTGTTTTGCCAGAAGTTGTTGACGATTTTCTGAAACACAGCCAACCGCGACTGCGATTCGCTGCCGTGCAGGCGATTTCACAAGCACGCCAGACGCAGGCCCTGCCAGGTCTGTTACGGCTGCTGGCCGATGAGTCCGACGAGACAGTTTTTTACGCCGCCTGGCAGACGCTTCGCGAACTCAGTTCCCCCGGCGAACTTCGGGATTTGCTTCGCGACGCCAGCGGTGGTGTTCGCAGAGCAGCGCTGCTGGCTCTGCTTGAAACACACTCGCTCTCCAAAGCTCAGTTGTTAGCGCTGACTGCAGACAGCGATCCTCACACTGCAGCAATCGCCCGGCTGTGGCTCGACAAAATGGCAAATGGCGGCGAGAAAGCAGTCGTCAAAGGGCGTCCGCTCAACCCAACACCTGAGCAAGGTGGCGCTGTTGATCTTGCCCGAGGCGACGTGGCCCTTGTCAGAAAGATTGTCGCGAAGAGCAAGAACACATACCGCCTGGCACCGGGCGGGCTTGTCCAGGGCGGGCAATTGTACACGGACCGCAATTACAAATTTCGAACGCTGCCTGCGGCATTACAGGGTCTGGATCTTATTCAAACAGCGAATGACGACGATCGCGCGCGGGGGGACGGCTGGTTAACGTTCGAAGCGATTGTGCCATTGCGAGTCACGGTGGCCGTCGACCAACGACACACAATACTGCCCGCCTGGATCCTTCAGCAATTCAGAAAGACTGAAGGGCAGATCGTTTCTGATGACAGCACGTTGGAACTGTACACACGAGACTACCCGGCCGGGACAATTGAGCTGGGCGGAAATACGGACCGCAAACCGAAGAAAGCCATTGCGAATTACGTTGTCCTGCTTGAGCCGATTCCGCTGGTTCAGCACACCGAACCTGAATCGCTCGATAAATTGCGTGAACAGGCACTGTCACTGTTGGGATCGGCTGATGCAACGCGCGGAGAAATTCTGTTCAAGCATCGCGGCGGCGCAGGGTGCAGTAAGTGTCATAGCTTGAATGCATCCGTGAACGCGTTTGGACCGAACCTTAGTTCCATCGGCTCGCGGGCCGCCCCGAAACATATCGTCGAATCAATGATCGAACCCAACAAAGTGATCACAGAAGGTTTCAATCTGCTGACTGTGCTGACTGAAGATGGCCAGATCTATTCAGGCGTTTTGCTCGAGGAAAGCGGTTTGTCGTTGGCTATCGGGCTGAATTCCGGTGAGCGAGTCGATATCCCTAAGTCATTGATCGAAGAGCGAAAAACCAGCAGCGTGTCGGCTATGCCCACCATGACTGCGCTGCTGAACGCTCAACAAATCGCCGATATTAGTGTTTACCTGATGTCGCAGACCAGCCAAACGGCGACGACAGTCAGCGAAAAAAGTCATGCCCCCAAACGGCAGGACTTTTCTTTTGATCAGAAATCCGATCGGCTGATCATCTCGCTCGATCAACAGGAAATTGCTGAGTTCGTATTCGATGATCCACAGATCCTGCGACCGTACTTTACTCGCTTGAGAACGGTTGACGGTTTACAAGTGACGCGCAACCATCCCCCCATCGCAGGCAAAGATCCCGTCGATCATGAGACCATGCATCCGGGAATTTGGTTAGCCTTTGGCGACATCAACGGCTCCGATTTCTGGCGAAACAAAGGCCAGATAAAGCATGTTCACTTTGTAGAGCGTCCAACTGTTGAGAAGCATCGATTTGTCTTTTCGACTGAGTCCGAGTTACTGTCCGGCGATCAGCAAACGCTTGGTCGCCTGACGTGCCGATTTGCGTGTGAAGCACAATCGAACGGTTGGCTTCTGATCTGGGACGCGACGTTTCTTCCGCTCGATCAAGATCTGATTTTCGGCGATCAGGAGGAGATGGGGTTCGGTGTTCGCGTAGCAACGCCACTCTCCGAGAAGAGTGGTGGAATCATTACGAGTTCTTCCGGCCTGACCACAGCCAAAGCAACATGGGGCCAGGCAGCTCAGTGGTGCGACTACTCCGGCAAGCTTGAGAATGAGCCCGTTGGCATCACGTTGCTGGCCCATCCTGAAAATTTCCGCGAAAGTTGGTGGCACAATCGCGACTACGGAATTCTCGTTGCGAATCCGTTTGGCCGAGCGGCCATGAAACAAGGCGAGCCGAGCAGCATTCGAGTCGAACGCGACAAACCACTGCGTCTCGTTTTCGGCGCCATGATTCACAGCGGCAGCGATTACAATTCGAAGTTTGCGCATGAAGAGTTCGTTAACACGGTGCGCGAACTCAAATAGGTCGCGTAACTGCTCAGGACGGCTTCCAGAAAACAGCGATACCTTTCCATAGTTCATATATTCCATTCCAGGCAGCCAGTGCATGAAAACAGTTGCGGATTTGCGAGTGGCCAGGCGCTCAATCAAACCACGGACCTTAAGGCAAGTGGCGAGCAGGTCGTCCTGGCCTGCTCAGATGCAAGCTCTGTTTGTGGTTGTTGCCACTATGGCAACCGCGTGGTTTCCACAAACGGGGCAGTGCCAGGATATCGCGGGAATCAATGTAACGCCTCACAATCAGTCCTCCGTGATGAGATGGAGGCGACCACCTGCGTCGGAACTGGCCGCACGCGTCGAGTTGTTTCTGCATAACGGCAGTAGTGTTCCGATTCGCCTTCGCAAATCCGACCTGCTGCTGTTCGATGACAAGTCTCCGCAGGAACTTGTCGATTCGTCTTCGTGGGCGTGGCACGACAGCCCGCACTCTTGGCTGCAATCAGGCGTCGAACTGCCGCCTGATTGCCTGACCGTTATTGCGTTCAATGGTCAGTCGGCTGCCTGGGCCGCTGGTACCCAGCATACCGTGCAATTCGGTGAACAAGGTACGAAACAAATCGTGGCGTTGGATGCCCCGACAACCTGGCTGTCCGCTGTCACGTTTCTCGCTACCAACACGGACGGTCATCCGACCCAGGCAATCTATCCGAATCAAATGGTGGTCCATGTGAACCACACTGGAGCCAACTCCATCAAATTCAAATCACTTCGATTGTGGCTGCCCGACGGTGGGGAAGATCCTCATGTCTTTCGTTTGGCGCATGAGCTTGATCAGTTCACTTGTTTTCCAACAGATGCAACGCTTCACGCTGATTCTCGCGGCGGCTTCGTCGTCAATTGCGACCCGCTCCCGCGAAGCTACGCGGTGGTGGAAGTGCAGATGGTATCCGGCGACGATGAGGTCGAATCGTTGTGGGGCTGCCTGAAAATCAAGCCAGAGGTATTCGACATCAGCGGTGGCTGGATCGCTTCGGACATCAACGGCCGCAATAGTCTGACCATCGACGAATATGTGTTGACGCTGAGCAAAATGCACGTCAACACGGGACAGGTCGAGGAAGTGCCTGGCTACACCGACAACCAGGAACGCTACAACAGATTTCCATTTAAACGCTTCAATCGAATGCAGGACCTGTCGCGTTACGACACGGAGGAACTGCTACCAACCATTCATGCGGTTGAATTTATCGGCGAGCCGCAATACGGCGGAGGGCGACCGATTCCGCCTCAGGAAGTCTGGCAGATGCTCGCTCCCTATCAAGCCAGTCGTCTACCGACCAGTGTAACGCTCAGCGAAGAACGCACGTGGCGCTATTACGCCGGCTTATCGGACTATCCGCACTACGACGCGTATCGCGTGATTGCCCCCGCAGCCGATTCATGGACCAATTACGATCGCTGGGACGGCGAACGCATTCGCTGGGGAGCGCCGCTGGAAACGATCGGTGACATGACACGCAGCCTGCGGGAACTCAGCCGCCCACGCCCGATCGCCTATTGGTCACAAGGTGCTCACGACGGCTGGGGAAGTTTATTCAGTTCGCGGCGCCGATCACCTACGCCTGATGAGTTGCAGGCTCAGGCCTGGCATGGATTGTCCAATCGCGTCACGTCGCTGTATTGGTTTAATCTGAGTCTCAAATCGGTTGTTAAGTTCCCGGATCTGATTGAGCCGATCACGAGAGTGAATCGAGAAATTCGTATGGTCGACGAGATCCTGCTGGCCGGCGACGCTTTCGAGCATCGACGGATTGAAAAGGATGGCAAACCAGACTGGGAGATCAACTCAGTGGTCGCCCCCAACGCGGCTCTGCTGGTCATCCACGACGTTGGCTACGCCCCCGATCCGACCGACAACACGTTTCACTTTGAAAATCGAAAAGCCGAGTTGCAGTTCAATTTGCCCTCCTGGCTGAGCGGCACTGTCAACGTCTTCGCCCTGGATGCAGATGGCGTTCACGATGTGGAGCATTCTGTCGACGACGGCAAAGTCACGATTCGAGACGAAGTGCACGTTGCAGGCATTTACATTGTCGCGCAGGAATCCGAACTTCGATCACGCATCGCCGACGAACATGCAGCCCTCATCCGACATGAACGTGAGCTTGGCTTCGACCCGGCGAACGACGAAGCGGACCTCGCGCAATTAAGGTCAACGCTGAATAGTAATCCTTCAACAGACCAAGCCAAGTGACAAGAGAGCGTGGATTGAATCACGAACGCAGCGATCTTGTGCATCTCTCGCAGCGCGCGCAGTTCGATTCCCAAAACACATGTAGGACGGCTTTTCAAGTCGTCGTAGAAAACGCATTCGATAGCGTGAAACGCCGTACTGGCTCGATTGTTCTTTGCAAATGTGGGCGAACGGCTTACTGCTTCGCCGCCTTCTCTTTGGCTTCCAGCATGTCCTTTACCCTTGCTTCCTCCTTCGCCAGAGCCTGACCGGTCACCGGCATCGGTTCAAAGTAAGATTCGGGCACGATTACTTCGTCTTTGGGGATCTCTCGCCAACGCAGGTTTCGAAACCAGACGTCCTGACCGTGGTCCTGTAGCCAGAGTTGTCCCTTGCGTCCGGTAAGGTCGCCACCGCGGGCAGCGAGCAGCTTGATATACCAGTCCCACTTGGGGTCATTGTAATCGAAGGACAACACCCGCTCACCGTTGAGCCAATGTTCGATCACACTCTTCTGGCAGATAATTCGACCCGTGTTCCATTGTCCGATAGGCAGCGTGCCGTCTTTAAACGGTGCCATGCAGAAAAAGAGTGAGGCCGCGGCTTGTCTCGCGTTCTCGCCGTAGGGACTGCCGACGTTGTCGAGCACCTGATATTCGACCTGCCCCGGACGGTAGTAAACTCCGCTGTTGCAGCCTGCGGAGACCTTCCAGTCAAACCGCAATTCGAAGTCGTCCGGTACCGCAGCCGCCGTGTACGTCAGGTTGCCTCCGCGTGACTTTCGGTAGAACGCGCCATCTTCGATGACCCAGTTCCCGGACTGTTCCCAACCGTCGAAGGTCTTCCCGTCAAAGATCGGTGTGAAAGCCGATTCAGGCTTCGTGAAGCGGGCGAGCGGCCGACTGATCAGAATCTTGAGTTTCGATTTCGAGCTCTTGAGTTCTCTCGCGAGAATATCTTGCTCGGTGAATCGGGCCAGCAGGATTTCACTGTCGGTGGCTCGGTTGCGATCGTACGAGATGTAGATCGTGCCGTCGGGGGCTTGAAAGCCGTCGGGATAGGAAGTGCCCTTGCGTTCATCAAGGACGAGTCCCCCTTGCCATGTCTTGCCATCATCATTCGAAAGCCAGGCGCTGAGCTGCACTCGCCCTTGGTGGGCATCGATTCGGTCACCGTGCTTCACCAACAGCAGGCGTCCGGACAGAAGTCGCCGCACATGGAAACGGGCGTTCGGCTGACGAATGCCTTGCGGTTCGGTCGCGTCACTCCAGGTGCGTCCGCCGTCGGTCGAAACCGATTGCATGATCCCCTTCGCGGTTCGCGCCAACATCCAGAGTGAACCGTCCTTTCGCTCGACGATCATGTGCTCGTGCCAGTCGGGATTCGGAAAGGTGGCCATGCCCCGCCGCTCCCAAGTCGTTCCCTCATCGCCGGACACAAACACGTTCGCACCTCGCATTGAATCGAGTTCGGCGAAGCATCCCTTGAACGGCCCGAAACCGCCCCGCTGGTCCAACGAGATCGGCAGCGACGACATTCAGGTCTCGCAACTTGAGACTTTTAGTCCCGGCGATTTCCCTCACCTGATCGAGAGATTTGCTGGTAAGACGGAAGCGGTTCCTTCAACAAGAACGTGTGCATTGTTTGTCCGGCAAGACCACGAGTAGAAAACGCTGCTCTCAGTCGCAGCATGATGGAGTTTTCCACGCGAGTTCTTTCGCCTGTGCATGAACCGATCCCTTTGTGAACATCAGATCGGCTGAGTTTATTGACCGGACGGGGATGTGCGTTCTGGCTGAACTTTCAGTGAATCGATTCGCTGAATTGGCGGTTCCTGCGTTCAACAGTCCTATCATGAGTTGTGTGCAGCAGAATTACTGGACGAAAGCTGTTAAGAAGGACTTGGTTGGTGCCACTCGATTTTCCAGGGCGGTTCGAACACGAAATACGCCACGAGGGCTAGGACCGTCGCTGTCAGCGATACTGGCAGCCGCATTGATTCAAACAGCGCCAACGGCTGGAGGAAATACTCCCAACCGATGCCATAATGAACCGCCCAAGTTAGTGACCCGACTACCAGGGCAGCGATGGCAGGACGACCGCTACGTGGGCGTGAGTAGATGCCAAGCATCATTGGGACAAACAACCCGACAAGCATCAGAGAATAGGAGCTTTCCAGTAATTCGTAGACTCTCTTTCCCACAAACGCAACTCCGAGACTACAGCATGCGACTATCGACACCGCAACACGATTGGTTTTCAATGTGTCCGAATAGCCGATGCGTGGAAATAGATTCTGAGCCAACACACTGGCCGGAGCCAAGATAGCACTATCGATCGTCGACAACACCGCCGAAAGTAGAGCCACCACGAATACGACAGCAACCACGGGATGCAGAAAAGCGTGAGCCATGGTCGGTAGAATATCGACTTCCATCTGCGTGGGAAACATCAGGTTTCCGGCCAACCCCAGCATCAGAGGAATAGCTCCAAAACCAAGATACGCGATTCCGGCAATCAGACATGCTTGTTTGGCAGTTCGTTCGGAGTTCGAAGAGAAAACTCGCTGCATCAAATCCTGTCCTGGCAGGTTGCCGAGAGCACCGACGAGAAACAAGCTCATCCACTTGAGAAATTCGCTCCCTTTATCTGTCGGAATCAAAACGAGCAGTTCAGGGTCGGTCTCTTTAGCAATACGGGTTAGACCCACTTCGACACTACCGTTTCCCAATTCCATCAAGACAACAATCGCCATGACGACCAGTCCGGCAAGCACGAGGCTGACTTGCACTGCGTCGGTCAATGTGACCGACCACATTCCACCCATCAACGTGTATCCGGTCCCGATGACAGCAACGAGAACCAATCCGTAAGTGATAGGAATGTCAAAGAACAGGTTGAACATGCCCGCCATCGCGGTGAACTGGACTGCGATCCATCCGAAGTAACTGGGAACGAGAACGATCGAAGCGATTAATTCGGCAGTCCGTCCAAATTTTCGCTGGAAGAAATCTGGGACTGTAAGCAGCTGCATCCGCCACATCGGTCCGGCCACGAATAGCCCCGCCAACAGCAAACAGAACCCAGCTCCGAACGGATCGAGCGCGACAGCCCGAAGGCCTCCTGTCCGAACCTCATCAGCAGCGCCAAGAAGCGTCGCTGCTCCGAACCATGTTGCCAACAGCGTCATCCAGGCAAGCGAGACCGGAAGTTGACGTCCGGCGACGAGAAAATCCTCGGCATTCTGGATTTTTCGCTGCGCAATGTATCCAATGACGTACATTGCGATGACATACAGGATCGTACACGTACCAAGCAACCATTTCAGCGACGGATCGATTGTCATTCAGCACGGCTTTCAAGCAGTAAGTTGTACCCGATTTTGAACGTAATTTCATCCACATTGCGACCGCTGTCCAGCTAGATCACCCTCTGCTTGCAGATGATTAAGGCTTTATCAGAACGTGAGATTAGTCCAATTACAAACGGCTTTTTACTATCAACGAAGCCTCGTATGCCGAGCCTCCAGGATCCATCTGCTGCGTCTAGTGACTCCATGACCGATCCTCGGATGGAGAATCGTACATTTCCATTCGTCTTCGTCCAGATCCCAAACAAAAATTTCCCCCTTAGTCATGCCAATCGCCACCTGTCGAAGCATGAAGACCACTCGATAAAAAAACGACCCATCGCACGTGATGCCTCGAATCGTTTCGGACAGCAGAATTGATTTGACCGCCTCCATATCGTAAACGTCATAAAGGACAGAAGTACGTCGAGGGTATTGCATCGGAGAGCATTGAATCTTGAAAAAGCTAGGATATGATTAGATCTCCCACCTCCGAACTTCCCACCTCAAATGGAGTCTTCGATGAACCATCCGACTTTGTCAACCGCCGTACTGACATTCACATTTTGCTTTGCCTTCGCTGGAGCGCTCGACACCGTCGCTGCTCTAGAGCCTGGTGCTGGAAATCCGCACGTGACCAATGATTTGGATGCTTCGAGAAAGGCGTTCATTGAAGACTTCAACCGGATCACATTAAACTCAACGCCTGGCGATGCCGCAATGTTACGGATTCTTGTGGAGAGCTCTGGTGCAAAACGGGGTGTCGAAGTTGGCACAGCGACCGGCTATGGTGCGATTGTGATGGGTATCGCATTCGAGCGAACCGGTGGCAAGCTGATTTCCGTCGACATTGATCCCAAGATGGTCCAGACGGCGAGAGAGAACCTAGAAAAGGTTGGACTCAGTAACGTCGTAACCGTCGTAGAAGGAGACGCACTGGAAGTACTTCCCAGGTTGGAAGGCCAATTCGACTTTGTCTACATCGATGCAGTCAAGAGCGACTACCTGAAATACTTCCAGGCTCTGGAACCGAAGCTCGTTCCAGGCACAGTGATCGTGGCTGACAACGTGATCAAATCGGGCAAGCACATGGCGGACTTTCTCGAAGTGATCAACGGATCGCCGAACTACATCTCCAACACCATCCGGTCAGACGAGACCAAGCAGGACGGGATGTTGGTGATTTACAAACTGAAGTAGTCCAATCGTTCTCACAGAGAATCGTTCTAGCTCTGCCCAATCACTGACTACGACGTTGGTTTGCTTCAACACTTCGGCGAAGATTTCTTTTTCGGTAAGACCGATCAGTTCGCGGTGAATGTTCGGTGCCCGCGGCGAGTAGCTCGCGAGTGCGTGTGGCGAAGTCAAGACCGCTTGCCGCCGCCGCAGATGTTGCCAAAACCTTGGAGGGTTCACATTGTCGAACCGAGTCGGAACGATGATTCTAAGAATGCGTCGATCCCTTGATGAGCATTGACGCAAATCGTGACCTCGTCATAGGGAAACGCCATTTCGAACGAATCCAAGATCAGTGGTTCATCGTCGATGACGAGCAGTCGGGTCATTGCTTCTCTGGACAACGATTCGTCTCGCGAAACGAGGTATCAGTGATTGAGCAAGAAAAAATATAACCTTCCGTGCGTGTCCCCTCCATGAGAGCATCTGAACGACTCAATCATCAAAGTGATGAGTTGCAAGAATGCTCTTGAGTCCTGCGATTGTGTGGAATCTCCATGGGCGAATCCTCGTGACATCCCTCTTCTCCAAAGGACTTTGGGATTGTTACGAGTCAAATCGTGACAATGAATGTCTGAATTAGGTCTCGCTCTTTTTCAGTCCTGTACCGATAAATTTCTTGTCATGGCTCGTCTTGCCGGTGAGACCTCCAGTTCGATTCTTCCAGAGGGCGGGAGCTTCGCAATTTGCTCGCCAACTTTTTGACCTACATCCCACCGGTTCAAAGGCGTCACTGCTCGACTCGGAGAGTCGAGCTACCAAAAATCACCAAACCCAGGTGTTTAGCGCCCGTGGAGCCTCACAAGTTTCGATCCATCTCGCAGGGATGGATGGAGGTCAAAGCGATCAAGATTCATCACCTTGTTCCAAGCCGCTACGAAATCGTTAACAAATTTCTGCTGCGAGTCTTCACTCGCATACACCTCCGCGATGGCTCGAAGCTGCGAGTTCGACCCAAACACGAGATCGACGGCAGTACCCTGCCATTTAATTTCCCCTGTCTTGCGGTCGCGTCCTTCGAAGAAGTGCTCGCACACGGGGGACTTCTGCCACACCGTGCTCATATCCAGTAGGTTGACGAAGAAGTCATTGGTCAACGTTTCGGGGCGTTTCGTGAACACTCCCAGATTCGGAATTCCGGAATTTGTATTCAAGACCCGCATGCCGCCGATCAGAACGGCCATCTCGGGAGCAGTTAGCGTAAGCTTTTGAGCTCGATCGACGAGCAACTCCTCTACCAGCCGGTCGAGATCGTCATGACCGAAGGCGTTGCGGAACCCATCCGCTTTCGGCTCGAGCACGGCGAACGATTTTACATCGGTTTGCTCTTGCGACGCGTCGGTGCGTCCTGGAGTGAAGGGGACCTTCACATCGTGCCCGCCCTTCTTGGCCGCGGCTTCAACCGCGGCGCATCCGCCAAGAACGATCAGATCTGCGAGCGAGACCTTCTTGACGCTGGACTGCGAGCGGTTGAATTCCATTTGAACTCTCTCAAGTGTCTGCAAGACCTTCGCCAGTTCAGCCGGTCGGTTGACTGACCAGTCTTTTTGAGGCGAGAGACGAATGCGTGCCCCGTTTGCTCCACCTCGTTTGTCGGTGCCGCGGAACGTCGACGCCGATGCCCACGCAGTCGAAACCAATTGACCAGTAGAAAGCCCAGATGCGAGAAGCTTGACCTTGAGGTCGGCGATGTCCGAATCGCTAATCAATGGATGATCAACAGCAGGGACGGGATCTTGAAACAACTGCGGCTCGGCGACCAGCGGGCCAAGACACCGAGAGATTGGTCCCATGTCGCGGTGCGTCAACTTGTACCACGCCTTGGCAAAGGCAGACTCGAACTCCTTCGGATTCTCGTGGAAGCGTTTTGAAATCGGCCCGTAGACCGGATCCACCTTCAATGCGAGATCTGTCGTGAACATCATCGGGGCATGATACTTGGCTGGATCGTGTGCATCCGGCACGATTCCTTGTGCGGACGCCTGCTTCGGAGTCCACTGATGCGCACCTGCCGGACTCTTCGTCAGCTCCCACTCGAGGTTAAAGAGGTTGTCGAAGTAATCGTTTGACCACTGCGTCGGGGTGGAAGACCAAGCCCCCTCCAGTCCGCTGGTGATCGTGTCTTCAGCATTGCCGCTACCAAAGGTGTTCTTCCAGCCCAGGCCTTGTTCTTCGATGCTGGCTGCCTCGGGTGCGGGACCAACAAACTTACTTGGGTCAGCAGCACCATGGGCTTTTCCGAATGTGTGTCCGCCGGCAATCAGTGCAACGGTCTCCTCGTCATTCATCGCCATGCGGCCAAACGTTTCCCGAATGTCACGGGCCGCGGCCAACGGATCGGGTTCCCCGTTGGGTCCCTCCGGATTCACGTAGATAAGTCCCATCTGCACCGCGGCGAGAGGATTTTCGAGCATCCGATCTTGGTCGACGCGGCCGCTTCGTTCAACGAAGTACAACCCGCCGTCAACAATGCGTCAACCACAAGAACCACCAGTGATGCAAATAAGCCGGGCGACGATTTCAGCGAGCGTGGTGATGTTACCGCGATTCTGACCAAGCATGGCTGGCGATTGATTCGCGATGGCAAGGAACCGTCCGTGCCAGAAGGCCGCATCCCACGGATCACGCGGTTGCTGGCCCTGGCCCATCGCTGCTATGACTTGGTTCGCGACGGGGTGATCATCAACCAATCCGAGCTTGCGCACTACGGCCAAATCTCAACCACGCGGATGTCACAAATCATGTGGCTCGACAATCTAGCCCCAGACATTCAAGAGCAGATCCTCGACTTGCCACGAACGATCCAGGGCCGCGACGCAATCCTAGAACGCGAAGTCCGGCCAATCGCGAAAACGCTCGACTGGGACGACCAAAGAAAGATGTGGGCAGATATCCTGCAGCGTTTACGAAAATGTCCGCTGACAGAACAGAACTGAATCTAAGGTCAGATCAGCTCACCCCATTGCCGACACGCCGATGTTGCGGATCAACGATGATCACCCTTCGATTTTCGGTAGCGACGCGAGAAGTTTGATATCGTTATGATATTCCTTGAGTTCCCGATCATGGGAAGCGGTGGTCTTCGTCAGAACGAGCTTGTGGGGGCTGGAGGTTTTCTCAATGCCGGTAGTGACGTCAAGCTTCTTGCTACGAATCACGTCGATGAGGTGCTGACGTCGATCTTCACGGGCCGCGATGCGGGTCGTTTCTTGTGTGGGTGATGCCAAGAATATTTGCATCTCTAAGCAGAACCGGCAATCGCAATCCGTTTCGTTGGACCGCGAAAAATCTTGCGGAAGCGCTGGCTCGCACTCGGTCGCGTTGGTGAAAAATTCGTTGAGTTCGTTTATCCAAGTTCGCTTCGGCGAGCGACTGACATTCGTCGCACGCGGATTCCAATTCGTCGTCCGGCAACGATTGCAATTCACCACGCTTCGAAAGCAACTGCTCGATCGCATACTCCATCCCCATTTGAACAACGATCTGAGCATGGTGTTCGTTTGACCAAATCACGACCGCAGACTGGTGATACCAACGATCAAGCGTATTGCCGGCGTTCCCCGTGTAACCCTCGTAGTCCTGCCGGGTCGGTTTCCATTGTTCGACCGGCGTGGTGCAAGCCAACATGGTTTCGTCACACGGTAAATCCGCGAGCGAAACGCTCTTGCCCGACGCATCTTTCCAGCCGTCGATGACGATTTCATCGTCGTAAGATTCACCAATGTTCAAGTTGTCGTAGTCGACCGGGTCACTTCG
>NZ_SJPV01000022.1 GCF_007860135.1 Novipirellula artificiosorum
AGACGGCCTCCGCGACCCGACCCGTGTCTTTTGATTTTGACGCAATGCAACGTCGGCTGCAACAGAAAACTAAGCACCTGTTCCTCCACAGCCACCCCGAAGCGCAGCGTAGTAAGTCTGATAACCAAGATATGGGTCGGTGCCTTGGGAGCAATATCGCGAAACGCCAAACAATCATCGTCTTCGTAAACAATGTCGGCTGGTATGTCGCGATTGATGATTTTCGTAAACAGAGAGGGCATCGAAGTAACCTGTTAACTTTGCGGTAATTGCTTTCCCGCTTTGAGACGCAGGAAGGAATCAAAAAAGCCTTGCAATTCACTGCCGTCCATCACGCTATTGAAGTTGCCAACGTAGTGGCCGGTTCGAGCGTCTTTGACGCGTTGGTCGGGGTGCAGGAAGTAGTTGCGAATTTGGCTGCCGAACCCGGTTCGAGCTTGAGTCGCGTATTTTCTCTCTTCTTCGGCTTCACGTCGTTCTTCTTCGATTCGAGCCATCTTCGCACGCAGCATCTTCCAGGCGGTGGCACGATTTTGGTGCTGGCTGCGTTCGTTTTGACACTGCACCACAATGTTGGTCGGAACGTGAGTCAGCCGAATCGCACTGTCGGTCTTGTTGACGTGTTGTCCACCGGCACCGCCGGCACGATAGCGGTCTTCGCGGACATCCTTCTCCTCGATATCGATATCGATGGAATCATCAATTTCCGGAGCGACGCTGACCGCAGCGAAACTGGTCTGGCGTTTGCCTTCGCTGTTGAAAGGGCTGATCCGCACCAAACGGTGCATCCCCTCTTCCCCCTTCAAGTAACCATAGGCCATCGGACCCCGTATCGCGATCGAAGCATGATTGATCCCCGCTTCTTCATTCTCTTGGCGGTCGAGCAGCTCGATTTTGTAGTCTTGACCCACAGCCCAGGCAGAATACATCCTCAGCAGCATATCCGCCCAATCATTGGCGTCGGTGCCCCCGTCGCGAGCGTTGATGCTGAGAATCGCGCCGGCAGAGTCATTCGGGCCATTGAGCAGTGCCTTGAGCTCCAGATCGTCCAAGATCGCTTCCAGTCGATACACCTCGGCGGCCACCTCTTCGGCGATCGATTGGTCTTCTTCGGCCATTTCCATCAAGGCAGCCAGATCCTCGACGGAGGTAGACAATTCGCGCATCGGGCCGACAATGGTCTTCAAGGCCTTGAGCTCGACGACGGTTTTTTGGGCCGATTCGTTATCGTCCCAGAACGTAGCCAGAGCCATTTGATCTTCAATCGCTTTGATCTCAACGCGTTTTCCAGCGTAGTCAAAGAGAGTCTCCTAGTTGGACCAGACGCTCGCGGATCTTCTTGCTACGTTGAACGAGTTCAGCATCCATTCTCGTGATGGACTCCGTGGGTAAGATGAAAGGGTGCAGTCATTAGAACAGGATTCTTAACCCTTATCATATCGGCGAAAAGAGAAAAACAACATGGCACGCGTGGTATTGGCGATGAGTGGCGGCGTCGACTCGAGCGTGGCGGCGCACCTGCTGCTCGAAGCGGGCCACGAGTGCATTGGCATTTTTATGCGACATGGCGAAGAATCGCACGGTGTTTGCCAGGTAGAAAGTGATAACGACGCCACAGAAAACGCCGGCCTTCCCGTACTGGGTCAATCGCAAGCAGGTCGGGCCGACCACAAGCAAGGCTGCTGTACAGCATCGGATGCCGCCGACGCTCGCCGTGTCGCGGCGAAGATGGGGATCCCGTTTTATGCGTTAGATTTGCAAGAAGACTTCCGCCGGATCGTCGACTATTTTGTCGACGACTATTTGAAGGGTCGGACCCCCAATCCATGCGTAAAATGCAACCACTGGATTAAGTTTGGCCGACTATTTGACTACGCCGATGGAGTGGACGCCGACTTTGTTGCCACGGGGCACTATGCGAGATTGATGGCAAGCGACCAGGGGCCACAACTTCATCGCGGACTCGACACCCACAAAGACCAATCCTATGCGTTGTTTGGGATCGGGGCCGACCGACTTCGCCGAATGATGCTGCCGGTAGGGGGTTTTGACAAACCGGCGATTCGCGAAATAGCCTCAAGCCTAGGGATGGGAGTGGCAGAGAAACGAGACAGCCAAGAAATTTGTTTTGTGACTCAGGGGCATCATAGCGATTTTGTCAAAGCCCGCCGCCCAGAGACGGTCGGGGCGACCGCTGGCGAAATCGTGACGCTTGACGGGAAAGTCGTTGGCACCCATCAGGGATACGAAGCTTACACGGTCGGCCAACGCAAAGGACTCGGTGTCGCGATGGGGACACCCCATTTTGTCGTACGCATCGAACCCGATACCCAGCAAGTCGTGATCGGTCCCGCTGACGATCTTGTCGGCGAACGGTTAACGGCAAGCGAAGCCAATTGGTTGGTCGATCCAGCAGCGATCCCCAATCAGGTCGAAATACAAATTCGATACAACGGTTTGCCACGTCCCGGTCAGATCGTGGTCGATCCACAAAACGCGGATAAGTTTCAGGTCCGATTTGATTCGCCCCAGCGGGCGATTGCTCCTGGACAAGCAGCCGTCATTTACGATGGCGATCAAGTTCTCGGCGGCGGATGGATCGACTAGCGCAGTGATTTCCGATCTTGTCGGAAAACGAAAAGTGTGCTGATTTGTCACATGCAAGGAAAATGGGTGAGCGAAGTAGCACGAGACGAAACTGTGAAGTGCCACCGAGTCACCCATTCGAGTGCTTTGTCCAGACTCAACTTTAGATTTCGGGGGCAGTAGCGGAAGTCGTCAAGACTATCGACGATTCACGGAGCAGATTGAAACTCTTGACGAGTTCCGCTACCCGAAGCGACGGTCCGCAAAAGAAAAGTAGTGCCAAAGGACGAGGGAAATAGAAGGCGACATCGTCCGTTCGCTGGCCATGGAACGGCGGTTGCAGCGTCAAAGAAGGGTATTGAAGATTGTCGGCCATTCACGAGGTGGTAACGATGTCCGCTGAGCATGCGCCAGCCACAGGCTGCAGACGGTTACTTGAGGAAACTTTTTTTCGAGACCTAGATGCGATGTTGATCAGCCGGCTTCACGCCGAGGCGGAATCACCGCAGGGGCGAGAGCGGCTTGTCGGCAGCATCGGCGTCAACGACGAGGTGTTGCTAGAAGAGTTGACGGCGTTGGGAGTCACAGCGGAAGGTTTGATCGCGGTGCAATTGGTACCGCTCATCCTGGTCGCCTGGGCAGACCCGAAAATCGAGCAAGAGGAACGGCGCAGCATGATGCGAGAAGCGGAAAAGCTTGGCATTGTCGTCGGGAGCGTTCCATCGGTGCTTCTGGAGGAATGGTTGCGAAAGCATCCACCTCGAGAAATCTTGGATGCTTGGAAACGGTACGTGCGGTCCATCCTGGTCAAAATGACACCCGAAACACGTCACAAGTTCATCGAATTGACTCGGGAACAGATGACGCGTATCGCGGAGGCATCCGGGGGTCGGTTCGGTTTCGGTACCGTATCAACTCGAGAACAACAGATGATACGCGGGCTAACCGAGATGCTCGTCAAAGAGCATTGAAAAGCAACGGGGGTCAGAAATGGCCACACTTACCAAATCGCCGATTTCCCCCCAGCAGTTGGTGGCGTCGCTGAGCGAACCAGAGACGTATCCGACGGGCATGGGGACGTCGGTCGTGGTTCACGAAACGCATATATCGTGGGTCTTTCTCATCGGCGACTATGCCTACAAGGTGAAGAAACCGGTCAAGAATGCATTTCTTGACTACAGCACGCTGGCGCTGCGAGAACAGCTCTGTCACAAAGAACTGCAACTCGACCAACGTTGTGCCAAGGAGCTCTACCTCGATGTGGTACCCATTTCGAGATCGGCACAGCGAATTCAAGTAGAAGGAAACGGGCAGCCGATAGAGTATGCCGTCAAGATGCATCGGTTTCCCGAAGACGCACTGTTGAGTGAACGTTTGAAGCAGGGCAGGTTGACCGGGCTTGACGTCCGCCAACTCGCTACCGACGTCGCAGCGTTTCACTTAGCCGCAGCCCACTGTGCGAATACGGATTCATGGGGCGAGCCCGATCGAGTGCTTCGCCAAGCGATCGATAACTTCGATGCCTTGTTGCCAGACCTGGGTCCTGATCAGCAGCGGACGGTCGACCGGTTGCTGGAATGGACGCTTGCCACGATGGAACGAAACACGCAGCAGTTTGCCAATCGAATCGAGCAAGGTTTCATTCGAGAGTGCCATGGCGATTTACATTTACAGAATGTAATCGATTGGCACGGAAAGTTGATGCCTTTCGATGGGATCGAGTTTAGTGAAGAATTCCGTTGGATCGATGTGCTGAGTGACGCGGCATTCTTAGCGATGGATTTCTCTGCGAGCGGCCACGACCACTTCCGACATGCGTTTACGAGTGCCTACTTGGAACAGACGGGTGACTATGCATCGTTGGTGTTGCTTCGATGGTACCTGGTCTATCGATCGTTGGTTCGAGCCAAGGTGGCAACGATTCGAGCCAATCAGATGCTTCGAGCCAGTCAATCGAAGCGGTGCGAACGCGAGCGACTCGAAACGATCGCGGACAGCAATCGTCATCTTGATTTGGCAGATCGTTTTACGTGGCCAGCGGTGCCCACGCTATCGATCACGCATGGGCGAAGCGGGAGCGGCAAAACGACCATGACGGAACGATTCATCGAACGAGAGGGAGCCATTCGAATTCGCTCGGATATCGAACGGAAGCGACAAGTCGGCATGGATCCCGAGCAACGGCCCAGTCGGTATCAACGGGAATTGCTTTACAGCGAGGCATCACGTGGAGCGACCTACCGTCGTTTGCGGAAACTGTCGCGGAGCATCTTGCGATCGGGAACCAGTGTGATTGTGGATGCAACGTTTCTGCGAGCGGCCGACCGACAACGCTTTAATCAGCTGGCCCAACAGGAAGGGGTGGGCTATCGGATCCTGGATTTTCCCAGCGAGCTGGCGACCTTGCGACAACGGATTGTGGATCGCAGCCGGAGCGGCGGAGATGCATCCGACGCCGATTTATCCGTCCTCGAAATGCAAACCAAGATGGAGCAGCCGCTGACCGATCAAGAGCGTCGGTATGTGGTCAACGCGGCAGTCCAGCAATGAAAGGCATTCGATAACCGGGCCCCCAATCGCCTCCCGTACGATATGGCCGACGCCGGGATCGAGAGCCGTCGAGTCGATTACTTATCCCCCTTCAAGCTCACGCAGCACATCCGCAAAGGGCATGTCGCGGCAAACGCCATAGTGTGGTTCGCGGGTCAGCCGAGAACGCATCATGACGGGAGACGACAAGCCACAGAGAAACCGAGCTTGATCGCGAGGGGTGGCAAGGGCGTCGGGATATTTGGCGACCATATCCTGCACAGCGATCCGAGCCGATCGGCCCAAGGTTCGAGGCGCCGTGATCGGCATGTCAAAAGGGCCTTCGTCCAAACAAGCGCTACAGTGTTTGCATGCTCGCGTTCGCTTTTCACCAAAATGTTTCGACAGGGTAGCAGCTTGGCAGTCGCGAGCCTCCGCGAGCAGAAAGACCTGGTCAAGTCGCTGAATATCGCTTTTTTCCCTTTCCAACATTCGAGTGGTCAGCTGATCGGCTAAGGCCGCTGGATCGTCCACTCGCCGCAGCCAACGATATCCATGGGTCAAATCGCTGACCTTCACTACCAACCAGCCTTGCTCGTTCATGTATTCGATCGTCTTGATGATTCGTTCTCGATCGGTCGCAAGCCGTTTGGTCGCCAGCGTCACGTTCAGCGTGAACCAGGTCCGGCCTTTGGTCAGGAGGGACAAGAGGGACGAGACGAAGGCTCGACGCTCCCCTTGGAAGTGATCAAGGATTGTCTGCGATGTCACTTGAGGCTGAAGCTTATAGTGGTCGTACCTTGGCGAAGTCGCTTCGAGATACCCCTCCAGTTCGAGGTAAGTCAACAGCGTCCGAACCACCAGCAGCCGGATGTCGGATTCCGAGGAAATCCGGTAGTGGGAAAGATGAAACTCATCCGCATGTCCGCTCAAGATTTCGATCATGCGAAGCACGTTTTGTCGTGAGGGCGTGTCACCATAGGTAAAGTTATCGAGCACCACTCGGTCTTCGGGGACAACCATCATTTCACAGATTGCTATCTTGCCGTCGCGCCCCGCACGGCCAATCTCCTGGGCATAGGCCTCGAGTGATTTCGGTGGATTGAAATGATAGACATAGCGGATGTTCGATTTGTCGATTCCCATCCCAAAGGCAATCGTCGCAACAATGATTCCTTTTTGGCTGGCGATAAATTCGTTCTGTATGGAAACGCGCGTATCGGTGTCCAGCCCTGCGTGGTATGCGGTTGCTTTGATCCCGTCATCCGTTAAACGCTCGGCAATCTCTTCGGCCGTCGCTTGAGTGCTGACGTAGATCAAGGTGCATCCCGCACGACGGGAACGAATGCGGTCGAGCAAATGCGCGTATTGATCTTGTTGGTCCAAGATCACACTCCGCAGGTGCAGATTGGACCGATAGAAACGCGTCCGAATCGCATCATCGTCCGAGATCGAAAAGGCCGCTTGAATGTCTTTCAAAACCGACGGCGTGGCCGTCGCGGTCAACGCCAGGATCCGTTCCGCAGAGAATCTCTTTGCGACCGATCCAAGTTTCAAATAGTCGGGGCGAAAATTATGCCCCCATTGGCTGATGCAGTGAGCTTCGTCGATTGCGAACAGTGAGATCTTCAACGATCCAAGCGATGCGATGAACCGTTCATTGAAAAACCGCTCGGGTGCAACGTACATTAACTTGGTGTCGCCGTTACGAACGCCGTGCATCGCCTGGCGATACTGGCGAGGCGTCATGGCCGAATCCAGACGGACCGCTGGAATGCCACGATCTCGCAGAGCGTCGCATTGATCCTTCATCAACGCAATCAGCGGTGACACCACGACGGTGGTCCCCGAAAAACAAAGACTGGGCAACTGGTAACACAAGCTCTTGCCGCCACCCGTTGGAAAGACGGCGGCCACGTTGCGACCGGCCAACAACCGCTCAATCACCTGCTGCTGGCCCGCTCGGAAGGATTCGAGTCCAAAACGGGTGTTCAAAAGGGACCGAGGGTCAGAATCGAGGGGGCTCGGCGCTGGTGCAGGTTCCACGTTGATTGGCTCGCGAAAGGGAAAAAGGATGGCTCAAACTACATCAGTTCTCGCACAAAGGGAAGGATTCGAGAGACGATTCTCGTCACCAACGCGCGACGCCGCTTGGATCTCGACGCACGGGGTCGTGGATTGTTACGATCAGTCGAGTTGCTACGATGAACGGTGTGATGACACCCCAATTAGCTATCAATTTCTTTCAGTGACTTCCCGAGGACTTCATTCATGGGTCTGTATGACCGCGATTATGGCCGCAACGATGCTCGAACCCCTTGGGATCGAATCGAGAGCCCCAAGAGCATGACGATCGTGCTGATCGTCATCAACGTCGTTGTGTTCTTCTTGGACATGATTTTCGACGGAACCTTGTGGCCTTGGTTGGCGACACACGGTTCGACATTGCTGCAGCCATGGATGTGGTGGGAGTTCTTGACGTATGGTTTTGCCCATGACCCGCACAACCTCAACCATATCCTCTTTAACATGATCGGCTTGTTCTTTTTTGGACGAGTCGTCGAGCGGCAGGTTGGCCAGCAAGAGTTTTTGAAGTTCTATCTGATTGCGGTCATCCTTGGCGGAATCGTAGCGTCGGTGTCGTTCCTGGTTCAGGGCGTCAATGGATCGGTGATTGGTGCCAGCGGTGCGGTCGTGGCGATCACCATCTTGTTCGCATGCTACTATCCCAATGCCGAGATCTTGTTGATGTTCGTCTTGCCCGTCAAAGCATGGGTCGTCGCGGTGATCTTTGTGGCAGCCGATTTCGCCGGGGCGTTAGGCATCACCTCGGGATTGGGGGCCAACACGGCGTTCGAAGTGCACTTGACCGGAGCGGCGTTTGCCTTGGCCTACTTCTTCTTGCACTGGAACCTGCGTTGGTTAGGTTTCAATTTCTTAACCGAGATTCCCAACCAGATGCGGCAGCGATCGCGGAGAATGAAGCTTAAAATTCACGACCCAGAAAAAAAAATGGAAAAAGAAGCCGAAGAAGCGGATCGGATTCTGGCCAAAATCCATCAGAGCGGCGAAAGTAGCTTGTCAAAGTCCGAACGCAATACGCTCGAGCGATACAGCCGCCGGCAACGTGAACGTCGCGATCGATCTTAACGACCCGTGCGATGGAAACGATTCCCACCCGTCTTCTCTTTTTTCCAACCCCGTGAATCCTCTATGAATGTTTTGCCACGTGTTCTGTGTTCGATCGGAATCGTCACCTTGGCAGGTTCTGCTTCCGCCTTGGCAGAAGATCCCGGCACCAAGCAGCCACTGGCGGTCGGCGCCAAGGCGATTGATTTTGAATTGCCCATGATTGGAGAGGATCGCTACGTTGACTTGGAAGCCGAATACAAGGCTGGCCCAGTCGTTGTGATCGTGCTTCGCGGCTATCCCGGCTATCAGTGTCCTTTGTGTAGCCAACAAGTCGGTGCGTTAATCAATCGAGCAAAAAAGCTAGCCGAGAATTGCCAGCGCGTCATTTTGGTTTATCCCGGTGAAGCCGACATGCTGCAACAGCATGCGGAGCAGTTCATGGGGTCACGGAGAATCCCGGACCCGATGGTGATGGTACGAGATGATGGGATGGAAATGGTCACCCAGTGGGGATTGCGCTGGGATGCACCCCGAGAAACCGCTTATCCGGCAACCTATGTGATCAACCAAAATGGCCGAATTCATTGGGCGAAAATCAGTGATTCGCATGCAGGCCGTACGACTGTCGATGAAATTCTCAAAGAACTCCGCAAGCTCTAGCGGACGACCCTGCGGTGTCAACTGCAATCATCCCAACTGCAATCATCCCAACTGCAATCATCCCAACTGCAATCATCCACGCAAAACCACGCTTCAACGAAAGAGACGACCTTGACAGCACGAATTCAAATTGTGGGTATCGGGGATGATGGACTCGATGGACTGACCGGACAAGCTCGGCAATTGATTGACCAAGCGGCCGTGTTGGTAGGGCCTTCGGCGCTGCTCGATAAGATGCCCAACTCGGAAGCAGAGCGCGTCGTGGTCGGCAGCAACTTGGAACAGTTGCAGGCGGCGATCCGAGAACTCGGTGATTCATCGGCTGTGGTGTTGGCGAGCGGTGATCCGCTGTTTTACGGAATCGCTCGGTATTTAACGGAAACGTTTGGTAAGGACCGGTTCGAGGTCATTCCGCACGTCAGCAGTATGCAGTTGGCGTTTGCACGCGTGAAGGAGAGTTGGGACGATGCCTACCTGACCAACCTGGCGACTCAGCCTCTCGATCGCGTCGTCGATCATATTCGCACCGCCGAGCTGGTGGGGCTATTCACCACCTCCGCGATCACGCCATCGGTTGTTGCCGAAGCGTTACTCGATCGCCGCATCGACTACTTCACCGCCTACATTTGCGAAAACCTGGGCACGCCTGACGAGACGGTGACGCAGGGCGATTTGCAATCGATTCGCAATCAGACCTTCGGCTCCATGAACGTGATGGTGTTGGTTCGGCGTCACGGCGCAGCCGATCGTCCGAGCGGCAGCGAGCGTCGGCGCTTGTTTGGGAATCCAGACGATTTGTTCCTGCAATCACGACCCAAGCGGGGCTTGTTGACGCCCTCGGAAGTGCGTTGCATCGCGCTGGCGGAATTGGATCTGACGAAGACGAGCGTGGTGTGGGATGTCGGTGCGGGCAGTGGTTCCTTGGCCATCGAAGCGGCGGCAATCGCGAACGAAGGACAGGTTTATGCGATCGAAATGGATGCAGAAGACTATGCATTGATGATCGAAAACGCGAAAATGTTTGTCGTTCCCTCTTTGGTTCCTGTGCACGGCCAAGCACCGGCAGCGTGGCAGGAATTGCCAAGACCCGATGCAATCTTCGTAGGCGGCAGCGGACGGGTGGTGCCTGATTTGGTCGCTGAGGCGATCCAACATCTCGCCCCAACGGGACGAATCGTCGTCAATGTATCGAGTCCCGATAACTTGGTTGCCGTCCAGCAAGTTTTTGGCCAAGCGGGTCTCCATCATGACGTCCGAATGATCAACATCGCCCGTGGCCAATACCAACTGGATCGAGTGCGTTTTGCATCGTTGAATCCGACGTTTCTCGTCTTAGGCTGGCGTTAGCGTTGGGGGCCAGGTTCCGGCGCAAAAGCCTCGACCCGTAGCCGCCATGTTGAAGCGCCGTGCCACGGAAAAGCCGCGTCGATGATCCCCTTGTCCATCAGGCTCGCAGTGGTCCATCCATCATCGATTTGGCAAGACTTTACCAGCACAAGCTCATCGGAACCGCTGAGAGTCGCTAACAGGCTTGCCAGGGAGTCGGACGTGGTTCGCCAATCCATGGGCAGATCTGCCGGCACGTCGCGACGATAGAACGCTTCAACGGAAACCAAGCTCGGGCGATCGGTTGGAAAACCTTGCTCGATCGCATGCTCAAGTTCAGCGCGGGTATCGATTCGATTCCAACTCGGGAACCACTGATGAAAAATCTCGAGCGTCTGTTGTAGCAGTTCGATGCATTGCCAATGCGTGGCGATCGGATCGAGCGGTCGACAGCGGTCGAGTCGACGAATCGCATCAATCATCTCGCCTCCGCCAACCATCACAAGCGTTTCCGAGGCAGCCCCGCCCCCCAACTCATCGATCCGAACTGGCAAGCGTGTTACAAGGTTCGTTCGCAGCAGCAAACTGCCACCTATTTTGATCACACGGCGCACGGCAATTCCCTTTGAGTCTTCTGCTGATTTGTCCTGGCAACCGGTCGATCGCCAGGACAGCTTCTGGCCTCGCCACAATTGAAAACGGGTTGGCCTCTTAGCTTGCTTGCCGTATCGAGGTGCTACGGTACCTGCGACCGGCCTGTTCAGGAAGAAACGTTCTGTCTTGCTCGCTACGGTTCTTGCGAAACCAAGATGCCACTAAAGCCAGCGTGTGCGGGTAAGCGCCGTGGCCACGGTCGACACGATTGGCGGTCACTGCTTTCCATTGAAGAAGTTTCGGTTTCAACGCCGCGTACTCCTCCGGCGTTCGTGGTGCCGAGGCAACGTCAGCGACTTCACCGCTGTGAATCAAATACCAAGTGTTGCACCCATCATAGCCGCTTACGGGGTAGACGAAGGTGTATTCACGACGAGCATTTGCCAGGATCGAAAGTTTGCGGTGCACGTAGTCGAGCGACGCAAGCGTACGGCACGCGCGAGCGGCTAACTCATACTGTTGATTCTCCGATGCCTGTTCCATTTGTTCGCGGACAAGCACCAAGGGTTCATCATTGAAACCATCTAAAAAGCTCTCAGCAGCATTCACTTGCATCTGATAGGTGTCCCGAGTGCAAGCAGCCGCACAGGGACCAACGCAAGTTCCAAGTTCCAATCGCAAACAGCCTGGCCGATGGTCGAGATCAAACAATTGCATCTGTTCGGCGAAATGAAACACTTGCTTCTGGCTACAATCGCGGAGCTTGAAAGCCTTGTTGAGCCCATCGATAGCACGTTGCATTCGCCCCGCACCGTAGAACGGTCCTTCGACCGCCACACATTGCTCGGGTGGTTTCGCCGCGAGAAAGAAATAGGGAGCGGGCATGCGGCCCAAACAGAGGTAGACGGGACGTTGGCGCTTCGGAACCCCTTGGACATTCCAGCGAGGTGAGAAGCGTCGAATCAGTTGCTGTTCACGAAGCAGTGCCGCAAATTCACTCGGCTGGGTTTCCCACTGAATCGCTCGCGTGTTCTCAACGATCCGACCTCCCTTTTCCTCGGCATTGGAGTCGGCAAAGTAGCTCAGCAACCGCGATCGAAGTGACTTGCTCTTCCCCACGTAGATCAGGTTCCCTTTGCGGTCGAGCATGCCATATACGCCTGGAACACGGGGGCATCTTTGACACAGCTGCTCGCGCAACTGTTTCTTGGACAGTCCTCCGATCGCATCGCTGCGGCGTGGTGCATGGGGGTTGAGCGAATCGATCCCAAAACCAAACGCCGGCTCGTCGCGCCACATTGCTTCCATGCTAAGTGAGAATCCGTGAAGAAGGAGGGTCGTGTTTGATCGAGCCAAAACTCAAGAGCATTATGCCCCATCTACGGCGCCAACCCAAGTTCGAAATCGAATTTTTCCCTTGCCTACCTAGCTAGCAATTCCTGATAAGCTGCAATCAAAGGGTCGAGGGGAAAGATGCAAAACGGGTGCTCACGGCTTTTCAAGATCGAGAGCGAAAGTCGCTGTCGTTGCCGTTCCGCTAATTGTTCCGTCATTTCTGCTTTCTTCGACTGCAGACAATGTGCAAGTTGCTGGTTGATTTGGGTGATCTGTTGGTGCCATTGCCGTTTCTGTCCCCGCACCGGGATCTCACGCAACAGCTGTGCTTTGCGACGAATCCATTCTTGATCGAGTGCCGTCGTTTCGGCGAAGCGTTCCCCTTGATAGTCGCACTGACGAATCGCCTGCTGCAACTGGCGGATGGTAGCGTCGAGATCGCTGGGCGAATCGCCTGGTAATTGAAGGGTCGCCGAGACAACCATGAATGGAGGTGGATCAATTCCAAAAAAGCCCTTCGCGATTCGGTCGCCAAGTTGGTCGTACTTGCCGCCGCCGATGCCGTGCAAAAACAAGTCGCTTAAGACCAAACGAGCGTACATCGTCGTCAACAGTGCTCGAGGCCGGATCTTGAAGGCAGGTGTATTGAGGTGTGAAAGGGCCTCGGCGGATCGTTCGGGTGATTCGCCGACCGCGAGCCGACACTCTAAACCGTTACGATTGCTGAGGATCCAGTGAGAGTCCGTACGTTTGACCCAGCCCGCTTTCCGCTGAGGATACTGATCGCTATAGATCCATATGGGCACCTCGCACCAACCGTCGTCGGTTGACAGATTCGGGACGGGGTGGGAGGCACTGCGGATGCCGTGGGCACGGCGATAGGCTCCCGCCTCGGAGTTGTAGATCTCACGAAAACGGGGCATTTCGCTGAGGATCATCAGCAGAAATCGCGAAAACGATGGACTGCGGCAAATCGCCCCGAGAGGGATTTCCAGAGTGTTGAGACCGATTTCACCTTCCAGAGCATGACGGGCTTGAGCCAACGCACACCCAGCGACTCCACATCGCTCCACCGAGTAGCGAGCATGTTTCCAAAGCTTGCTGATCAGCGGATTGGGCACAATCGGAGAAACGGCTTGAAGCACCGCTTGGTCAAAATGGTCGAAGCGATCACGATCGGCGATCACCGTTTGCTCGTAGGGAACACCGCCCCCAAACCGATCAAAGCGAATCGTCTTGTACGTGAAATCACCGCTCGCGGAATCGATCGAAGGCACTCGAATCGAACTGCCCGACGCCACGTCGTTATCAATCACCAAGTTGATCGCGACGGCACGATGCTGTTGCCCCAACGCATCTAAAGCAAAGTTCTTGAACCAAACGCCAGGATGAAAAAGCGATGGCTGGTGACCCGCCATCACAATGGGTGCATCGTCCCGATTTGCAGGCAACTGAACGTCTCGGTACGCCGAGGAATACCGCACGGCATCGCTGACCATTTGCATCCGAGCATCGCGACGGAGTTGTTGCCAAGAACGGGGATGGCCAGCGAGAACGCGGAGATTGCTGCGCAACAAACCGCCGGCTTCTCCAATGCTTGGATCGGCAAACGATTCTCCGTGTGATTTCGGAGCACTGTAATGTCGATACCCATCGACGCTCATTTAGGAAACGATGCTGCGACGTCGTGGTGGTTGTCCTTGCTCGAAGCTGGCTCCTTGCGCAACGGCCACCCGAATCGCGTCGTCAAGGACCCGGTTGTAATAACGCAACCGTGTTTCCGATTCGTCGAGCGATCCACCAAACGACCGGCTCAAGTCCAAGTAGATCAGTGGCACCGGGATCTCAATGATTCGCAACTGAGCGGCAACAGCTTCGACCCACAACTGCAGCGGCATCGCGTAGCCTGTATCGGTGATCCTCATCTCCAATAGCGCCGAGGTTCGGTAGGCTTTGAAGCCACAAAACGCATCGGTTAGACTCAACCCAAGCCGCTCGTTCAATTCGCCCGTGATGCGACGATTGATAAACATCCGCTCGGGCGGCGGCGCGCTGTCACCTTGATACTGCTTCAAGTACCGGCTACCCGAAACAATGTCGGCCGCCGCGGCGGCTTCGATGAACCGGGGAATCCGCTTGGGTTGGTGTTGTCCGTCACAATCGAGCGTGACGACACCGTCGAAGCCTTCATCGATCGTGTATTCGAAGGCGCTCTTCAGCGCCGCCCCGTAGCCTTGGTTCTCGCCGTGATGAATCACGCGAACATCCGACCGCGCACGCAACACGTCGGTTGTTCCGTCGGTTGACCCGTCATCAATGACCAGCACCTCGTCGGCGTACTTTGTCACCTGATCGAGTATTTCACTGACTGTGTTGACTTCATTATAGACCGGAATCGCGGCCACCCAGCGTTCACGTCTCGACATAGATTTCCCACTCTTTTGTTATTTTTGCGTCTACTCGAATCGAGCTCGATCGGAACAGAAGAACCCGTCGGTGGAAGGGATTTCCCTTCCACCTGGAAGATGGTACCGACTGGCAAAGGCCCAGCGGTGGATTCAACCGAACCTACAGCGTCGACACCACCCCTGCGGCCATCCAGATCGGGGCCACCCGTTTCGAGACCACCCGTTTCGAGACCACCCAATCACTTCCGAGCGGTCACTTCCGAGCAAGGATCAGCAAAACCCGTTCCTGTGCCTCGCATTCTAGAGACATTTAGATAGCGGTCAATGTTTTCTCGGTTCGAGGGCCGATTGAACGCCCTAGAAACGCCCCTTTGTGCCGACAATTCGGCGAAACCGCAGATCCGGGTGATTTCTTGAAACGCCAAAGGACACGACAGGCTGAGCGAAAACGCCAGTGGTCGGACGAATCGTGTCGTTTTGGCGGGCACGCTCTTCAATCGGCCAACGGCTACGCCGCGCGGTACAGATGTTCGCGCGTAGGCGGCATGCCCGAAACCCCTTTCGAGGCCTTTTTGCTGGCGACGACTTGGAAGATCTTGATCGAACCTGCTGTGAAGCCTCCTGACGCACCGGCCAAATAGGCAACCCACAGGCGGTATCGCTCGGGTCCGACCAATTCAATCGCCCGGTCTTCGTTTGCTGACAAGTTCTTGCACCAGAAGCGGGTCGTCAACGCGTAGTGTTCACGCCAAGATTCCACATCGTGGACTTCAAAACCGCTTTGTTCCATAAAGTCGGTGGTCATCCCGACAGGCGTCAATTCCGAGCCAGGGAAGATGTATTTCAACAGAAACGCGCGCTCGGGTCGGATTTTGGCAGCATGTTTTTTCGATCGTTTTGCACTGCGGGCGATTGCGTGATTGAGCATGATGCCACGGTCGCGAAGCATTGAATTGATCTTGTTGAAATAGCGTGGATAGTTGGCGATACCGATATGTTCCGACATGCCAATGCTGGAGATCTTGTCATAGGTGCCCTGGTGGTCGGCATAGTCGCAAATCTCGACACTCACCTGATCGCGAAGGCCCAACTGATCGATCTTCACCTTGGTGTGTTCGTACTGTTCTTTCGAGAGGGTGATGCCATGACTTTTCACGCCAAAATGCTTGGCGGCGTAACAGATCAAGCCTCCCCAACCGCAACCGATGTCGAGCATGGTGTCGCCCGGCTGCAAGCGTAGCTTACGACAAATCATGTCAAGTTTGTCTTGCTGAGCCTGATCCAGTGAATTCGACCAGTCTCGAAAATAAGCACAGGTGTACTGCATTTCGGAACCGAGAAATAGCCTGTAGAACTCGTTGCCAACGTCGTAGTGAAACTGGATGTAATCCGTGTTCTTGCGTTTCGATTCATCGCGGCCGACCATGTCGTCGCGGAATCCTTGGCTCAAATCGGCTACCTCCGTCTTGGCGAACAGAAAGGGCAAGGTTCGCTTGATCAACATCGATTTGCTAACCTGTTTCAGCTTCTTTCGATTCGACCGATTTGTCTTGAGGGCTTCCGAAAAATCGATTAAATCGCCCCCTTCAAACGTGATGTGCCCGGTGGCGTACAACCGGACCAGCGTTTCGAGTCCCGGTCGCCGCATCAGCGATCCGATCACTCCAGGCCCTGAGATCGCGATCGTGTACTTTCCGCACACTTGGTTGCCAAGTGGAATCACTTCACCGTTCCACAGGCGGACGGAGACATTCAGGTCAAGGGGCTCCGCGACGGTGTTGAGAATGTCCTTGATCGATTTCAATTGCGTCTGAGCGGAAAAGGGATGTCCCATCCGTGGAATCTCCAAATAGGTGTAGCGATTGGAGGCGTCCATATTTCACCTCGCTAGGCAATCGTAGCAAGATCGTCCTCAATTGCTTAGATCAGTTTCGGGGCAGCTTCTCGCGGGGGTGCACGCCGATCGAAAGCTAGCAAAGTGATAACCGCCATTTGCCTGAATCACAGTCGAACCTCACTTGGCGATGATGCCGCGGTTCCCCTTCGCGGGGCCATTGAATCTCGACCGCGAAGTGCTGCTCATCGCGCCGCAGGAGAGCATAATCCCCCGCAATTCGTTGTCGTACTTCGCCTCGGTCCTCGCCAATGTCCCCTTCGAAATCGAGGTAACGAAGTCGATGAACCGGTAGCGGTCGCGCGACGACGACAAGTTGCTTCTCAAAGAAATCGATCGGTGCGGTTGCCCAGGTGAGCAGGCCCCCGTCGGATTCAAACATCCAATCGAAGTGGGGTTGAAGTTGCCGTTTGAACAGGCGACCTGGTGTGTGTTCCAAAACAACGAATCGATGGTTCATGGGGCGGTTCGCCCCCATGGGGCCAGCATCCGCCCGGAGTCAAAAAGTTCGCCGGATAACAAGAATCTGCTCGATCAATGGAGGAAGAAGAACTATTTGGAAACGAACTGCCGATAGCGGTCGGCAATTGGAGCGTCTTGAGGGGGCGACGTCAGCAGCACGTATTTTGCTCGCCGCTCGGCTTCGCTTCGGTCGCCCGAACGATACAGCAGTGAGATCGCCGCCAGCTTTGCGGTGTGCCAGGATTCGGACCCCAGCGGCAACCCAGTTGCCAATTGATCCCAAAGCCGGATGGATTCCCGAAGGGCTTGCGAATTGCCGCTGTCGCCCAGCATCGTGGCCGATTGCGTTAGCGTCTCGCGTGGATTGTCGGCTTCTCGAATATGTGAATCGATCGCGGCGATGGCGGCATCGACCTGTCCGCTCCAAACGAGTCGTTCGGCATGATCGATCGTGTCGGTGGACAAATCGGGCGACCGCAAAAGGAGATTGGCAATCGCCTTGCGTCGGGCCGCATCGTGCCGTCCATCTTGCATTAGCCGCCAAGCGACGTCGTCGAGGCGATCCGGATCGGATGGAAGTGCAAAATCGACTTGGCCGTTGCCACGGCGATACTGCAAAAAGTCTTCACTCCGAGGGTCCTTTGCAGCGGTGCTGAGCGGTTCACCGTCTAAGTCCTGGCGATCGAAAAGGTAAGCCCGCATTCGACCGTAAAGCGATTGGATCGCCGGCGGCTGGTCCGCCAAGGGAGCGAACGTCTCGCCGATGCGTTTCATTCCTTCGCGATGCATGGCGGGATCACGGTAGCGGTGGAACGCACGGCGCCACAAACGAAAAGCGTTTTCCTGGAGCGGATCGGTCGCGGCGTCCGCCAGAATCTTCGTCGCAACGATCGCTGCCTCGTCATAGCGGGATTCCGCTTCATAAAGTTGAACAAGCCATTGACCGGCTTGGGTGGACTCCTCGCTTGCTGGCCATAACAACATCGTTGTCTGCAGCGTCGGTTGCAGTTTCAACGCTGTCGTCCCCGCCTTCGTCATCAGGATGGCAGCCTGCAAGTGCGCGACCGAAGCACCCTCGGCGGAGGGCGACTTCTCTGCGATCCCCTTCAAAATTTCGGCTGCTTCGGCGGGTTGATCCGCAGCAACAAACGCGGCGGCGGCTTCGATCGACCGTTGAACCGCTCGATCCGCGTTCGTTTCGGCCACCGCAGCGCTCGCCAACATCTGGGCCGCGCGAATCAAGTTGCCTTCACGCAGGTATCGCCGTCCTTCGGCAGCGACGATCGCCGGATCCATCGCGTTGTCGGTGCCCGCTTGCAACCGTAATCGATTCAGCGTGATCGTTTCTCCCCGGCGGCGACCGTAGGGGCCATGACGGGTCGACAGAAAATCGAGCCACTGGGCGATCACTGCACTGTCAGGGTTCTCGCCGCTAAGTAACCTTTCCAATTGAACCAAATCCATCTCGATCGACGGTCGAGTGCTAGCCGGGTTGCTACCGTAAAACGCATCGAGCTGTTCGGCCGCTTGAGCCTTTTGACCCGATCTCAGATCGATGCGAATGCCAACCGAATGGGTTCGAGGGTCGTCGGAGTAGCCACTCGCCTCAAACATCCGTTCCCATTCCTGGCGGGCCTGCGGAAAATTGTCGCTTCGCTCCATTGCGATCACTCGAAGGCGTTGAACCTCCTTTCTCGCCGTACATTCACTCGGCAACAGGGACAAGGCTTGTTCGGCGGCTTGTTCGGCAGCGGCGGCGGCGGCCAAGCGATCGTGGCTGCTGACCGGGAACAATTCGGTCGTCATCAATTGGCTGCTGACGCGTGAAACGAGCAACCGTTGACCCAACTGATCCAGGTCGGAAATCATAGCATGGTCACGCGGTTGACTCCGCTGAGAATCCAGCACCGTTCGTGTTTCCTTGGCTGTGTCCGAGAGCGATTGAAGCTCCGACGCGATCGTTGTCAATCGGCGGAGTACTCGGTCGCTGCGGGTCTTGTCACCAGGATTGACCACGGCGGAGAGCAAGTCCACTTCCGCAGCAATAAGCTCCACTTCGATCATTGCCGCTCGTAGAAACAACTGCCGAGGGTGATTCGGATAGGCCGAGACGAGTTCGGCGATCGGTCGCTTCGCCTGTTCGATCTCCGCATCGCTGAAATCGTCGAGTCCGCGTCGACGAGCGGTTTCGATTTCGGATTGGCGAATGCTCCAACGGGCGGAGTCATCGCTGAGCGGCTCCGTCTGTTTGTTCGCTTCGCTTGCAATTTGTTGTGCCAGGTCAAACTGGCCGCTGCGAATCAGCTTTGCCATCAAGTCTTCATCACGATCGCTGGTCGTGCGGCCAACCGGCCGAGCGTCGCTCGCAGCGCAGAGGGAGATCATCGCCAGAATACAAATCAAAATACCGGAAGCGGCCCGCGGCAATCGCAACATCACTCCGCCTTTGCGGCAAACAAGACTCGATCCGCGCCCGCAGCTCTTGCTGCGTCGTACACGCGCACCGCATCGGCAATCGATAAGGCGGGATCGGGATCGACGATCACGGGTGGCTGAACACCCAGCGCCAAAATCTCTCGGATTCTCTGCCTCAGCACCGTGAGATCGGCGATCTCTTGCCCGTTCAGTTCAAGTCGGAACGCCAATTCGTGGGGCTCCGGCACGTTGGGGATCATTCGGATCAGTATTTCGTCGAAAATTTCAGGGGGCGGCATCGCCGTCTGACTCCTTTTGGATCCCATCGTCGGCGGCTGAGCCATCGAGCTTGGCAGGTCAAATTCGGGCAGTTCAAAGCTGCTGGTCCAGACAAAGAACACCAACAACAAAAAGACAACATCAATCATCGGCGTCATTTTGACTTCGAGCGATTGTTCACGATGACTCGATGGCAATCTCATGATCGAACCGCCTCTCGTACCGAGATCGTCAAGTCACTCATACCAGCGACCGCCGTGGCTCGCAAAATCGGTTCAATTCTTTCATAGCGCACCGATCCGTCGGTCCTCAGCCGCACCGATGCGCTCGGCCCGTTCTTGGTTCGGTGATCAGCCAGGATCGTTCTAAGTTGTTGTTCGCTGACGATCTCGCCTCCGACACGCCAGTTTGCTTCCGCATCGACCGTGACCGTCAGCGCCAAACGTTGCGGGTTTTCCGGCAAGAAGGTGCTGGCAACGGGTAAATCAACAGGCAAGCGGTTTTCTTGTCGCGCTAAATGACTCGAAACCAGAAAAAAGATAATCAGTAGGAAAACGACGTCGATCATCGGCGTCATGTTGGCGCCGACCGAGGCGCGATGATGGGAATCGGGAACTTTCATGCAGCGTATCGTACCTGACGACAGCCCCTCTTTTCGATACCCTGGGGGCATGAAAGATACGATCCTCTTCTTGAAAAACTTCCTTCGCCACCCCACCCAAGTTGGTGCGATCGCGCCGAGCAGCCCTGGATTGGTCCAGACCATGGTCGAGGGATTCGATTGGGAATCCGCGAGGAATGTCGTGGAATTTGGTCCAGGAACAGGCGTTTTCACCGAAGCCATTCTAAAACGGTTGCACGCCGACGCCAAGTTTTTTGCGATTGAGAGGTCCGCCGAATTGGTCCAAGCGACTCGAGAACGTTGTCCCAATGTCACCGTTTACCAAGATAGCGTGACCCATGTGGCCGAACTCTGCCAGCGGGAATCGATGCCCGATGTCGATTCCGTCATCTGTGGATTGCCATGGGCTTCCTTTTCACCGACGCTGCAGTCAGAAATCATGGATGCGATGATCAGCGTCTTGAAACCCAATGCCCAGTTTGCCACGTTTGCCTATTGGCAAGGGTTGGCGCTACCGGCCGGGCGGCGGTTCGCAAGCCGGTTGCATGAGACCTTCACTGAGGTCAAGCGAAGTCCAACGGTTTGGCGAAACCTACCCCCCGCGTTTGTCTACCGATGCGTCCGCTGACCGAAGATGCGTCCGCTGACCGAAGATGCATCCGCTGACCGAAACGGTACGATCCTTGCAGATGTTTTGGGGGGCTAATCTGGGAAACGCTTTTTGGAGTGGGAACGATGTCTTCCGATCTGGCGACAACGTACTTGGGGATGCAACTTGACTCTCCGGTGATCGTTGGGGCGTGTCACTTGACGATTGAACCGGAAACGGTGCGGCAAATGGTGTTTGCGGGCGCCGGAGCGGTCGTGATGCCGTCGATGATGCAAGAGCAAATCGTCTACCAGAACCTCTTGGATGTCGATCCTGACACAGCCGCTCAACGAAGTGGCTACCAGCCTCAACAAGACAACTACAACGGCGGGCCGACCGTTTACTTGGATACGATCCGCGAACTGAAGGCTCATACCAAGGTCCCAATCATTGGCAGCTTGAACGGGACTTCGGTTGGTGAATGGATGAGTTTCGCTACCTTGATCGAGGCAGCCGGTGCTGACGCAATCGAGCTGAACTTTCAGCCACGAATCAGCGACCCAAAGCAATCTGCCGAGAGTATTGAATCCGAAATGTGCGATATGGCTCACAAGGTTTGCGAAAGTGTGACGATTCCGGTCGCTGTCAAAATGAGTCGTCGGCTGACCAATCTTGCTTCTTGTGCTCATCGGATAAAAAACAATGGAGCCCAGGGGGTGATTCTTTTCGCTCATCAACCTCGCTGGGACATCGACATCGATCGAATGCAGTGGACGGTACGTTGGGAGTTGACTCCAGACGACTGGATCAGCCGAACCTTAGAAGGGATTGTTCGCGCCCGTTCCGGCGGTTTGGGGATCTCGATTGCGGCAAGCGGGGGGATTCGAACATCGGAGGATGCGATCAAGGCGATCATCGCCGGCGCGGATGTCGTGATGGTGACCTCCGAAATCTTTCGAGAAGGTCCCGACGTGATCCGCAAGATCCTGTCGGGATTGGAGCAATTCATGGCGACCAAATCCTATGGATCGCTTAAAGAATTCAAACAATCCCGAATACCGGTCGAAACGGAAGCCTCGCATTGGCGGCAACTCGAGTACCTTGAGCCGTTGACCCTCAGCAAACAGTTTGTCGACCGAACGCCCGGCATGGTTCACGACACCGGTGACAGCTTTGGACATCGTCTTTAGGTCTTCGTGCGGGACAGATCTTAGCTGGACTGCGCCAGTTTGGAGCGGAAACGTTGCAAAGACAAGCACGAAGCGCAAGCGAGTGGGTTTTGGCGTAAGTGATTCACTCGCTTGCGCTTCGTGCTTGTATGAAGATCAAAGTGGCGCTGTCCAGTTAGGAGGTCGTCTCGGAAAAGAGGCCCAACGAGCGGTCACGGTGGTCACACGGGCCAGTCGGGGCCTGTTATCCTAAGGTCAGGAAGTCCCGAGAAACCGGTCTATTCCTCTCACGCACCCCCTGCTGGAGATTTTGATGACACGAGCGACCGTTCGTCTGCTGTTTGGGATCGCTGCAGTCTATGATTTTGCGATTGGCTTGGTCTTCCTGTTTGCGGGCAAGGCTTTATTTGATGCGGTCAGCATTCCGCATCCCAATCATTGGGGATACGTTCAATTCGGATCGCTGATGTTGATCGTTTTCGGATTGATGTTTTTTCAGGTGGCTCGCGATCCTGACGGAAATCGCAATCTGATGCCGTTCGGGATTTTGCTGAAGGCAAGCTATGTCGGCATCGTCAGCTACTATTGGTTGACCGTGGGATGTCCATTCCTATTCAAGCCGTTCGTCGTGATTGACTTGGCGATGCTGATCTTGTTTGCAATCGCCTATTCCCAGTCGAAGCATTTGGTTTCCTCGTCCGAGTCCGTGGCGACCACCGCGTGATGGGAGATTCCGTGGTCCATTTGAATTGGTACTTCGGTTGGGGGCTTGTCGTATCGGCCTTTGTCACGGGTGCCCTGATCGGGATCTTCTTTCACCAAGAAGAATTTCTTGGGGGATACGCTTCGTTTCGGAGGCGGCTTCTGCGGCTTGGACACATTGCTCAGGCAGCACTTGGGATGATGAATGTGTTGTATAGTGTGTCGACAAATCGAGCCGAGTGGTTTGATACGCAAATGGCGTCATGGGCTTTTGTCGTCGGTGGCGTTTCGATGCCAATGGTTTGCTTTCTTTCCGCCTGGAAGAAGTCCTTTCGGCATCTGTTTTTTATCCCGGTCATTGCCCTATTGGTCGCTGTCATCCAAACCTTGCGAAATGGCCCCCCATGAAGATCGGATTGTTGGCCCTAAGTGGGTTGCGTGTGCATGACCCAAAGTTGTTGAAACTCGGGATGACCTTACCGGGGATCGTCGAACGCGGACGGGTGCTTTCGTCACTGCCGAGTCTAGGGCTGCTGTACCTTGCCGCCTGTACGCCGGCCGAGCACCAGGTGTCCTACTACGAAGCCGAAGGTGACCGAAGCGAACCCGAGGACCTCTATCACTGCGACTTGGTAGCCATCAACACCTTCTCGGCCCAAGTCTTCGAGGCTTACGCAATCGCCGATCGTTTGCGTGCTGCGGGCGTCAAGGTTGCGATGGGAGGGTTGCATGTGACCGTTCAGTCGGAGGAAGCGCTTGAGCATGCCGACTATGTCTTTCTTGGCGAAGGAGAGCGGACTTGGCCAGAGGCGATCTCGGAAATCGAATCAGGTACGCAGCGCCGGGTATGGGACGCTCGCGAGATGCCGCCGGTGGAGGTTCAGCGTCTACCGATTCCTCGCTATGACTTGTTGCAGGACCGACCCTACACGCGATACCCCGTTCAAACCACGCGGGGCTGTCCTTGGCGATGCGACTTTTGTGCCTCCAATGTCATGTTCTCGTATCCGTACCGAAAACGGCCTGTTGCCGACGTCGTCCGTGATGTTCTTGCGATCAAGAAGTTCCAACGTCGACCGTTCATCGAATTGGCTGACGATAACACATTTGTCGATCACAGCTGGGGCATGGAGCTTTGTCGCGAACTGATCCCGCTGCGTGTGAAGTGGTTTACCGAAACGGATATTTCCGTAGCCGACAACCGGGATCTTCTTCAGCAAATGCGGGAAGCGGGCTGCAAACAGGTTTTGATCGGAATTGAAAGCCCCGAGCAAGGATTACTGGACGGGATTGAGTTGCGGGCGAATTTCAAGTCACGTTACCAGGGGGATCTGATCGAAGCGGTGCAGCGCATTCAAGCTCATGGGATTACCGTGAATGGTTGTTTTATCCTCGGGCTTGATAGTCATACTCCAGAAATTTTTCAGCAGGTGCTTGCCTTCGCCAACGAGGCGGCATTGTGGGATGTGCAGCTCACCGTGTTAACGCCGTTCCCAGGAACACCGCTCTATGAACGACTTGCATCCGAGAGTCGCCTTCTTTATCCGCAGCGCTGGGATCGATGCACACTTTTTGATGTTAATTTTGAACCCAAACAGATGTCCGTCCGCGAGCTTCAACAAGGCATCCACTGGCTGGCTTCGCAGTTGTATTCACGAGAGGCCATTGCCAATCGTCGGCGATCCTTTCTGAGGACAACAGGGTAGCGCGTGGTCTGTCACACCTTCATTTGAGGGTTGCCGCGAATTTGTAGAAGGGACTTCCAGTCCGTAATTTGTTGATCGGAATGACGGACTCTCCGGTGTCAGGCCTTGTGTTGGGTGTTCAATGCCAAGGATTGCTCGCTGTCGCCCTCGGCCAGTCCCACCATCCGTCGAATCATGGTCACCAATCGTCCTGGAGCGAAGAAGTATCCTGACGGCACCTATCAGGAATATGGTGATCAAGGTTGCCGCTCGAGTGGAGTCTACCAGACGTCGCATTCGCATCCTGATTCCGTCGAGCTAGCCTCACGGAAATTCTCTTTTCAAGGTAAGCCGTTCTCTAGCAGCGTTCTTACAGCGAAAGTACGGTATCCACCCAGAATCGTCTCGCATCTCTGCGAGACGCTTCTTAGCCGCCAAGACGCGCGTCGCGCGAGCGTGTAGAATCCTGGCACCGACAGACGAGCAATACAGACCTTTTTTCACCCTTGAGGATTCCATGAGACGATTCGGTTGGTTTTGGAGCGTAGTGTTTTTGAGTATGACGACCGCGAACCTCTCGGCGCAAGAGGCTGCGGTGGTGCAGGCGGCCGGTTCCGATTCCGGGAGAAAGGGGGCCAGCTCCGAACTCAACAAAAGCTTTCTCGATCCTGGAATGGATGTCGATAAATTTGTGGAACGATTTGAAGTGGAAAGTCGCGAAGTCTTTCAAGCTCGTGAAGAGATCATGCGAAATTTGAACCTCAAGCCGGGTGAGCGGATCGCCGACGTCGGCGCGGGGACTGGCTTCTATACGCTGCTGATGGCAGATGCAGTGGGTCCGCAGGGCTGGGCGTATGCCATCGATATTTCTCCCAAGTTTGTCGAGTATCTGGCCGATCTTTTCGATGGTCGCGAAGTCAATAATGTGACCACGGTGATGTGCGATGACGACTCGATCTGTTTACCCCCCGATTCGATCGATGCGGCTTTCATTTGTGATGTTTACCACCACTTTGAAAATCCCGATTCAACGATGGCGTCCATTTTCTCCGCGATGACGAGCGGTGGACGCGTGGTGATCGTCGACTTTGAACGGATTCCTGGCGTTTCTCGTGAATGGACACTCAGCCATGTTCGGGCTGGCAAGCAAACCGTCATCGATGAAGTTCAATCGGTGGGTTACGAATTGGTAGCCGAACGAGAGATACCCGGATTCAAAGAAAACTACTACATCGAATTCCGTAAGCCATGAGCAAGCAAGACGCTTCATCGGAATCCAACAAGCACGTCAACGCGAGTCATCCGCCGCTGGATTTGTTGTCGGCAACGTCGCTGGTCGCAGCAAGCATGATCGGTGCGGGGGTCTACACGACCAGTGGTTTCACACTTGCCGACCTGGGTTCGCCCGGTTGGGTGGTCACGGCCTGGGTCGTCGCGGGCGTGATCGCGATTTGTGGTGCGATTTGCTATGGCGCGCTAGCTCGTGAGTTAACCGAATCGGGTGGCGAGTACATGTTCTTGTCACGTGCCTTTCACCCGATCGCAGGGTTGATGGCCGGGTGGGTATCGCTGCTGGCGGGGTTCACCAGCGCCATTGCATTCGCAGCGACCACCTTCGAAGCGTATTTGGAACCGGTCCTCGATTGGCCCGGCGGCGTGGTGGCGTCGATCGTCGTCCTGCTTGCCGCACTGCTGCATACGATCGGGGTACGCCCCGGAGCGAGAATTCAGGATGCGGTGGTCCTGTTAAAGTTTGCGTTGATTGGCGCCTTTGTGGTGATCGCGATTCGTTCGATCGCGATCGGTTCTCTCGAAGGTGATTCGCTGATTGTTTCGAACGAAACGACGCAATCGACGAGCTTCGACAATCCTTCGTTCGCGTTTGCACTTTCGTTTGCGACGGCACTGATGTGGATCTCGTTAAGCTATAGCGGGTTCAACGCAGCAACGTATGTCGCGGGCGAAGTCAAGGATGCAAAGCGGAACGTTCCGCGGGCCATGCTATTCGGAACGCTGTTGGTCACAGTTTGCTATGTCGCGCTCAATGCCATCTTCGTGTACGGTGCTCCGCAGGATACCGTGGTCGGGCAACCGGATATTGCGGCCAAGGCAGCCGAAGCGATTGGTGGTCCCTCCTTTACTTTGTTCGTCCGCGTGGTGATTTTGTTTGGATTGTTCACCTCGGTCTCGGCCATGGTGATGACGGGGCCGCGCGTCTACGCGAAGATGGCAGAGGATGGCTTCCTTCCTTCGTGGTTCCGTCTCGCCGGTCGACCGCCCATCGCAGCGATTTGGGCCCAAGTGGTCATGTCGATCGTCGTGATCAACATTTCCTCGCTGGAGGAGTTGCTCAAGTACTTGGCGTTCACTCTATCGGTTAGCGCCGCGTTAACGGCCAGTTTGCTGTTCTGGGCACGTGGCAAGGACGGCAAACGCATTTCGGTTCCGGCATATCCGGTCCCACCGGTTGTTTTCGTTGGTGGGACGCTCTTGGCCGCGATACTCTCAGCGATTCACTCTCCGGTGCAAGCCGTCGTCGGAATCGCAACGATCGCTTTCGGAGCGATGCTTTATCCATGGTACAAGCGTCGACAAAGGCTGATGCATTAGGCGCGAGTTGGAAATCTAAGTGGCCCCAGGGTGCGCCGCTGCGCGTCGACCCTGGGCTCTGCAATCTAACCGCTTCGCGGTAAATAGAATTCCGAAACTTATTGATCAAACGTTCGGAGCGAAGGTCGACAACACAGCCCCGTTGTTTGCTGAGGCGTTCAGGAATCATGCCTCCGAGGGTGGCAGATGCCCCGGTACGACCAATACCGGATGGGGACTCCGTCGGATTCGGTCTTGGACGAAACCCTGTCCGAAACGGTCATCGACCTCCAACGGCATGACGAGCAGCATCTTTTGGGTTTCATGCAGCGGATTCGGTGGAGCGTTTTGGCCCGCTTGTGGACGCAAATGGTAGCTTAAGCCTCGCTCGTTTGCCGTTTTGGCCATCTCGGCGTGGAGGGTTTGATGCGCCTTGGCCAACGCTTCACTAACTTGTTCCGGTGCAAGAGGCTTCCCTGGATCCAACGCTTCGATGATGCTGCGAATGTTCTCGTAATGTTCCTTCTCAATCACAAGATCCAATGTCACCGTGGCGCCATCGGCTGCCAATCCGAACGCCCATGCCGCGGCTCGGTTGGCAACATCACATTCGCTGCCAATCACGACGGAAACCTGTTGCGTGCACCGGTCCAGCGTTTGATCATCACGGCGAATGACCAAAATCGGTTTGGGGGAACGGGCCAACAGGACATCGATGACCGTACCGGCGCTGTCGGTTCCCACATGTTCAAACGAACGTCCAAAGGGGCAAGGGACGATCACCAAATCGACATCATGGTGGGCCAGTGCCGCCAAGATTTTCTCATAGGCTTCGCCTTCGGAGGGCCGGATGGGGCGGCCGCCGGAAACCTGTATCGCTCGCTCGGGGGCGTGATCGGTCAACTCGCCCGAGGCATCACGAGCGTCAAGAACAATTGTCTCGAGGTTGAATTGGTCGTTCAGGTGTGTCACCGCCGCCAGTGAAGAATCGTCCTGCGAAGAACCGTCGAGTACCCACAACACGCGCGATGGCTTGATCGGTTGGATCGATGCGGCCTGACCGACTTTGGAGCGCTCGAACATCCGCATCGACGCATCGACGTCACGGCCGAGATCACTCGATTCTGATTCGTTTACCATTACTTTTCCTTGCAAAGCGTCGTCAAAGCGACGGAATCCAACCGAAGTGGTGAAACATCATCACATAGGCGATGGCACCGATGACTTGGATGACCATGATCGCACCCCCCAGTTTCAAAAAAGTCCCCCACCCCACATGCACGCCAGCTTCGCGTTTGAGCGCGTAGATCGCAATCACGCACGAAATCGATCCAATCGGGGTCCCGTTCCCTCCCAGGTTACAACAAATGATCAGTACCCACCAAAGCGGTTCGGCCGGAACGGAGCCACCGGAAATATCTTGGACGATGGGGATCAACGTGGCGGCGACGGGAATGTTGTCAACGATCGAGCTGGCCACCGCCGAAAACCCGCCGAGCAGTGGCAGCAGCAGTTCGAGTCGATTTCCGGAAACCTCGATCACCTGTTCGGCGACCCACGCCAACGCACCGGTTTGCTTGACGCATCCGATGATCACAAACAGTCCCATGAAGAACAGAATCACGGTCCAGTTGACCTTGTGAATCGCGTCCTCAACGCCTTTGCCGGCGAACAGCAGCGCCGCAGTCGCACCCACCATCGCCACAAAGTCCATGCCGACGCCAAGTTGTTGGGCCAGAGCAAAGCCGATCACGGTCAACGTCAAGATGACCGCGCTGCGAAGCAACACCTTGCGGTCTTCGACCAAGGCCCAAGGATCGAACGTATCGATTTGTTCCTGCAGTGCCGCGAGTTGCTCATCGTTCTGCTTCCAAGGCAGATCGTTGCGAAAGAAAAAACGCAAGCCGATGACGGCGATGACCAGGCTGATCACCGCGTAGGGCAAAGACACTTGCAAGAAGTGCAGATAGGGGATCCCAGCGGCAGTGCCAACCATGATGTTCGGCAACCCGCTCGCAAAGGTTGCAATCGCTCCGCTGTTGGCACAAATCGCAACACTCAGAAGCAGTGGCATCGGCTTGTAGTTGAGCGACCGACAAATCACCAGTACCAAGGAACTGAGAATCAACATGGCGGGAACGATGGTCAGCACCGAAACAAACAGAAACGTGACGAGGCACAGGGTGAGAAACAATTTCGATGCTTGACCGCCGGTGAACCGGACGATCCACATGCTCAAGAAATGGAACAATCCACTCTTGCCAACCACGTCGACCAAGATCCCCGTGCCAATGATCACGCCGAAAATATTCAGATCTTCCTTAAGAAAATCATAGATCTTGGGGTAATCAAACAGCCCCAACGCGATACCGAGGACAACCAACACGGCTGCACCACAAAGTGCGGCAACCGTCTTGTGAAATCGCTCGATTGCGACGCCAACGTAGGTCGCCATCATCACAGCGGCGAACAGCAGCATGATCCACGCCGACGCGGGCTCGACGGGTGTTTCTTCGAGGGAGACTGCGAGCAAAAGCATGGTGCGTTCGAGGAGTTAAACCGTTGGTGAAAGGGTTAGTTTCGCGGAGAGAACTTAGCCTAGCAGCTATCGATTCGCAGAACAGCCGGCTGACGGGCAGGCGAAATTCTTCCGCAAGTGTCCCCAAACGATTCTTCGCTCGGGAGCAGACTGCTTCGGTTCGCGGTATATTGATCCCGTCCCATCCCTTTCCCCTTCCAAGATGAACCTACGATGAATAGACGCGTCTTTTTCGGCACGCTGGCGGCTTCGATGTTGATGTCGGCTATCCCCCTAACCGCTTCGGCTCAATCGTCGGACCGCTCGAGGGTCGACGTGTGGATTGGCACGAGCAGTGCAAAACCAAGCAAAGGAATCTATCACTGCACACTCGATACCCAAAACGGAAAATTGTCGGATTCCCGTTTGGTTGCCGAGATCGACGGTCCTGGGTTCTTGGCAATGCACCCACACAAAGAGGTGTTGTATGCCGTGGGTGCCCTCGATCGGATCCCCGTGGTCGCAGCCTACAAAGTGGTCGGCCGCGGAGCCGAAGCTTCTCTCGAGCTGCTCAACTCAATCCCGATTGGTGATGGAGGTGCCGCACATGTCTCGGTCGATTCACAGGGCAAGATGTTGTTGACCGCCCAATATGGCAGCGGCTCGGTTGCCGCATTTTCGCTTGCGCCCGATGGTTCGATCCAAAAGCGGACGGCACTGATGAAACACGAAGGAGGGTCACAGATCGTCCCGAAACGGCAAGACAAACCGCATGCTCACTGGACCGGTTTTTCGCCCGATGAGCGGTTCGCCTTCGTACCCGATTTGGGGCTCGACAAGGTCATGATTTACGAGGTCGACTTGAATCAAGCAACGCTCAAGGCCCATGGTTTTGGTCAAGCACCGCTGGGGGGCGGTCCGCGCCACATGAAGTTCCACCCCAACGGCAAGTGGATTTTCGTGCTGAATGAATTGGAGCTCAGCGTGACGGTGTTCGATTACGATGCCGAAAATGGCACGATGACTCCAAAACAAACGATTCCCACGGTATCGAAATCGAACCTTGCAAAAGAGGCCTTCAAGAGTGCTTCGGAAATCCGTATCCACCCCAACGGAGAATTCGTCTACTCGGCGAATCGGGGGCACGACACGATCACGGTTTTTGCAGTCGACTCACAAACCGGTGAATTGTCGGTCGTCGAAATCGAGAACGTGCGAGGAGCCACACCGCGGAACTTTAACCTCGACCCGAGTGGAAATTGGTTGCTGGCCGCGGGTCAAGACTCCCACACTCTCGCCTCATTCGTGGTCGACCCCGAATCCGGAGAGCTGGCTTACAACCAAAGCATCATTCAGGTTCCCTCGCCGATTTGCGTTCTTTTCGGCCGCTAGCGAATTCGTCGATGGGATCCCGCAGAAAGATGGCTCATCCGGCGGAAGCGTGCGCAGGAGGTTTTCGAGGCATCTCTCCGGTGTCCCATCATTGCTGGCAGGAGCTATTTTCACTTGTAATCGTGCAGTTGCCGGGAGAAACGGAGTGGAGCTCTGCAGAGGTGCAACTTGACAAGGGATATCCCGGTCGACGGTGCGCCAAGGGTGCTACCGGTTCCCTGCGGACGACCGTCCGTCGGGGACTCTTTTCTAAGAGATCATTGGACACCGGAGCCATACCTCCAAAAAACCTCGAGTCTGGGTTCCGCGCGCTTCCGTCGGATGAGCCAGAAAGATGCGCAGCATGCGTCGTGGTTGGGGGCTCTGGTGAACCGAGGGGTAAGCCTCCCGCTTACCTTCGGCCACTGCAACTCCCCGAGACGACAAGACGGATGATTGATTCAACAACCTTTTTGGCGACCCCTGACCCGGAAGAATCGGTTTCGGAGTCGCGTCTGCCATCGGCTCTCAAGATTGGCTACACCTTGTTTACGGTCGTCTTGACGGTCTATTACTGGCGTGAATATGGGCCGACCAACTTCATCTACTTTTGTGATGTGGCGTTGTTCTTAGGCGTCGCAGCCGTTTGGACGGAGAAGCCGATCTTTGCCTCGATGGCAGCGGTCGGGATCGCGATTCCGCAATTGCTATGGCAAGTCGATTTTTTGGGTTCGTTGATCGGCAGCCCCGTGTTGGGATTGACGGCCTACATGTTCGATCCGAATATTTCGCTGTTCGCTCGCGGCTTATCGTTCTTCCATTTCTGGTTGCCGATTCTGTTGTTGTTTTTGGTGTGGCGGTTGGGATACGATCGTCGCGCGCTGTGGAGCTGGACCGCGTTGGCGTGGGGGTTGATGTTGATCGCTTACTTCCTTCTACCCGGCCCCGGCGATCCTTTGGCGTTTCCCAACCAACCACACAACGTGAACTACGTGTTTGGGCCCGATGGCGATGTCGCGCAGAGCTGGATGCCGGAAAAGGTTTGGCTTGGTGCATTGATGATCGGGTTACCCACGGTTTTTTACTTGCCGACTCACGCGGTTCTATCACAAGTTGATCGGCGATCACGCCAAAAACGCATGGCGTGACGGGCCGGCATCGGATCGTTCCAACGGTCGGTTGGGCGCGAAGGAGCTAGCGCTCCTAAGAGAATTCGTGTTTTTTTTGCGCACGATCAATTCACCACCAGGCTCTTTGTTTGTAGACCTCAACATCAAGGAGTCGGTAATGTCCAAACGAGTTTCACACAGTCTCATTGACCCGTTTGTCGGTCCCCCCCTCGCCGCAATGTATCCCCATTTGCACGTTCCTCGCTGGTTTCCCCCAGAAGGCATCGTGGCGATCGGTCACTTGTCGGCGATTGCAGGAGCGGTTGGATTTGCCTTTGCGACACAGTATGCCTGGGGCGGGTTGTTGGCCGTCGCAGGGATCGTCGGTAACCATTTCGCGGATTGTGTGGATGGCCGGCATGCCCGCGCAACCGGACAGTGTCGCAACGGAGGTGAGCTTCTTGATCACTTTACCGACCCCCTGTCCTTCACTTACTGGATGGTCGGGTTGGCTGTGGCGTGTGGACGATTGGACCTGGGTCTCGTCGCGGTCATCTGTTTGATGGCGTTGGCGGTCCTGACCAACCTGAGGGCGAAGTTGACGGGTGAGTTTACGCTCTCCGCTTTCGGCCCGACCGAATTCAAGACGCTCTTGGCGACTTTCGGAGCGGTATTGGCGGTTGCTGTCTTGGTTGCTCCTGCAATCGCAGCACCGCTGGGTTTGGTTGGTTTGGTGTCGCTCTGCGGCTTGGGCCTGGTGATGCTGCCAATCCAATTGGTTCAGTCGGTCCGCGAAGTCAACCGCTGCGGCGCGAAGCCTGACACCAGCGAATGGGAAACCACTCGAGCCGTTCCTTGAAAGCAGGCCACCAAAAGCGAGTCGGTGGGTGCAAATGTCCTCGTGGACGATCGATTTTTTATTCAGCGAGTTGGGGTGTAGTGGACTTCGCCAGAAGTCCCCCAGAACATTTGCCTTACGGATTTCTGACGAAATCCACTACCCCAACCCGTAGTGAAGACAGTCTACGAGGAACCGTCTTTCCACTACTTGGCTCTGGGCGAAAAAGGGTGTTAACTGGGGGGGCATGCTACCTTCGTTTTCGAGCAGCAACTCGCTCATGGCGGATTCGTTGCCCCAAGGTCCCTTTCAAGCTCGCCGTCGTCAGTCACACGACGATCAAGGAACACTCATCATGACTCAGCGCTTCGTCTTTTGGTTGTCGACACTCTTGACAATGACAACGTTCAACGCGTTTTCGCAGGGTGCGTTTGCGGCGGAGAAACAGGGTGTTTGCTTTGTTCTCTACACCGTACAAGACAGCACGCTCAAGCTCACGGCGCAGCTCTATCCGCTTGAGGACAACGAGAGCCGCGAGGTGTTGCTTCAGGTTTCCGAAAATGATCGTTGGTCCACGGTGGCGAAAACACGGGTGCGAGAGAATCTCTACAGCTTTCCAGAGGGTGCTCGAAGTTGGACGGCCCATTTTCGTGTGGAAAGCTGGGACCACGACGTCGATCATCCCTACCGGGTCGTCGCACTTGATGGCGCCAGTTCCTATCAGGGATTGATTCGTCGTGATCCGATCGAGAAAGCGGAAATCGTGGTCGCTGCATTTACTGGTAACTCGAATGCGGACAAACGATTGAAACCTGATCTTGTTCACAATGTCAAAGCGGCGAATGCCGATCTTCTTTTTTTCTCAGGTGACCAGGTCTATACCCACCGCGATCATCTCGGTGATTGGCTTCGGTTTGGCGAACAATTTGGCGAACTGACGCGAGATCGTCCCACCATCACGATTCCCGACGATCACGACGTTGGACAAGGAAACTTGTGGGGTGCCGGTGGACGGGCTACCAAAAAGGATCGCGCAGGCGGCTACGAGATGCCTGCCTCGCACGTCATCGAAGTGGAATGGGCGCAGACAAGCCACTTGCCCGACCCGTTTGATCCAACACCGGTGGAGCAGGGAATCGGTGTCTATTACACGCGGCTCAATGTGGGGCGAATCGACTTTGCGATCATCGAAGATCGAAAATTCAAATCGGGACCGGACTCGCTTCTCCCCAAGGGTTTGGCCAAAGACGATCTTGATGCGTGGGACGTGGATGGCGCGGTTTTGTTGGGCCAACGACAATTGCGTTTTCTGAACCAATGGGGCGAAGATTGGCGCGGGACGGACATGAAATGTGTGTTGTCACAAACCGTATTTGCCGGCCCTCATACCAACAAAAACGTCAATCAACCCACACCCCCATCCACCGATACAGATACCAACGGTTGGCCGCGTGCGGGAAGGAATCGAGCCCTCGCCGCCATGCGAAAGGGGGCAGCCTTTCATATCTGCGGTGATCAGCATTTGGCGACCGTGATCCACCATGGAATCGATGACTGGGACGATGCAGGCTACTCGTTTTGTGTTCAATCGATCGTCAATTTCTTTCCTCGTCATTGGTTGCCGAGTACTGACGCGGTGAAAAGGATCGAGAGTTCGCTACCCTACGCAGGTTCCTTCTATGATGGCTTCGGCAACCGCATGACCCTCCATGCCTACGCCAACCCTGAGTTCGGAATCAAGAATTACAGCTATCAGGTGGACGAGAACGCACCTTTGCGAGGCGCCGATGGATTTGGGCTGGTCCGATTCAACAAAAACACTCGCAAGATCACGGTCGATTGTTGGCCGCGCCTGGTCGACATCACCAAGCAAGACGCCAAGCAATATGAAGGCTGGCCGATCACGATTGACCAATGGGAGAACGATGGTCGCAAAGCCATCGCCTGGCTTCCGGAGATCAACGTGACCGGGAAACAGAACCCCATCGTTCAAGTGGTCGAAGAAAGGACCAACGAAGTGCTGTATACGAGGCGAATTCAAGGTACTCAATATCGCCCCAAAGTGTTTGCCGAAGGTAGCTACACGCTACGTGTCGGCGAGCAACCAGACGAAATGAAGTCCCTGACCGGTTTGACGGCCAGCAGTGACCAAGACGAACGCAAGATCCAGTTCGACTTCTGAGACGAGTTGAACAGAGATGGCGAAAGGTCCGTCAGCTGGCTTCGCCTATACAAAACAGATGCTCTGTTGATCGCAGGTAGAGTCTTCCATTGGAAATCGCAGGCGACGCAAAGACGGATTCTCCGAGTTCGTTGACCTGTAAGACTTCCTGGTCGCCGCTTGCACTCAATATCTTGGTCTCTCCGTCGTCGGTGATGAAATAGACCAAGTCATTTGCTGTAACCAACGACGCACTGAAGTGGCGTCCCAAACGTGCTCTCCACTCATGTTCGCCGCTCTTGGTATCGAGACAGTGTGCGGTCCCGCGATCATCCGCTATGAACAAGCGATCATGAACCACGACGGGGGAAGGCACATAACACCGCGCGTCTTCGACGTGCCAAATCACGTGTGAATCCGTGACGTCGTCGTGCCCGCCTGGTCGAATCGCCATGACATGGTAAGTCGGAAAACCGGCGGCCAGAAAAAAGCGTTCTCCATCGAACACCATCGACGCTACAAACTGCTCGGTCGGTCCTTCGATCCACCACAACAAGTCGCCCGTATCGGGATCATAGCCGGCAACACGTTTGCTGCCTGTGAGCACCGCCTGAGTCTTGCCATCGACTTCTTGCAAGAGCGGAGTCACGTAGCTGCGTGTACGATGGACTCGCGGTGTTTTCCAGACGACACGACCGGTCGCTTTATTGAGTCCCGCTAAGTACGAGTCGCCATCATGATCGCCATTGACGATCACCAGATCGCCATGCAGGACGGGGCTGGTACAGAACCCGTGCATGCTAGAAAAACCACCTGCAGTGACCAGCCAATTTTGGTTGCCTTGGAAGTCGTAGGATGCGACGACCATTTCGCCTGGCTCTTCCGCAGTGCGAGGTTCCTCTGATTGCAGGAAGCAAACAAAGACACTCACGCCGTCGGTAGCCGGCGTGCCGGAAGCATAACTGTTGAGATTGTGTTTTCCCTCGAGCGGCGACTCGATGACGTTGCGGGTCCAGCGAATCGCACCGGTTTCACGATCCAGGCAATGCAGCATCCGTTGCCGACTTGTGACATCACAGGCGGTTAGAAAGATCGAATCACCAGAAACGATCGGTGAAGAATATCCGTTCCCTGGGATCGCTGTCTTCCAAACAATGTTCTCTCCGGTTGCCCCATTCCACTTTGTCGGCACGTTCATTTCAAGGCTAGTCCCATCACCGCGCGGCCCGCGCCATGCCGGCCAATCTTCCCCGTAGCTGACGGTCGTAAGAAGGACCATGAAAAACCAGTAGCGGGATCGTATCATTCGTGTTTGTCTCGTTGGACGAAAAATCGATGGGTTCGTCGCTGCAAGCGAGTGGTCTGTCAAGTTTAAAACTTAGAGATGGGATGTAGTGGACTTCGCCAGAAGTCCCCAAGACTATTTGAGTTACGGATTTCTGGCGAAATCCACTACCCTAAAATTTGTAGAACGGACTTCCAGTCCGTTATTTGTTGATCGGAGTGAGGGACTGGAAGTCCGTCCTGCCGCAACTCTTAGTTGTGACAAACCACCAGCACTATCCCAGATCAACACTTGCTTGTCCAGTTTTCGGCTTGAACGATTGCTTGTCGAAGCGGGTGAGCTCAATCGCGGAAGATCCTTGATGTTGCCAAGCCCACGTGCAAACCAGGGGTGTTCAATCGTCGTGGATGAGGTAGTAGATAATGTCGGGGCGCAGGGAAATCCTCTCAGCGGTGCCAACGGATTCGATCGGATAACCATTGAGGTCCAATGCGGTTACGCGCAGTTGTTTCGCATCGCTGCGTTTGAATTTCACGTCGCCTTGTAACGATCGAAACAGCCACGGTTCTTCGCCAATGCTCTCGATCTGCCGAATGCCTTTTTCGGTTTCTACCGATCGGAAGTGGTTGTTCTTTTCTTCCGACATCACTTGCAATAACATCTTTTGAGATTTCGCAATCGGTTGTCCATCCAAACTGACAACAACGATATGCCCTAGCTCTAACTCGGACGCGACGATGATGTCTTTCAGCGACACGTCGCCAGCGATCGACAACATCCCGCTGATCGCTTGGGCGGACGCCGAGTTGACGTACAACAAACCTTTGCCGTAGTCGAGTAGCACTTCACGGTTGCTGCTGAGCACCGTTTTCTTCTCGCGGTCGATGAGTTCCGCGAGTGGTTGGATTCGTGACGGTTTGGGCGATTCGACAAAATTGACTTCGGTGCGTCCAGCGTAGTGGATCAAGGGGTCGATGACGTTGCCGGGTTCAAGCGAGGTGCCTTTTGGCACGTCCTCCAGACGCAGTGCGTCGAATGCGGCTCCTTGCGGGAGCGGCGTGCCTTGCAAATCGAACAGGTCTTCGATGTTGAGATTCACTTCAGCCAAAACATCCCCTGGAGTGACCAACCGTTGTCGATAAATCAGCGCGGCGGCAGGAAACTGGCCCAGGGTGGCAGGCGACATCAAGGTCCACGGTTGCATAAAGAAACCTGGTTTGACGCTCCACTGAGATCCATCGAGAGCGAAATGGGCGATCGCGTTGCTCTGTTGCAGCGACCCGTAAACCGCCAAGTAGAGCGGCGCTTCACTACGAAATCGATTGGGCCGGTTCCATGCGGTTTCAGAAATCATCGACGGCATCCCGTTGTACTTCGGGTCCATCACTGGATGAAGAAACTGTGGGTTGCCCGTGCCATTCTCTGGTTCGAACTTCAAAGCGCTGCGGTCCACATAAGTTTGGCCGTCCCGGATCGACCAAGCGGAATGCTCGCCTTCGTTCTTGCAGCCAAAATAGCCATGCCGATCGATAAAGTCGGTCGATGTGTACGAGTATTTTTCCAAGGGACCGAGGAGATCCGCGTTTGCCGTCGTCCAATTCGATGCCGTGATGACCCCTTGGAATCCCAGGTCGCGAAGATACTTGTAGGTTTCCTCGTAGAACGAGCGTTGAGTTTCGACCAGAAAACGCACCGTGTCCTTGTCGCGCTGAGTTCGATCCGCCGCGATGCTCCAAAGGGCCCGAAAGCCAACGCGTCCTTCGAGGAAGTTGTCCCGAGGCGACTTGACATTCTTCCAAGCCTGGCGGGTCTTCTCGAGCGATCCATATCGTTTGACAAGCCAATCGGCGAACTGGGTCTCGAGCATTCGCAATTGTGGGTCGGGAATGTTCTTGGCGTCGAACGTCCAGAACAGGAACGAGTCCTCATTCTGAATCTCCAAACCTGCGACGGCCGGGTCATCAATCAATCGTTTTCCCGTCGTCGCATTGCGAGTCAACAAGAGTGCTTTCCACCAAGATTGATACGTTTCCTGGAACTGCGGGTTAAACATCAAGGCGGCAAACGGATGCTGATTGCCGTCATAACCTTCCAGCCACTGGCTGTCGTCGGGTGGTGTCAGCCATAGTGGAAAGTAAATCGAAAAGTGCGAGTAGATACCTTCGGCTTTCATCGCGGCGACAACATCGTGGGCATGAGCGACCGCATCCATTTTGACATGGCCGTCGTGATCAAAGTATCCACCATGCACTCGAACCATATTGACGCCACGTTTCGCTAGCAGCTTCGCTTCGCTGCGCAATGCGTCCCTATTTTTGGACGACGGACCGTTCACGGCCCAGAACCGCACCGGCTCGTTCGTCGCTTGATGGACGAACTCGCCATCTTGGACCCCGATGAATCCGTTTGCGCCCGCAAAAGGTTCATTCAGGTGCCGAAGGTCGAGCATTGCCGAATCGTCAAACTTGTCTTGTGCCGGCCGTACCGGTTCCCAGCCTTCGTTCTGTTTCGCGATATGAGCGATTCTCTCGGCGATTTGGTCGGGCTTGAGAATTCCCGAAGGTTGGAACGGCTCGCGAGTCAGGACGAAACAATCGATCGATCCGTGGTGATTCAGTTCACCGTCGATTCGGAACCGCACCGACGTCGTTCCCTTCGAAAGGACCACTGCACCGACGTTTGCCCAAGCGAGGAAACGCAAATCGGGCTTGTTATCCGACGCGATGTTCGTGTTTCCAATGGCCAGTGACTTGAGATCAATCGCTGTCCAAGGATCGTCGCCAATCTGGTACGACAAACGCGAACGGACTGGGTTCGCTCGTACCCAAAATTGGTACTCGCCATCCGCAGGCACTTCAACGACGTACTCCGCTTCCGCTGATGCTTGATCACCATAGTGACTGAGGAAGTCGCTTCCGGACAACTGATCTGTCGTCACGTCGGTATACCAAGGGTGGGGCTTCGCCGACGACTTGACCGCGTCTTCCCCTTCGACCCAGATCGATTGTCCACGGCTGGGGGTGGGCATGAGGGAGAGTAACAGAAGTGTGAAAATAGAAAGGAAGGATCCAGCGGCGGTTCGCAGAGGCCTCTGGCAGGCGAAGTGGATGGAACGATCGCTTACATGCTTGTTCCACGTCAAATCCTTGCAAAACGACGGGTAATGAAAACGGGATCGCATCGGTGATGACTCACTTCGTAGGGGCAGGAAATCTTGGCGGGCCCGTCTATCGTAGTCTTCGTTGCGACCGAGAGCCAGTTACGGAGTGCGAAAGGGAGGTCCAACACACCCCACCCACTCTCATTGATCGCAGTCTCTTCGGCAAACGAACGGCCCGCGAGCCATGCGTTGCTTGCCAATCGCAGTGCCTGACGCCGGTTGCTCGGGTTCGCACCCTGGACAGACGCTTTGATCACGGATCGGAGTTGCCTTCGTGGTTACGAAGATTGACATCCGTCACAATCCTTAGCATATAACTTCTTTCATTTTCAAACGTGACGTTCCAATCCTTGTCCTGTTGCGAATGGTCGAAAACCCAAAAAGCGGACAGGGGAACCTCGGACGCCTCGACCGCGCGAAGCAATTGCTGGAACCGAGCTCTTTCTTCTTTCGGACCGAGCGTCTTGGGTGCACCAAACTCTCCTAGGAACAGTGGTTTTTTTGCCTTTGCAGCGATCTCCGATAGCGTCGCCACCAGTTCCGCGATGCTTGTCGTGTTGGCCTGGCCGCTGTTGCGGTAGACATGGATCGAAATCACGTTGAAAGGATCCGGGTTGTCCCGCAGCAGTGTCTGTTCAAACTGGTTCCTCGAATCACTTTTCCAGCTGTGCTCTTTGGTGTTGTGATAGGCGCTGGTTCTAGGGATGGAATTTCCTGTGATCAGAATTCGGTGCTTGTCATATTGGCGGACCGTACTGGCGAACACAGAATAGGCGGTCAGCATGGCATTCGATGAGAGTTCGTCTCGAGCGGTTCTTCGTAGCGCCGTTTTCCGTGCAGACACCACCTTCGGGCGATGCTCGGATGCATTAGGCAGATCCACATGGAGGTTGTATTCATTTCCAAATTCCCAGCCCCAGATCGCCGCTGAATTGCGGTACCGGAGAACGATTTCTCTGGTGTACTGGCGCATGAAAGCGGTCGTTCGACTGTCAGGATTTCCCCACTGATCCATCGGTTCGCCGACGATGTCCGGAATGGTTGGCATGTACCAAAACAGGCAAGGGATCAGGCCCATTTGATGCTGCTCGGCCGCGCGGATGATTCGATCCAACCGTTTGAAGTAGGCTTCCTTGTCTTGTCGGTAGAGCTCCCAATCAACCGGCCAGAAGCCGCAGGCCATGAAACGAACAAACGGCACTTCGGCTTCGGAGAGTTGCTTGAGTCCTTCTTCGAACGACGTGTCGGCCGAATCCAAGAGCGTTCGGTAAAACAGATTGAAATAGTTTGCCCCCATGCCTCGGTAAGGCTTTCCTGCCAACAGGAGTTGCCCCTCCGAGACGCTCAATCCCGGTGGTAGTGGTGGGACTCGCTCGGTAGCAGCTGCGACCGAAATCGGGGGTCCAAGGAGCAGCAGGAAAGAGAGTGTGTGGATGTTCATAGAACCTCGGCAACCGTTGTTGAACCGGCGGGATGGATGCACCGAGACCTTTGCCGTCACGGCCAGTCTCCAGAGTTGTCAGCCGGGTCGCTTCGGCCCATTCTTTTTAACAGCGGCGGCGTATTGCCGGTAGGCGGGCCAACCTTCAAGACACCGGTCGTTTGGAATCCAAACGGGAGTTACTGTTCTGCAGACCCTGCGTTGCCGACATGACCGTTGCGAGCGCATGGTCGAACGGCGCATGCCAATTTGCAGCCAGAGGTTTGATTCTGCGATTTTTTTGCAGGCTCGCAGCGGTCACCGACCGACGTGCCAAAAAGAATGCGTTAGACTGGGACGGCACCTTCACTAACCGCAAGGTTCTCGCCCTTCTCGACCGCCGCCTTCTGTTCGTCGATCCGCCACGCATTGTACATTGGCTTGCTTCCGATTTGCAGCGTCGCCTGACCGGCGGTGGTCGTCCCACCTCAACAAGAAAGGATGTTGTCATGTTCGAGAAACGATGTCGTCAGCAGGCCTATTGCGCTTTGGCGCTTGCAATGACCTCTGTTTTCGCGGTCTCAGGCTGGGACTCAGCAGAAGCATGTGCCGCGGAACCATGCCTGCAACGTATCGAGGTAGCCGACGGTTGGAAGATCAAGTCGTTCGCGCCGCGCGAGGCTCTCGACACCTCGCTACTGAACCAAGCCGCGAGGTCCGAAGAGAGCGAAGGTTGGTTGGACGTGGGAAGGATGCCGGCTACGGTGCATGATCTTTTGCTGCGCCTTGGCAAAATCGAAGCGCCTTGGCTGCCGCATGGAACCGAGAAGTGTTTTTGGGTCGGTCAAAAGGACTGGGTCTATGCGACGCGGTTCTCCGTCGAAGAACGGGGACGCGAGGCCAGACTCCGGCTGATGGGGATCGAGAATAAGGTCGACGTCTATCTCAACGGCAAGAAGCTTGCCTCGCATGCCAGCAAGCTACCCCTGGTGGTGGATGTGAGTGATCATTTGGGATCGGAGAATGTGCTGGTTCTGCACTGCCACGCGGGATCTCGTGCGGACAGCGGCAAGCGAAGTGATCGGGGCAGCTACCTCGGGCCCAATCCATCCATCTCTTCGGTTGGCGTGTTCGATCAGATCTTCGTCGAGATTTCCGAGGGGAATCGTTTGGAGGAAGTGCTTGCCGACGTGACGCTCAATGAAACGCTGACCAGCGGGACGGTCACGGTGCAGGTCAAAGGAGTCAGTCCGTTTGAATCGCTGGACCTGCTGGTGCGACTGCTGGACCCCAATGGCGAGAGTGTTGGCGAGACCACCGTGCCGGTGGCGGTGACGGGGGGCGAGTTCGATGTGCGTGGCGTTCTGCAAATCGACCGACCGTCGTTGTGGTGGCCACGCGGGTACGGGGATCAGCCGCTCTATCGTGCAGACGTTACGCTGCTGACGCACGGGGAAGTCCAAGAGATCGCGTCACGCACGCTCGGATTCCGGCGCGTGACGATGCCCGAACCCCTTCATTTCGTCGTCAACAACGTACCGGTGTTCCTTCGAGGCGGTGATTGGGTGACTCCGAATCTGATGAGCGATGTGTGGGACACGGCACGTGTGGATCGGCTATTTGATTTGGCCGAGAACGCCAACTTCAATGCGCTGCGCGTCTGGGGGCCGGCCGAAGCGCCGCCCGATGCATTCTACGAGCAGGCCGACGCGAGGGGCTTGCTGCTGTGGCAGGATTTCACCCGACTGCCGATGCGGTCGGATTCGAAGAGCATTGAGACGTGCACGAAAGCGGCCCGCGCCATGATCAAGCGTCTCAAGCATCACCCCTCGATCCTTTCTTGGTGCGGGTGCAATGAAGCGGCGCAGTGGGCCCATGAAGACTACAACAAAGACTTTGAGGATCACGGGCCCTGGGGCGGCTTGGCCGCGGCCGAAGCCGTGGGAGCCGTCTGTAAGGAACTCGATCCTGAGAGGTATTACCAGCCCAGCAGTCCGTACTTTGGCATGAATCCCAACGATCCACGTGAAGGCAACACGCATGGCTACACCAACATGTGGTTCGTGCCGGGCTACGACTACTTGAATTTCGCCAGCGAGGACACACGCATCTCGGCTCCGGTACTGCATAGTTTGCAGCGATTCATGGATCCCGACGACCTCTGGCCCCAAGGCTACTCCACGCTCTATCTGCACGGTAACCGGCGCCCGTTCCCAGAGACTTGGATGCCCTACACGTGCGCTGAAAGCTGGAAGAAAACGGGGCCTGTTGAACAATTCTACGATGCCACGGATGCCGCCGGCCTGGTGCATCGCCTCGGTATGGCAGAGTCACTTTATTACCAAGACACGGTGGAACGCCAACGTCGTGGTCGCCCTGCGACCGAGCAGTCCGATCGCCGGTGTTGCGGTGGATACCTTGTCTGGAAGTACAACGACTCCTGGCCCCAGGTCTATAGCGCCAAGGTCGACTATTTCCTCGAGCCCAAACATGTCTACTACGCACTGCGTCGCGCTTATGAACCCCTGATGCTTTCCTTCGATTTCGACACCTACCTTTATTTGTGGGCGATCAACGATACAAGAGAACCTGTGACGGGAACCGTCAAGATCCAGTTGTACCACCTGGAAGAAAACGAGTTCCGCAAGGAGATCGTACGCGAGGTCACGGTTGCTCCAGGTAAATCGACGGTCGTCGTACGTTTGGATCAGGCCGGCATTCGAGCCTTTCGGAAAGAGCATCTTCTGTTTGCCACACTCACCGACAACTCAGGTCAAGTACTGGCCCGCACCCATGGGTTTGCCGACATCGAGCGCCGACTCACCTTCCCCGAAGCCAAACTGAAGGTAGAGGTACGAGAAGGAGCATTGGTACTGACCACGGACCAGTTTGCACGCTGCGTGACGCTGACCGGTGACGCCCAAGGCGACCCGTTCGGCTGGTTCTTTGAGGATAACTATTTTGACCTTCTGCCAGGCGAGGAGAAGGTCGTGCGTCTGTTGGGGCAGCATGACGAGGGTCGTCTTACAGCGAAACCTTGGTACTCCCCCCACGCCACGACGATCGACTGGAAACGTTCCCAATAAGCTGGCTTCAAATCGGATTTCCCGCGATCGGGTGAACACAAGATGATCCGGGAAGACCGGTCCGATGCTACCTACCTACCCCGAACCACAACAACGTAAGATCTCGAGATCTCTCTAGAGGAACCTAAGATGCGACACGCCTGTTTATTCACGCTCGTTTCCTTCGCTTTAGCAATTGCGAGCGGTGCCGATGGCTCCGAAGTACGCCTTCGTTTTGATGCGAACATTCCCCAGATCGCTTTCGCTGCGGAGAAGATCGAGCAAGCGTTAGCGGAAACGGGGAAAAGGGATGAGGAGAGTGACGCGGAATGTTTGATACAAATTGAAACTCGGTCGATGGGCAAACCTGCCGAGTCCTTTGCAATTCAACGCAACCGTTCCGACCAGATCGTGATTGTGGGACAAGATGCGGCTGGCGCAATGTACGGTGGGTTGGAGGTGGCTGAGTTGATCCGAATCGGCGGCCTGGACGCGATTCAGGACAACCAGCAGAGCCCCTACATGGCCATGCGTGGCACGAAGTTCAATATCCCGCTGGATGTGCGCACGCCCAGCTACACCGATCCATGCGATGCTGCCCAACAGAACATCGCGGAGATGTGGAGCTTTGACTACTGGACGAACACGATCGATAGCCTCGCCTCGCATCGTTACAACTTCGTTTCGCTCTGGAACATGCACCCCTTCCCGTCGCTGGTCAAGGTGCCCGACTACCCCAACGTGGCGTTGCAAGATGTACAACGATCGACGCTGCAATGGGAGGAATATTACTCGGGAACAGGAACGGGTTTTGACGCTCCTGAAATCATCAACAACGTCGAGATTTTGAAGCGAATGACGATCGACGATAAGATCGCATTCTGGCAAAAGGTGATGCGATATGGAAAGGAACGCAACGTTGACTTCTACTTCGTAACCTGGAACACCTTCGTCTATGGGACCGGTGGAAAGTATGGCATTACCGACTCTGTAGAGAATGAGACAACCGTTGATTACTTTCGCAAGAGCGTCAAGCAGATGTTTCTGACGTATCCAGATTTAGCCGGAGTCGGACTGACACCAGGTGAAAATATGCGGTCGAGGCCGGGCGGACCACGGGCGACCAGTACGGAAAAAGAGGATTGGTTGTTCGCCACCTATGGCCAAGGCATTTTGGACGCGGCTGCCGCGCTGCCGGATCGGAAGATGACCCTGATTCATCGCCAGCACATGTCCGGTGCGTTGGATATCGCAGACCGATTCAAACCGCTGCTTGATCATCCGACGGTCGATTTCATCTTCAGTTTTAAGTACGCCAAGGCCCACGTGATGAGCTGCACCACGCAACCCTATCACGAAGAGTTCGTCAGCGACATTCAGAGTCGTGGAGACCTGAAAACAATCTGGACGCTGCGCAATGATGACAACTACTATTTTCGCTGGGGCGCACCTGATTTTGTCCGCGAGTTCATTCAAAACATTCCATATGACGTGTCACGTGGCTTCTACTACGGGTCGGACCAATACATCTGGGGCCGAGAGTTCCTCAGCCTCGATCCGACGACACCGCGGCGGGTCGAAGTCGATAAACACTGGTATCATTGGATGCTTTGGGGACGGCTGGGATACAATCCGCAGCTTGGCAATGATCGATTCACTCAGATTTTGCAAGCTCAGTTCCCGCAAACGGACGCCACCGCGTTGTTTGACGCCTGGCAATCGGCATCGATGATCTATCCGTTGACGACAGGATTCCATTGGGGATCGCTTGATTTTCAGTGGTACATTGAAGCCTGTAAGAGCCGGCCGAAATCAGCGGAAACCGTCAGCGGCTTTCACGATGTCAATCGCTTCATTTCGCTGCCGCCGCATCCAAGTACGGACAATATCTCGATTCCCGATTTTGTCAAAGCTCGACGGGGTAGCGAGAAGATCGACGGAATCACTCCGCTTGCCGTATCGGAACAGATTCATGACAACGCAGATCGGGCTTTGGCGATTCTTGAAACGCTGGAGGCAGGAGATGAAATGGAGCTACGCAAGACGCTCTCCGACATCCGCTGTATGGCCTACTTAGGGAAATACTATGCACACAAGATTCGCGGAGCGACGGAGTTGGCGTTCTATCGCGAGAACCATGAAAAGAGCCATCAGGATCGCGCGATGACGGAAGTGACGCAAGCAGCGGAGTATTGGAAGCTCTATATGGACTTGGCCATGAAGCAGTACAAGAATCCACTGTGGACGAACCGGGTGGGGCATGTCGATTGGAAGAAACTCTACCAAGAGGTCTTGCATGACATCGAGATCGTGAAGTCGGAATAGCAGGCAGGGCCAATACAAGTCGGCCCAGCGGCTTGTTCCCGCTCCTGGACCCCCCGGTGGTTGGCCGTGGAGTTTCCTTCGCTCGCGCAGTACCTCGTATCCTTGCTGGCGAGGATTCGCTACCATTCTCTAGATAGCAAGAGATCGTACCAAACCAGGAATCACAAGGGCCAGGAAGATGGAACAGTTGATGATTGCGTTGATTGGCATGGCAGGCGTCTACTTGTTCCTGGTCGTTCTGGTTGGGGTAATCCAATGGATCACCCGCGTCTTTCCCCCCGCCGACCGCCTTCCGACTTCACCCCATGATGCGCTGGCGTCTCGTGGCGGCACGGACAAAAAACTCGTCGCCGTCATCCAAGCAGCTATCACCGCGTTTGAAGCGGACCGCCACTAGCCCGACCGACCACCATCGGCCCCCCTCACTCTAGGACTCCCTCACTATGCCTGACAAAGTTATTCAAGTTACGGATGTCATCTTGCGTGACGCCCATCAAAGTTTGATGGCAACCCGCATGGCAATGGAAGATATGATCCCTGCCCTCGATGATCTTGACCGTGCTGGGTATTGGTCGCTGGAGTGTTGGGGAGGTGCGACGTTTGACAGTTGTATCCGATTCTTGAATGAAGATCCTTGGGAACGTCTTCGAACTTTTAAGAAGCACTTGAAGCACACCAAGACGCAAATGTTGCTCCGCGGCCAGAACTTGCTTGGCTATCGACACTATGCCGATGACACGGTGGATCGATTTGTCGACAAGGCCGCCGAGAACGGCATGGACGTTTTCCGTGTGTTCGATGCACTCAATGATCCTCGAAACCTGCAACAGGCGATGAAAGCGGTTCGCAGGACTGGTAAACATGCTCAGGGATGCATTAGCTATACCGTCAGCCCTGTCCATACGAATGCAAAGTACGCCGAACTGTCGATGCAGCTCCAGGAGATGGGTGCCAACTCGATTTGCATCAAAGACATGGCTGCCCTGATCAAGCCGCAAGCGGCCTACGATTTGGTCAAGGCGATCAAGCAGGCATGCGGTGAGGAGATGGCGGTCCACTTGCACGTTCATGCCACGACAGGCGTGACGATGGTGTCGCTAATGAAAGCGGTTGAAGCAGGGTGCGACCAAGTCGACACCAGCCTGAGTGCGATGAGTTTGGGAACGGGGCACAACCCAACCGAGAGTTTTGTCGAAATGTTGGAAGGAACCGGCTATACGACCAACATCGACTTGGCCGCGGTCGCTCGAGCGAATAAGCATTTCGAGAAGGTGAAGGGTCGATACGCCGAATTCTATACGAAATTTACCGGAGTGAAGACGGATATTTTTCAAAGCCAGATTCCCGGCGGCATGCTCTCGAATATGGAAAGCCAATTGAAGGCACAAGGAGCCGGCGACCGACTCGACGAAGTGCTTGAAGAAGTGCCAAGGGTCAAGAAGGATGCCGGCTACCCGCCGCTCGTCACGCCGTCGTCCCAGATCGTGGGAACCCAAGCCGTCTTTAACGTGTTGATGGGCAAGTACAAGAAATTGACCGCTGAGTTTGCAGACTTGATGCTTGGCTACTACGGCAAGACCAGTGGCGAGTACAACCCGGACGTCGTCGCAATTGCTCAAGCACAAACGGGCAAAAACGCGATTACGTGCCGACCCGCGGATTTACTCGACAACGAATGGGACAAGCTAAAAAGCGAAGCGGAAGCATTGCAGGGATTCAATGGCTCCGATGAAGACGTCCTGACCAATGCATTGTTCCCACAGGTTGCACCGAAGTTCTTCAAGTCTCGGGCGCAAGGTCCGTTGAATATCGGTAAGGATCCGCAAACCGCAGCGTCGCCCGCGGCCGAGAAGATGGCGCCGATTCCTAACGTCACCCATGGGCCACGATGCTACACGGTCAACGTGGACGGAAACGCATTCGAAGTCACCGTCACGGAAGGAGGTGCCGTCTCGAAGGCCGTTCCCGTCGCGCCGACCGCAGCAAACACGCAACCCGGTTCCGCGCCCGCGGCGGTGGCATCGGGTGCAAGTGGCGAAGCGATCAAGGCAACGCTCGCTGGGAACGTCATTAAGTTGATCAAGGGTGTTGGCGACTCGGTCGCCGCGGACGAAACGGTCATGATGCTCGAGGCGATGAAGATGGAAACCGAATTGGTTGCTCCGAAGTCAGGCACGATCGTTGCGATCCACGTCAAGCAAGGGGATGCGATTGCCGTGGGCGATACGTTGTACACGCTCGGCTAGCAGGACAGCGCCACTTTATGAGCGGCAAGACGCTAGCCGCCGGTTAGGACCATGAAATACCGGCGGCGAGTGCCCTGCCGCTCAGTCCGAGATTGATTCGGCAAACTACGGTAAATCGCCCACAAAATGACGCTGTCCAGCTAAAATCCTTCTTGCCCAACCCTCGCAATCGCAAAGTGACATCATGCGTCCGTTTCCAATCCTGATCGTCTTGTGCTGCTCGGCCGTTGTGCATGCAGCCGGTTCCGCGCCGACACCGCCTGACGTGCCCAGCGAAATGCTAGATCCCAGCGCCGGCTACCGCATCGTCTACCTGCCGGGTGACTATGAAGTGGCGTGTGAGTTGCTCCATGAGCTCAATGCAACGGCAGCTTTGCCATGTCGTGTTCCCAGCCTTCGTGAGCCAAACCTTCGTGACCTGGGACGAGAGCAACAAGCGGATCCGAGTGAGGGTTGGCAACCTGTACTTGATGCTTTTGAAACCGAGACCCCTGTCGCGTTTGAGTTTCCGCTATTCACGGATCGGGTCGAGAGCCGAGGAAAGATGAGACCGAGCGGGGTCCTTGTGTTGCTGGTGCCGGAATCGCTCCGCGATTGCGCAGAGGAGGTCCAATATCGTCTCGATTCGCTTTACCTTTCCCGCGGTTATTCGTCGGTACCACGGCCGAAGCAAGTTGCCGACAACGACAGCTTGGTGACGATGCTGAGCGTCGGATTGGGGAAGCTTTGGAACTCAAGCGGCGTGGCCCAGATTGGTTGGGATTTTGGAAACTACTTGATGATCGGCGTCGCTTTGCTACTGTTCTACTTAGGGATTGCGAAAGGCTTCGAGCCGTTGCTCTTAGTTCCGATTGCGATGGGGTGTGTCTTTGTTAATTCGGTTGGCGCTAACATGACGGCGCCACCAAGTCCGGTCGGCAATGACGGTGGGTTGCTTTATTACTTCTTCTTTTATGGCATCACGACCGGGATTTTCCCGCTGTTGATCTTTTTGGGAGTCGGTGCGCTTACCGACTTTGGCCCGTTGCTGGCCAATCCTTGGAGTGCGTTGCTAGGAGCCGCTGCCCAGTTCGGTATTTTTGGTACCTTCTTGGTCGCCGCATCGGTCGGGTTGTTTACGCTTCAAGAAGCCGGTGCGATCGCGATTATCGGCGGTGCCGACGGTCCCACGTCAATCTACGTAGCAAGCAAACTCGCGCCCGATTTATTGGGAGCGATCGCCGTGGCAGCCTATAGCTACATGGCTTTGGTCCCAATCATTCAACCACCGATTATGAAGTGGTTAACCAATGACGCCGAACGAAAGATCATGATGGAACAGCGGCGCCCAGTCAGTCAAAAGGCCAAGATCTTGTTTCCGATCGCCGTCTTCCTACTTTGCCTGTTGGCACTGCCCGACGCGCTCCCCTTAATCGGCATGCTGATGTTCGGTAACCTGCTCCGCGAAAGTGGTGTAACCGAACGTTTGTCCAAGACGGCACAGAACGAATTGATCAACCTTGTCACCATCGCGCTTGGTTTGGCGGTTGGCACAAAGCTATCTGCCGATGCGTTCCTGAATCCGCGTACGTTGATGATTGTTGTGCTTGGCTGTGCCGCGTTTATGGTCGGGACGGCTGCCGGAGTGCTGATGGCAAAGCTGATGAACAAGCTCTCCGGCGGTCGAATCAATCCATTGATTGGCTCGGCCGGTGTTTCCGCAGTTCCGATGGCAGCGCGCGTGTCGCAAATTGTGGGTTCACAATACAATCGTCAAAACATGCTGCTCATGCATGCGATGGGACCCAACGTCGCCGGAGTCATTGGATCCGCAGTCGCCGCCGGGATTCTCATTTCATTGCTCGGCTGATCTTGCCAGCTTCCAGCTTGCAAGACGACCATCCGTGAAGCGACTCCATCCGCTGCGCCCTTACTTCCGACGAACCGTTGCCACAAAGCCGCCGGACGCCAAGGGAACTGTGCCCCGTGCCGGGGCGATCATGGATTGCTCGACGCCGTTGGTTTTGTTTGATCGAGAATGTCCATTCGCCTGCTGCGCGAGGGAGAACAGGTCGATGAATTGCAAATCAAGACAGGCAACGAATCCCAGGCCAGCCCAGAAGGGCTTACCGAGTTGCTGCTTGATGCGGGTGGCGGTCACCGCCGCAATTGGCAAGACTCAACGTTGCCTACCCTGCTTCAATGGGCCAACCCAAGGACATCCTATTTTCAACTGCTGGCAGACGTGCTGGATGAAGCGGACACATCGGAACAGGGGCGCATTCTGCAGTACGTGTGCGCGAGACGGGACGTTTCTGGCGGCGCAATCAAGCCGCTTGTCCAGTGGATCGTGAAGAACGCGCCGCTGAAGGAACGTCAAGACACAATCGAACTGAGCCGGCTACCTGACGCTTTTTCGACCCCTCGAATTCATCAAGAATTTTTTGTGCCAGCAAAGATTCGATTGGCCGACCGCCCCAATGAGTTCATGGAGACGTTGTCGCTTGCCTACCTCGCAGCTTCGACTTGCACCGTCGAAGACCGAACGAAATGCTTCGAATTGCTTCGGGATCTCTCGATCCCAAAATGAAAAGTTATGCCCAGCGTATCATTGGTCGCTATGATAAGAATCAGGATGGATTGCTCACCGAAGATGAATACTCCCAGATGCTGATGTCGCCTCACGACGCTGATCGAAACAAGGACGGAAAAATTGAGCTCGACGAATACGCCCGTTGGATGTCCGAACGTGCGAAGAAATAGGCATGCTTGCGATCCTGTCCGCTCCGAAAAATTCCCCGCGACGACTTGTCGATTCCGATCCTGCCCCAGCCGGTCGAAGATTTCGCGGGCTTCAGATCGGATAGAAAGACCTGCGGCAACGGCGGTTGCTCGGGAGTTTCCACCTGCTTAGGCATGACTGCTGTCACGTGCCTTGCTTCGCTCCACTGGCCATCCCAACCTCGCGTTTGCACCGCATAGTCGTAAGTCATTCCGAACTTGACGGTTCCGTCTTGGTACGACATGCCGCCGATTTCGGCCATCGACACTCCGTCTCGCAAGACCCGATAGCCATACGGGCTGGAAGGTTTCCAGCCGATCGACACTTGATCGAAATCGACTGTCGCCTCGAGTTCGTTCACGGGTTCAGGGTGCTCGGCCCGCACCTCGCTCGGCTCGAATTGTGCCGACCATCTGACTTGGCCACCCGCTGCCGATCGGATCCGCACGCGAACGGTGGGGCCCGAAAGCTCAGCGGTCATCTCAGTCGTGTCGGTCAAGTCGGCCAGGACGACATCCTTTAGCTGCCATGATGCTTTGCCGGTTGGCACGACGATCCGTAATTCGTAATCTTCGCCACCAATCACTTCGCTTACACCGCTGAGCGTAGCGGTTGCATCGTCCCAATGCTCGTTGCGCAAATCAACGACGCCCTGCGTGACGTGTCGCGACGTACTGATCACCTGCGGATGTTCTTGAGCGGGCCGGAGGGCCAGCATTGCACAGCCGCCAGCTTTCAGATCCACAGCAACCGTTTCCGAAAACGGCGGTACGAAGCGATCGTTCCAAAAATCGAAGCCCACATATTTTTCCGCCTGCGGTACACCGAGTCGCTCTAGCGGGTACTCCAACTTGGCCGACTTGCTGATATCCCAGTTGAACAACCCGACAACGTCTTTCCGCACCGGATCGCGTTCATCCGTTAACAGCCAGATTTGGGCCGGGTCGTTTTCCAGGTAGTCCACGGGGCGGACGGTCTTCAGAGTATGTGATGGCAAACCGCGTCGCAGGATATCCAATCGATCCGCTGGCAGTTCGTAGTAGCTGTAGCTGCTGGAGTGCAGCGAGCCGGTCAGGGCCGTCCAGGACACCGACGTTTGGGCCATCGGTTCCGGGAACGAAGGCCGTACGTAGACGGGATCAGGGTCGTTGTACCAAACTCGCTTGTTCAAGAAGAAGACTCGCGTTGAAAACAGCGGCCCGCGGACCAGCCTTTCCGGTAGAGCTCCGTTGTCGGGTCCGACGCGCATCGCGTCCACTCGGCCCATCGCTGGCCCGAACGAACGCATGTTTTGCGGCGCGCAACATCCAAGAAAGAATGCGTCAGGACCGGCTGTCTGACGCACAAGGTCCAATCCTTTGGCATAGGCTTCGATGGGTGTGATTGTTGGATCGAAGCGAGTCGTCTGTCCCAAGTCATCGTCTTGATACGAAGAATTGACGTACAACAGCTTCGCACCGGTTCCCGTCCACAGGCCGTCCATCTTGAAGTACTCGTATCCCCACTCGTGGGCCATGCGTTGGACGATCGATCGCAGGTACTGTTGCGTCTTGGGGTTGGTCATATCCAAGCAGGTGCCACCCCAGCGAGCGACGAAGGGGGCTTCGCCTGCTGGAAAGTCGGGCCGCTTGCCACCGTTGGTTTCGTTGATGTGGTTGTCTGGCGATCGTCCTTCCTTGTAGAACAAATCGAGCTTGTCGGCCCAGTAGGGATCGTTCCATGTGCCGGCGAACGGCATGAACCAAATTCCGGGAACGAGTCCTTGCGAGCGGACATAGTCGGCGGTCTTTTTCATGCCCGAAGGGTAGGGTCCATCGGCAAGGATCTTAGAAAAATCTTTGCGAGGTCCGTTCTGACTTTGACCGGCCTGCCACTTGTCATCGATTTGCACGACATGGAATCCGTAGGGGACCAACTGGTCATGAACAAAATCGGTGTTGCGCGCGATCTTCTGTTCGTCCGATGCACCGTCGTGATACCAAGTGCAGTAAACGCTGGGTTGGTCCGGGAGCCGGATGTTCAATTGCTTGGCAATCGCATCGCCGTATTGTTCCAGTCCCAGGCGGATGTCGTCGAAAAAGCCGATCAGCAGCGTTTCGGTTTTCACTTGCTGCTGAGGCTCAATGCGCAAGTCGCCATAGTCGATGCGCGCTTGCAGCGTTGCCTGAGAGTCGATCACGTCGGAGAAAACAATTCCCGAACCGCGATGGTGAGTAGACCATCCACAGACGATGCCCCGGTGGTTATTGGGGTCACCGACAGCCATGAACGTGTAACCGCCGGGATGATCGGCAACATCCAGCAGTCCCGCAGTACTGATTGTCTTTAGCTGTGCTGGCGGTACGCCCAGATCGAGCTTGGCGGAAAGCATCGAGTCTTTGTTGACAACCCGCTGTCCATCGCCCGTGTTGACAAGGGTGCGCTGCCAGACGGCGAATGGCAACGTTGGAAAGAGTGTTACCTGCGTTTGATCGCCGGACGGTTGCTGCAATCGAATCGCTTGTCCTTGACCCCACGTAGGGTCGTTAACGCTTCGCACGACGGCCTCCGTAGCGCCCGACGAGTTCTCGTCGGTGTGGATCAGAAACGACTGATCCGAATCGCTCCGCCTTAGGTTCAAGCAGCCATCTTGCCAAACCGCGTTCATTCCAAGGCCGGATATCTCCGATGGAGCAGCCGTGGCTGCAAAAGGGAGGCTCAGCATCACAGCAGCCATTAACGGCAAGGGGATCTGCTTACGGGTCATGTGTGGTTCCGTCCGATTGGAGGGGCGTGCTTTGTGGTTCAACGAAAAACAACGGAGAAATACGGTGTGCGATTTAGATTAGATGATTGTAGCGTGACTTGCACACGGGATTTTCCAAGGCAGGCATGATTTTTCGTTGAGTCGCAGTTTCTCTCCGGGCTTCATTCTCGTCGTCGACTTGAAACATCGATCAGCGGTTTTGAAAGATTCAAGCGTGTAGACTCGCTTTACCGTTACCGTTGCCCCTGTTGCAAACCCATTCCCAGTCGACGTCACCGATCACCGTGTCTTTGGCAGGGATTCCCGGGCTTGCGCGTCGTGGCACTGAAGAACTGAAGATATTCGTCGCCGTTCTGAATCACCTGACCAGGACTGGCCGTGATCGAGTAATAGGTATCGGGTTTCGTGCGGAAAGGGACCACGTCTGTTTGCTTGATCCATGGGCCCGCCGCACGAATCGCCTTGGCTTTCATCGTGAGATACGGGAACGATGGGATCCGATCCGGCGGGGCGGATACATTGGGCGTTCCGAGATAGAACATGTGCCACTGCTTGCCGTCGGAAAACGTGACACCATAGGAAGCGGATTTCGAATCATCCTCACCCGGTCCGCCGAACTCGAGAATGGGTCCTTTCTTCTCCCAACTTAACAGATCTTTGCTGACGGCTAGCGAGCAGAGCCAACCCTCGGGCCCGGCTGCGTCGTAATGCAGATAGTAAGTGCCCTTATCTTCAAACACCCATACATCTCGGGCGCCAAGCATGTCACATCGTTCGGGGCCGTCGCCGTAGCGAAGCACCACGCCATGATCTTTCGCATCCATTCGCAGCGTGGCTTCGGGGCGACCATCAGCGTATTTCGGAGCTTCCGCCAATGGGGTAGAAGATGTAGGCTGCCATCCCGCGATCGCCTGAGCGAGTTCGTCCAGCAGTCGCGTATTGGGCGCATACTCGGGCGTTGTGCCCATGGTTGGACAGATTCGACCGCCTTCGGAGTGTTCGTTCCAGGCATAGATGAGCACGCTGTCCGCCTCGCAGTTGTCAGGATGGTTGGCGACCCAATCCATGCCCGACGTGACATGTTCCATGAACTCGCCTGGTAGCGGTTCTAAGTAGTGTTGCGCACCAAATTGTTCCGGCTTCACCTCGTGTCGCGGCGTGTGATTGGCGCCACTCATAAGCGGCACGACCAACTGGCGTTTCGAGTTGTCACCCCTACTGCAGGGACTCTCCAAAAAACTCTTACAAATGTTAGGCCACAGCTCGGCGTAGGGCGTGCCTTCTTTCGTCGAACCAAACGCGCCGCGATAGGCGCTCACGGCATCGAGCCCGGCCTGGTCGACATAGACCGCTGCCCAAATGCCGCCTGAATTCATACCGACAATGTAGGGATTGCCAACACCCGCCTTCAGGGCTCGATCCCGCAGAGCGGCGACGGCCTCCTGTAAATGATTCACCGTCACGCCTTTTCCAGCGGGAGGGTCCCCGAGAGCGACCAATCCGCTTTCACATCGCTAATCGTTGGACTCGGAACGCCGGGCATGCCTTTGATGCGGTCCGCGGGATGAGGATGGGTGGTTCCGAAAATGTACCGTTGCCAATCGCCTTTACCGGTGCCGGGGTTCTTCCACCATGCCACATATTCTTCGCCGTTACCTGCGATTAAGTCCAAGTTTCCATCCGCGTCCATGTCGGCGATGTCGAGCCCTTCGTCGTAGGCCTCGGTCGTGATATGCGTCCGCGGACATGCGTCATCGTCTGGGTTGGCCGGAATCTCGAAATAGTGGACGCCATCTTCGCCGGCCAAGACCACTTCCGGCTTCCCTCCACCGATGATCTGCCCCAATCCAAACCCTTGGCTGTTGACGTGAGTGGTCTCGGGAACATTGCCGATCTTCTTGAACGTCCACTGCGAACCCTGCCTGTCCTTCGCTTCGATCCACCAAACATCTGGCAATGCTTGTGCGATCACGTCACCGAACTCATCTCCATCGACATCCACACACAGGATCGCGTCAACATTGCGGCCGAAATCAACTCGCTGCCACTTTCCTGTCAAGTCGCCACCCGGGTTACGATAGAAGTAGCGTCCTGAGACGATATCTTTCATGCCGTCATCGGTCAGATCCGCAGCGTGCAGCCCAAAATACCGCAACCAATCGGGCGAATCGGTATCGCCCCATTTGCCACGCTGGTCATCGACATGCAAGACCGTTCAATGATCGAGCGATCGCTTCGCTGTTCGATAGCGAACGAGCAATTGGATTCCAGGCCAATTGACTTCCATTCCATGAACCATCTTCCCATCGTACAGCGGTGTTTTTCCGGTTCCGATTGTGTTCTTACCCGAACGAAGGATCGAGACGTCTGGTAAATCGACGCTATGAGCATAGTAGCGATAGCGCGGACCTTCGTGGTCCAAAACCTTCACGCCGTTCACCGTGATGCCATTCATATAGCCTGGCGACCAACTCGACCAAGCTAATCGAGCAGCAGTCGCCCTCGTCAAATTGCCTTTGATCGTCACGCTTTCTTCGTACGCTTGATTGCGAGTCACCCAGTTGGTTGGCACTTGCTCGGGCCGACAGAGTTCGACGGAAATACCGTCACGATGCAACTGTACCCCTGACACCGCATCGGTCATGGTGATCAAACCCGTATCGTCAACAATCCGAGCGGCTAGCGAAATCGGCTCGCTCTGGTCGGGAACCCAAGAAGTGTCCCAGCTGCAACGGTAGGGAAACACAGTGGAAGTTCCCAAGTGATGCGTCAGCTGCCCGTGGTAGAAAAAGTAGTGCCAACGTCGGTGGATTCCGTCGCCTTCCCAGTTGACTCCATCGTAGAGCCCCACGTAATCGACCCTTTCAACGTGTCGTTGGCGATCAAGAATCTCCACGGCCAAAGGAACCTCGAGTCCGACCACTGAATCGGCTGTCGGTGTTAGGATTCGGCCCGTGACATGTTCTTTGTTGGCTGGCTCGTAATAGATCCTCAGATGCACGCCGTAGATTAAATGCTGGGGCCATCCCCAATCCTGGTCGGGGCTGACCCGCAATCGAAACTGGTTTACCGCGTCACCGCTCCTCCCGGCTGCATCATCCGCAACCAAATTCGCCAAATCAACTTCGGCCGAAATGCATGTGTGGTGGTAGTAGTCACGGCGTGGTTCTGGGATTTGTTTCGGAGCCGGCAGATCAATCCAATCGCTGTCGTTCCACTGGATGGCAAGTCCATGAGTCCCATTGTGCGAGAGGATTTTTTCGACAACGACTTCGGCTCGCGTGGCCTGTTCCAAGTCCAATGGATGAGGAAACGAAACCCATTGGTTGATGTAGTCGAAATCAGAACCACGGTCGGGGTAGGAAACACCCTTCTTGCCACCGACGCGAAGAGCACCACCCGCGTCGCCACCTGTATTTGTGTAAAGGTACTCGCGAAAAACGTCATTGGGATTTGGTTCCGCCATGACATTCTCCCACACCGAAATCATAAAACATATGGTTAACAACAAGCGAAGGGTTGAGTTCATCATGATGGGGTTCTCTGCTTGCTCACGGTGGAAGACGTCGATTGTGCTTCGAGGATTCGTTGGGCGAACGGCCCAAGCACCAAGAATACGAAGAATATTGGTCGAAACGACGAGTGGTGGTAGGAAACCATAGGAACGAGTTTAAGCGACAGCGGTGGCCAGCTGCAACACTCGAGACGGAGCCTGTGGCTAGCACTCGCCCAGGCGGGAGTCCTACCCGCTCACCTGGAAACCATTTCCAGTCTGCACCTGGATCGCGTGGTTCATAGGGTTTCAGGGAGCGAGAAGTACATCAACGACGGAACGTGTCAACAAGTTTGAGAAAACATATTCTGGAATTTAGCATCGCGTGAACAACAAGTGACGACTTTGGTAGTGGACGAGGCCACGAGTCCCGTGTTGCAGGACTCGTGGCCTCGTCCACTTCTATGAAATGTTTGCTGCTGTCAAGTGACTGTTGTGTTGGGGTGGTTGTTGATTGAGTTTGCGTTTAAACGATCCGGTTCCCCATTCTTCTATCCGAGCTCTGATGGCCCAAGT
>NZ_SJPV01000023.1 GCF_007860135.1 Novipirellula artificiosorum
CGTTGGCTCGAAGGATCTTCCCCCGAGCGTCCGCGTCAACGTGGTGCTGTGCGAAGAGGTCAATGTACCCGAAGGGGAGGATCCGATTTGCTGGATGCTGGTGACCACCTTACCGATCGATACCGACGCAGACCTTGTGGATCGGGATGCAACGCTGCCACGACCTGTCCAACGCATGGAACACATTCGGACCAGGAGCCAAAAACATATCACCGGATTAGGATGTGGGGTACAACGAGCGCTGCGCGGGCAGGGGTGGTTGGATACCTAAACACTGTGTTCGTCACAACTTAAAAACCCGCCAACAGGCCGATTGCTGATTGTCTGCAAATCCGGACCCTGAGGAAGATGGCGACGGACTGCGGGGTTCAACTTGCCGTTGCGTCATGCAGGATTAATCCAGTTCCTGCTCGTTAAGGTCATCGATGCAATAGAGCTGGTCCACCGTGCGAAGATAGATTCGACCCCCTGCCAAAGCAGGCGACGCCCATGACTGCTGATCCAGTTCATTGGCAGCAAGCAGTTCGTACCCATCGCCAGCGGAAAAGACATGCGTGGTGCCATCGGAGTCGAGTGCATAAACACGGTTGCCGTCGGTCCACGGCGACGCCCAGAATGCTCTGGCACCACGAACCCGCTTTCGATAGGCCGTCGTTCCATTCGAGATGTCAAGGCAGTGCATGTTGCCCGTTCGACGTTCAAAAAGATACATCTTTCCATGGCAAATTGTGGGCGATGCCATCTGCATGTCTGCTTTCTCGATCCACCAATCGACGAATTCACTTTTCGAAGCATCCTCGGGAGGAGTGATATCGCCGGATCCACCGGGTTTGACACAAAACAGCCTCCCTCCGCCGTCGTCTTCGCCACCGCGGTCTCTGAACTCGTTGCCGACGAACAGACGGTCGCCGTGAGCAATCGGCGTTGCCGAACTGCGGCCCTTGGCCATGTCGAGCTGCCATAGCAGTTCTCCAGTATCCAGATCGTAGGATCGGTACACCATGCCGCCAACAATCAACTCGTTGCGTACCGAATTACGCCAAACCATAGGGCTGCTGTACTGCGACTTTTCGTCACGGGAAACTCGCCAAACCTCATCACCCGTTTTGCAGTCCAATGCGACCAAGAAGGAATCAACTTGATTGTCAACTTGTATAAAAATCCGACCGTCAAATAGAGTTGGCGAACTGGCCGTTCCCCAATCCGCTCGCATCTCATAGACGCCAAGATCCTTTTTCCACAGCACGTTGCCTTGTAGGTCCAATGCGTAGACGCCATTCATCCCAAAATAGGCATAGATCCGCTGCCCATCGGTGATGGGCGTTTCCGTGGCGTAGGTGTTCGTGCTGTGCCTCGGGATCGGTGGACAACCTTGCTTGCATGTCGTCTCCCACAATTGGCTACCAGAGTCGACATCGAAACACATCACTTGAAAACGATATTCTGTGCCCATCAGATCGTCCTGCCGATAGCCATCGCCCCCCACGCTCTCTTCTGGTCCGGTGCCTTCCGTTTCGGCAACGGGCACGGCAGAAGTCAAGAAGATTCGTCCGTCCCAGACGACTGGTTGCGACCACCCTTCGCCGGGAACCGGAATCTGCCAGCGAATGTTATGAGTTTCTCCATCTTCAACGGACCATCGCAACGGCAAGGGCGCCGAGGAAACCGCGTTCGCGCCGGATCCGCGGAATTGCGGCCAGTTATCCGCGAGCGTCTCGATCTGGAATCCGAAGAGGCTAACAACAGCAACGCACCCCCATAGCGGCATGTTCCATTGAAGATTTCGGTGCATTCGCATCTTGGATGACTCTTAAAAGAGGGAGGTTGCTTGGTTTTGAATTATCGACACCCGTCAAGCAAACACTCTTTCACCGTTTCACCCGCATTCTGTGCATTTGGCCCAAAGCCAGAAAAGGGGATGGCGATTCGCCACAGTTCAGGCGATGATTTCCTTCACCACGCGGCTTGGTTCGACGCCAGTCAATTTCTGCTGGAGACCCTGAAACGGAAAAGTCAGTCTGGTGTGATCGATTCCCAACAGATGCATCATGGTTGCGTGCAGATCGCGAACATGAACCGAGTCTTCGATCACGTTGTAGCTGAATTCATCCGTCTTGCCATACTCGAACCCGCCTTTGACACCGCCGCCTGCAAGCCACGCGGTGAAACATCGTGGATGGTGGTCGCGGCCGTAATTGTCAACCGTCAAATTGCCTTGGCCGTAGACCGTTCGGCCAAACTCGCCAGCAAACACAACCAGCGTGTCCTCCAACAGATTCCGCTGTTTCAAATCGGTCAGCAAGGCGGCGGTTGGTTGATCAACGTCGCGACACTGGCCGAGCATGTTTTCGGGAAGCCTCGAATGATGATCCCAGCCACGATGGAAAAGCTGAATGAAACGCACGTCACGTTCAGCCATACGCCGAGCCAACAAACAATTCCTCGCATAGGAACCGGGTTTGTCGATATCGGGCCCATACATCTCCAGCGTTTCTGGCGTTTCGTCGGAAATGTCAGTCAATTCGGGAACAGACGTCTGCATTCGAAACGCCATTTCCTGCTGAGCGATCGTCGTTTCGATCTCCGGATCGCCAATTTCAGAGTAATGTTTTGTATTCAGTTCGCTCAAGGAATCGAGCATTCGGCGTCGGATCTTCGCATCGACACCGGAGGGGTTTGACAAAAATAGAACTGGATCGCCAACCGCTTGGAAACTGGTTCCCTGATGTTTAGAAGGCAAGAAACCACTTCCCCACAGCCGTGAGTAAAGTGCTTGAACGTTGACTTTGCCGCTCCAAAACGCGGAAGGTAAAACCACGTAGTCCGGCAGGTCTTTATTCATCGTGCCGATGCCATAGCTCAACCAAGCGCCCATGCTGGGTTTGCCTGGAATCTCCGATCCGGTGCAAAACGAGGTCTTGCCGGGGTCGTGGTTGATGGCGTTGGTATTCATCGATCGGATGAAACAGAGCTCGTCCGCATGACCCGAAAGGTGGGGTAGCAATTCACTCATCCAAATCCCACTGTCGCCTTGCTGCGAGAACTTGAACTTAGACGGCGCGATCAATTGGGACTTGCCTTTGGTCATGGCCGTGACGCGTTGCCCCATGCTGACCGATTTCGGAAGCTCGGTTTTGAAGAGTTTCACTAAATCGGGTTTGTAATCGAACAGGTCAATCTGGCTGGGGGCACCGGCCATGAAAAGAAAAATAACCCGCTTTGCTTTGGCAGGGAAATGGGGACCTCTCGTTCCACCTGATATCGAAGCGGCCCCCGCCGGGGTCGCAAAGCCTTGGCTGGCGAGGAGGTTGGCAAAGGCAGCGACGCCCAATCCCATACCGGCGTTGGTCAAAAAACGCCGCCGATTGTGCGACGAATCCATTGTTTCAGCGGATGCCATGATTCAATCTTTGGTTTTGGTGATATCAAGGTTGTAGACAACATTGCCGAGGATTGTCCAAGCGGCAACTTCAGCATTTTGCTGGGCCGTCGATTCCTCAGCCGACCATTCGATGCCTTGGCAAAGCTCATTGGCAAGTGCTGGATTGGCGGAGTACTTTGCTTTAAGATCAACAAGCAACTCTTCCAAGACGGCTTTTTCGTTCTTGTCGGGCAGTCGGGCTGAGACCGTTTCCCAAACGAAATCGAGTCGCTGGCCGGCGGGTTGCTTGAGCGTGAGGACTGCCAACTCGCGAGCGGCTCTGAGATACTCAGGTTCGTTTAATAGCAACAACGCTTGCGTGGGCGTATTGGTTCGTTCGCGTCTCGCAATACAGGCGTCTCGAAGCGGTGCGTTCAGGATCGTCATTTGCGGCGGTGGCATCGAACGCTTCCAAAAAGTGTAGACGCTGCGACGATGAGTCGCTTCGCCCGTGTCCGGCTGATAGCGTTCGCCAATCATCGAGACGGCCTGCCAGAGCCCTTTGGGCTGAGGCGGTTTCACACTTGGGCCATACATGTTGTCGGAAAGCAGGCCGCTCGTTGCAAGGATTTGATCACGAATCATCTCCGCATCGAGCCGATAGCGAGATCCACGGGCGAGTAAACGGTTCTCCGCATCGGCCTTGAATTCCTCGGGTGTGGCAATCGATGACTGACGATACGTCTTCGACATGACAACCTGTTTCAACAGCGCTTTGACATCCCAGCCCGATTCCCGGAACGAGACCGCCAGATAATCGAGTAGTTCCGGATGAGAGGGGACGTCGCCTTGATTGCCGAAATCCTCCGAGGTTTTGACGAGTCCTACACCGAAACATTGCTGCCAGAACCGATTGACGGCCACGCGGGCTGTCAGTGGATTGCTTGGGTCGACGAACCATTCAGCCAAATCCAATCTCGACGCCACCTCACCCGATTTTTTCAGTGGCGAAAAAAACTTGGGAGTGTTCCTCGAAACTTCTGCTCCCGGTGCATCATACTGACCACGCTGCAGAATAAAGGTTGGCCGGATCTCCTCGCGTTCTTTCATCACCATCGCTTTGGGGATCGATTCGTCGAACTTTTCTCGTCCCTGCTCTAGCCGTTTGGATAACGCCAACAGTTCCTTTTCCGCCTCAACCTCCGCGGCAAGCTTCTTCAGTTCTTCAAGTTGAGCGATGGCTTGATCGAATTCATCAATCCGCTTTCGCTGATCGGGCGTCGCCAACGAAATAAAGGGAGGCTGCAAGCCCATTTTCGGACCACGCCCAGAAACGGTTTCCGGCTGTGCGTCGATGTTGTTAAAGAACGCCGAGAGTGAATAGAAATCTTGTTGCGTGATCGGGTCGAATTTGTGATCGTGGCACTGGGCACAATGAACTGTCAGCCCCATGAACGCTGTGCCTACCGATGTCACGCGGTCGATCACATTTTTTGAAAAACTTTCTTCGGGCAACGCGGTGCCAACGTCGATGATCAGATGCAGTCGATTGAAACCCGAGGCGATGAGTTGATCTTGCGACGGATGCGGGTACAAATCTCCGGCCAGCTGATAACGCAGAAAATCATCGTAACCAAGATTGGCGTTGAAGGACCGGATCACCCAGTCCCGATAGGCAACATGGTTTCGGTAAAAGTCTTTGTGCATGCCGGCGGAGTCGGCAAATCGTACGAGGTCCAACCAGTAGCGACCGACGTGTTCTCCGTACTGTGGCCGCGACAACAATCGATCAACAAGTTGCTCCCAGGCTTGATCGGGAGATTGTTGTTGCTCATCAAGGAATTGTGCAATTTCAGCTCGCGTGGGTGGCAGGCCCGTCAAATCAAACGTGACTCGCCGAATCAACGTGCGCGAATCGGCTTCTGCTGCAGGCAACCGCCCCATCGACTCCAACTTCTTCAAGACATGCAAGTCGATTGTCTGCTCACTCCAGGATGGGTCCTTGACGACGGGCACGTCGGGCAGCGCCGGAGGTTCGAACGCCCAGTAACCTTCATACTCGGCGCCCGATTCAATCCACCGCCTGACTAAGCTAAGCTCCTGTTTCGAGAGTGGCTTCAAATGGGAGTCCGGTGGCGGCATGATCTCGGATTCGTCGTCAGTCGTAATCCGGTTCCACATTTCGCTGTCGGCAACCGAGCCAGGCTCGATCACAAACCCAATGGCCCCCTCGTCGCCGCCGGGCTGGTCCAGACGCAAACCCGACTCTCGAGACTCAGCATCGGGGCCGTGACAAGCAAAACAGCGATCGGAAAGTAGCGGACGAATGTCTCGATTGAAAGAAACCTCTTGAGCCGACACCGAGTGGGGACTCATCAGCAACACAAAACCCAATAGGGCTATCGTTTTCGTATACATCTTCAACATGTTACAGGAATATCCTCCACTCCATTTCGGCTGGGATGCCTTGGTACGCCGATTTTAACCTAGATCTACCCCAGGGTCATCCTTGGAAAGACATCACAGCCAGCTTGATTGAATTTGGAAGGGCTCGTCTTTCCCGGTTGGGATTTCCCGACTTTCTTAGATCCCGATGGGGTAACATGGATCGGGCGATTCTGATCCCAGAGCATACGACGATGCTGTACCCCTGGAACGGATCGCCTTTCGCGTCCCGCCCCGCGTAAACCGCAAAGACCCGAATGGCCAAAACGGTTGTCAGTCCAGGATTGCGACCCTCGTGATCTGTCACACCTCCTTTCGGGGTTGCCGCGAATTTGTAGAACGGACTTCGAGTCCGTTCTTTGTTGACCGAAATGACGGACGGGAAGTCCGTCCTAACCCAATTCTTAGCTGTGACCAGCCACTAGCCATGTTCGTTTATCATGACTACAACCGGAGACTCCGATGACATCGCTGTCCCTGTTTTTCTACCTATTGGATTGGACATGAATCACCTCATTCGAACCGCAGCCGTCTTCTGGTTCATTGCCAGTTTCCTGGGCGTTAGTGAAGCACAGCCCCAGAACGGCGAAGTCCCGCGAGAGTCGGAGCGTTTCCCGAAAGGCGGCCTCTTGATCGAGGCGGAACACTATGTTTCTCGTCGTCCCGACGATGATTCCTTCGCTGTGGTCATGAATGATCAAAATGCAGCAAGTGGTAAAGCCGTTTCTCGGTTGTTCCCCAAAGAAGGACGCTGCGTGTATCGCATCGACTCTGCTGAACCGGGAAAGCACACGATCTGGCTGCGCTACGCATCTCTCCATCCACAGAGGTTTCGCTTCTCTGTTGACTCCAACCCGCAGCAAGCGGACCTTCCCGCGACCGGTTCGCTTTCAGGCGTATCGGCTTGGAAGTGGGAACCGCTGGGAGAGTTTCCACTTGAACAACGGACTCATGAGCTAACCCTGTATGGATCTCCGATACGCATCGACTGCCTATGGATCGGCCGGGAGGGTACTCCACCGAGTAAGGAGCAGATCGCAGCGATGCGAGTTGCTGGGGTTCGTTCTCACCTTGACGATCCAATCGAGCCGATCACCCCTGTCTGGCTTGATGAATTGGAAGACTATCGACTGCCACGGTGGTATGACGAGACGCGTGTCTGCGCCCACACGCGATTGAGTTGGCCATGGAGATCGTCGGATCTCGACTTATTCGAGAGAGCGGGGCACCACTTCGCCTCCCTTGGATTCAGCCAAATCGCTCGACATATTGTTTCGGGAAGCGAACCGGCGTGGTGGCAAAGCAGTGTCGGTGAATCCTTTCCCGAAACGCTCGATACGAATGTCGCGAAACAGATCATTGATGAAGCGCATGCGGCGGGCTGCCGAATCATGGTCTACCACCGACACATGGAGGACAAATACGTTGCGGACCAGCATCCTGAGTGGACGGTACGAGACATAGACGGAGAGGTCGTCGAGAAGCGGGGCCCCAAAGTCTGCTTCAACACGCCCTACGCCGATTTTGTGAAAACTCGGTTGATCGAGCTAACCCAAATGGGAGCCGATGGCTTCTATTTTGATGAAGTCCACATGCCGAAGCCGTTTTGTTGGTGCAAGAACTGTCAGCAACGATTCACACAGGAAACCGGGCTGCGTTACCCGACCAGCAACAACCCTTTCGATGTACATTACCAGAAAGCAATTGAGTTTAAGAACGTCACCATCGAGCGAGTGTTTCGCTCTTGGAGAAAAGCGATCCATGAGGTCAACTCGGATGCGGTTCTGTTGATTGGATCGAACACGTACCCGCAAATGTTTGACCGACATACGACACATCGGCTTTACCGGATCAGCGATTCGATGAAGACGGAATTCTCGCTGCCGATTCGCCCCACGGCCAATCAGCTTTTTGAGGGTAACTCCAGCCTTGCCAAACCCGATGATGATGTTCGCTTGGCACTTGGCTATGCGATTGCTCGCGACGCATGCGATGGCCGCCCACCTCATGTTTGGATTCATGGACTCCCCAACGCGACTCACGCTAAATTTGCAACGGCGGGCGTGATTGCTCACGGTGGGGTCGCCAACCTGGATCACAACGAACGAACCATCCCGGATCCGGGGTTGTTTCGTGACGCCGTCGCTTTGGGCAATCAAATGGCACCTGCGTTTGCTGGGAAGCGACCCTATCGTTGGGCTGCGATCCACTACAACGAATATGCTCGCGACCACTACCTGCCGGACCAAGGACTCGCCTGGAAGCACGTCTTGGGTCCAACCTACGAAGCTTTCCGCTTCTTCTTGCGAGCGCACCTTCCGGTGAGCATGGTTACCGACAGCCAATTGGAGCAGGGGCATCTCGATGGCTATCGGGTGCTCTGCTTACCCAGTCGCGACCACCTCACGACACGCATGCAAGGATCGGTCGATCAATTTCAGCAAGCGGGTGGTCAGGTCGTTTACTTTGACGATACGGCGGACGCGAGTGAACGGCTCGCACAAAGCGTGGCTTCTGTGGAACCGCCGAACGTGCGAGTCCAATGCAACCTGCCAAAAGTGCATGCGATTTACTATGCCGACCCGTCAGAGAAGCAAATGACCATCGCACTGGTGAACGATTTCTCCTGGGTATTCACTGGCGCGAAGACCTCAAAGTCCGGTAAACTGATTGCAGGGATTCAAGAGCGAATCGATTGTCCGCTGCCACCGAGATGTGAAAACGTGTCGATCGTGATTCGCGATGCCGACAGAGTTTCTGAAATCCGCGACGCCATGACCGGCGAGGAGTTGTTACGATCCGAAAGCGAAGACACGTTCAGCGTCAAGCTTGCCCCCTTTGATTGCGTAACCGTTCTATCGGTTAAGATGAAATGAATCCAAGAACGATACCGCGAGTCCCGGAGAAGTAGGATGGCCTTCCCTTGCGATCAATCGTCAAACCGAAAAAATTCTTATCCCAAAAAATCAAGATCATCATGAAATCTTTAACGAAAATCGCCTTGGGGATTCTATGCGGATTCCTCACCTCATGCGGCCAGGTCGCTCAAGCACAAGACAAGCCGAACGTTGTCCTCATTTACATCGACGATCTTGGATACGGCGACCTTGGGTGTTACGGGTGCACGGACATACCGACCCCCAACATCGATCGGCTGGCGAAAGAAGGCGTTCGCTTTACCGCGTCGTACATTACGAATCCGCCCTGCTGTCCAAGTCGCTGCAGTCTGATGATGGGGCAATACGGGCAGCGTTTCGGAAAGTATGGCATGTCTCGCGGGCTGCCGATCCCGGAAGACCGACCGACGCTGGCTAGGTTTCTGACAGAACACGGTTATGTGACCGGTCAGATCGGTAAGTGGGACATTGGGACGCAACGACAGGGACCGCTGAACGTTGGATTCACGGAGGTGTCGAAGAATCCGCCGAGGAAGAAGTCCAACACAGGCGGACCCTCAAAGTACTTCTGCGTCGATGAAGGTGGCGAAACGGTTTGGTTGACGGACTACGATGGCGATTTGATGACGGGCTTCATTGAACGTCACAAATCCGATCCGTTCTTTCTCTATTGGTCGCCGCAAGCCGTCCACTCCTCCAACAAGGAAGTGCCGGAGAGACTCACTGATCGAACCAGCGCTCCGAACAACCGCAGGAAACTGGCTGGGGCGATCGTGTCGGTCGACGATCAAGTTGGGAAACTGCTCGAAGCGCTCGATCAGGATGGTCTGCGGAACAACACGCTGGTGATCTTCAGCAGTGACAACGGAGCCAATGGAAGTGAGGGAGGATCTTCAAGGCCGTACACTGGTGGAAAAGGACAAGGGACTCAGAAGGAAGGGTGGGTTCGCGTTCCGACCCTCTTCTCCATGCCAGGCGTGCTTCCCGAGGGAAAACAGTACGACGGACTGATTGCCAACTTTGACTTCTATTCCACCATCGCTTCCCTCACGACGCAGACAATCCCGCAGCACTGCGACGGAGTGGATTTGTTTCCCTATCTGTGTGGCGAACAATCAGGTGACGCCCACCAGTACCTGCACTGGCTGAACAACGAACCCGGTGACGCCGTCCGCCGGCACCTGATCGCCGTCCGCTGGCAGGATTGGCGGTTGTACAAGAAGTACGATAAGGATCCGTGGCAGTTGTTCGATCTGGAGTCCGACCCACGGGAAGAACACGACATCGCATCACAGCATCCCGATGTCGTCACGCAAATGGCTGCACAGCACGAAGCATGGACTCGGACACTCACGCCCCTCGGAGAGATTCCAAAGATTCGTACTGGAGAACCGATCATTCCAACGGGTCACGGTTGGGCGTTTGCACCCGGAAAGGACAATGATTGAAAACGCTTTGACAGCCGAATACGGAACTTGCGAAGCGTCCCTCGGAGTTCCTTCGGCTGTCCCTGCTTCGATTCCAGGTTGGTCGGAATCGACTTCTCGGGCCCGGACTATTCATCCGTCCAAACCTATTCCCCGCAACTCCTTGTATGCAATCAGCTGACATCGATTGAGTAAAAAACAGACTGCGCACGTTGGAGTCGTAGGCTTTAACCGATCCCGCAAGGATCCAGTAGGCAATCGGCTAAAGCCTACCACTCCAACGAATAATCTGGGCTGGAAAGTCGCCCGGTCAATATGCCGGGTAGTGATAGTTAAACCGTCCTGAGGGGGCGGCGTCCCCATGGAGGTAAAAGCTCATGATGTTCCCCTCGGTCTGCATGTTATCCGACCACTTGAACTCGAAGCCGTCGACGATCTTTGCGGGTGCGAGTCGAGCTTTTGGAATCCGCAACTCAAGGTGCGTGCCACTGACCTTGAAATCAACCGCTGCAACCTCATTCCACTTCCATTGACCGAGAGAAGATTCCAGGATCGCCTTGCCATTGCGCGGAGCTTTACGGTTGATGACAAAATCATATCCTTCCCAACCGGTGTTTTTGTCTCGATCGACGTCTATCAATAGCATCATCCACTTGTCGCAAGGAGGCGAAATCTCGGTGGTCGTCTCTGCGTAAAAGTACAGGCATTCCGCATCTCGGCCAACTCGACTGATCACGATGTCGTTACGTCCGCTATCGTCTTTGTACCAGCTACTTCCGTAGCCTCGATGGTCACGAGGTGCAATCACGTCTCGGTGGTCTCGGAAGATAGGTTTCACGCGATCCCATTCGTCGAACGATCCATCAATGACGGCCGTCATCGGCTCCGAGGGCGTGTGGGGTGCCGAAACGCCTTTGAATCTGCGTACGTTGTCAATGAGTTGATAGTAGTAATTGTCACCATGTCCGCCCTTCATGGGTTCAATGTCGCGACTGTATTCCTGGTTGCACTGATCGGGCAGTGCGTTGGTCGTCCCTTGCCACTCCTTATATCTTCCCGCAGTCCATTCATTCCATCCGGTGACAAAAATCAACTTGGGATCGACTTGAAAAGCTCGCTCCCACTGCTCTTGGAAATTGAGCCCACGGTTGACTGCGTCTGGCCGGCTATCCATCCCACTTCGCTGTGTGTAGCTGCGCCCGAACACTTGCATGATGTCGTTCATCGCAGCGGGGGTCAGGGAATCGGTTGCGTTTTGGGCGACACCGACTGTCAGCTGTTCAAACTCGCCCGGCGAGCATTCGACGTACCCGTTCTGTGGATAGAATTCCAGCCAGCCCCAGTGGTCGGGCCGGGAAGGCCCTCGGTTGTACGACGGCTGACCGGGGCGGAACGTAAAGTAGTCTTGCACTTCCTTGGAAAGGTTGTCCGGATAACCCATGATCAGCGGCTTGCCCTCCCAGTCGAACCAGAGGTCCCGGTAGAGCCCTTTTTTATAGATGTTCTCGTAGATCTTCGTAATCAGTACCCGGGAGTTGTCCAAAGGACTGAAAGGGCACATAAAGGCAATCTGAGGTGCCCGCACGCCATCGTCTCGCGCCTGCGACCAAACGCGTCCCAGCGCATGAAGAGCGTCATCCCACATGAACGTATGGTTGGTGCAATCGAAAACGACGACGTCCACCCCAGCATCGGCCAGCATTTCCGCGTGTCTCCTCAGTACCCAGTCGTCGGTGCTCACATAGTAACCAAAGAGAGGCTCGCTCCAGTGATGACGTCCGCCCCTGGTCCAGACGGGATGTTCGTAATCATTGCTCGCATCGGGGTTACGAGACAGGATGCTCTCCACGTTGACGGGCTCCACGTCAATAAATGGCGACGTATGCCAATTCCAGTAGAACATCGCGATTTGCTTGTCCTTCCTGCGGTCCCCCGCCCTCGCGTGATCAGCGATCTTTCGCCCGAGTGCGTCGGTGGCGACCCATCCATCCGCGATGTTTTCTGGCAGGCCTTGCCCAAACAAACTTGCCGAGAGTATCGGACCGAGGAGCAAGAACGAAAGGATCCCAAGGCGACAGCAAATCATGGAACGGGCCCGACCTCTGCTGCGAGTTGATCACAGCGATGGCGGAGTTGAAGTAGCAGTTCGGCGTACTCGGGATTTTCGGCCAGGTTGTGCAGTTGATCGGAGTCGGTTTGAAGATTGAAAAGCTGCTCAAATGGTGGAGCAGGGTCAATGTATCGCGTGTAGCTGTGAGTCGTCGTCCGTACGCCAAGTGTGCGCGGGATGCGTCCCCTGTGGCCATAGGGATGATCGTAGAGAAAGTCTTCTCGCCAAGCTGCTTGTGGGTTCTCGGCCAGTTGGGTCAGGTCTCGACCCGTCATCGAATCGGGGATTTCCAGTCCGGCCAACGCGAGCATTGTAACCGAGAAGTCGGTTGTGATGACCATGCGGTCGGTGGACTGACCGCCGTTAACGCGTGGGTCATAGAGGAACCCGGGAACTCGCAGCGACGGCTCGTACATCAACCACTTTCCGGCCAGGCCATGTTCGCCGCTGAATTGTCCGTTATCCGACGTGAACAGCACCGCGGTGTTTCGATCCAGACCCCGCTGCATCAACTCGTCCATCACGCGGCCGACGCCGAGGTCCATGCTGGCGATCGAACGATAGTAGTCACGGATGGTCTTGTCGTGTCGGCTGGGACTGCTCAGCAGCGTTTGCCCGGCCGGCCAGCCAAGCGACTGCTTGACGATTTCCGGTTCGCGATCCGCATTGGCCTGAGTCGCGGCGGTGGGGAACCGGATATTGCCAGGCTTGATCGCACCGGCAAGCGACGGATCCCAATCGCCAAACGGGCTGTGGGGCGATTTGAAGAAAAGCATCATGCAGAACGGGCGACTTTTGTCGCGACCGTCAAGGAACCGCTTTACATGGAGCGGTGTCACTTGTGAGTCGACATGGATCGGTTCCACCAGGTTCTCTCGACCAATGCGAACGCTGTGGCCTGCTTTCCCACGTGAGTCCGCCGGACAGTCACAGAGATCATCAAGAGGTCGCGTGAATCCGTCGAAGTTCACGTAACGGCAATCCGACTCGTGAAAATAGTTCGTCTGCTCAGGCTGCCCAGCCCAGTAATCGAAGACGGCGGCCCCCTGGTGAGTCCGCTCGGGTGAATCGCCAACACCCCACTTTCCGAAAAAGGCTGTCTGGTAGCCGGCATGTCTCAATCGACCGGGCACCGAGTCTGAGAGCTGCTCCGGCGTAAAGGACTTATAGAAATCATCGATACCGTGGCGAGCGGGGTACTGACCCGAAAGGAGGTTGGCGCGATTCACGGCGCAAATGGAGGTATTGACGAAGCAGTTCTCGAAGATCAAGCCGGCCCGTGCCAGTCGGTCGAGGTTGGGTGTCTGAATTGCTTCATTGTCCGCGTAGCCGATCGCGTCACAGCGTTGATCGTCCGTGAAAATCATCACGAGATTGGGGCGGCCAGCGAGAGGGTTCTCGTCAGCTTGCCCACGATTCGCAGCGGCTAAAGAAAGAAGCAACCCAAGAACGAGAGTTGTGTTCCATTTCATATTTAATGGCATTTTGAGCTTTTGAGGGACGTTGACACCCGGTGTATTGTAACGTGTCCAGCCCGGGCACCTAGCGAGCAACGGATGTATCACTTCCGCGGTTGGTGAACAACGGCATCGGTTAGGTCGACGACAGCTTGTCTGACTTTTGCCAGATCAGGCATGTTCTTTCTTCGATTCGCGCAAACCCACTTGCTGGTTTTGACGGTTATGGGGGTCGACACAGCAAACAGGGTTTCATCGATGAAACGCTTCAAGCATGGCGAGCTGGTTTGATTGCGAAATAGCGTCTTAGACGGCCGAACAGTTAGCAAGGGTGTCGACGGCAATGGAGTGCAATTCACATGATACACAAATTTCGATTCAGATCGGGTAGCGACTTGGCGTCCGCCAAACTGCTACCCATTTTCCTAACGCTTCATCTGGCGTTACTCGCGGTCCTGATCAGCGGTTGCGCCGCCAGCCTGCGGGCAACATGTGCGCCCTATGAAGAACTGAAACGACGAACGGTCCTTCGTTGGGCTGCCGAACGCCAGGCCAACCGGATCTGGAAAGACTGTCACCAGCAACGGTACCAGCAGCGTGATGGTGCTGCTGCGGATGCGAAACACGGGTTCGTAACCGCGTATGTCGAAACCGCTTTAGGAACTGCGGATTCGCCACCACCCGTTCCACTGCGACCCTTGCTAAGCCGCCACACAATCCATCACACGTACCCTTGCGCCAGCGACTGGTACGACGGCTACAACTATGGACAAGCGGCCGCATTGTCACGAGGCGTCGATCGATGGCGACTCGCGGAAATCGATCCAGCGCTAATGTGTTCGCCGTGTGAGTGTTCAAACTCTTCCCTTGGCGTGCCCATCGAATATCCCATCGAAACCGACTCGATGATGGATGAGCACCCGGTTCCTGAATGGCTGTCATCCACGGAACCCACCGTCTCGCCACAGTCTGATTTAGCGATCGAACCGGCAGCGATCGAACCAGTAGTGATCGAACCTCAATAGCGTAGCGGTCGGATTCGATAGAAAAATTTTTCCCAATTTCGCTCATGGCATGGAAGCCAAGATGATGCAATCACACGAACAAAGATCAGTCGCCGGTCGACGAAACGAATGTCTAGCTGGACAGCGCCAATTTGAGAGCGGCAAGGCGTTAGCCGCCGGTCATGCCCACGAAATACCGGCGGCTAGCGTCTTGCCGCTCCAACCGAGATTAACTCAGAAAAAAACGGTAAATCGCGCACAAAGTGGCGTCGTCCAGCCAGCGTCTAGGATGTTCGCTTGGGCGGCAACGATCGTGATCCTCTTTTCCACCGGATGCACTTCATTGCTCACGCCCATGGAAGGGACACCCGTATCGCACCTGCCTGCTGAACTGCTTGGAATCCGCCGTAGTGAGTACGTAAACGTGCCCGCGGTGATGTTAGCGGTCCAGCCTAGCGATCATTATCAATTGGATGAAGGCGACATTCTGGGCGTGTACATCGAAAGCGTTTTGCCATTCTCGAGTCCCACGGCGATTCCGCAACCTCCTCCGGTGCACTTCCCTGATTCGGACAGTGTGCTGCCACCCTCGGTGGGGTTCCCGATCGCGGTGCAAGAAGACGGGATGCTGTCTCTACCCTTGATCGATCCGTTCAGTGTAAAAAGGATGACGATCGATCAGGCTCGAACAAAAATCAAAGAAAAATACATTGAAAAAGATGTCTTGGCCTCGAAAAACATCGTGCCAATCGTGACGCTCATTCGAGAAAGAACCTACAATGTCACTGTCTTGCGAGAAAGTGCTCGTCAAGGGCTCAGCCCAAATGACCAATCGGCAAGAGGCACGCCCCTCAAGTTGCCTGCCTACCAAAATGATCTACTGCACGCATTGACGCTCACCGGCGGTTTGCCTGGAGTGAATGAGAAGAGTGAGGTGACAATCTTCAAGACTTCGCGAATCCCTCTCCATCTTCGCACACAGCTGATGGCAGAATTGGCATCAGGGTCTTGCCAATGCATCGAACAGCCCGAACTGGAGTGTTACAGCGCGGATCCAATGATGATCGACACAGGCGTTGAGAATCAGTACGTTATCAAGGTGCCCCTTCGCGTACCGCCGAATCGGCTGCCGACGATCAATCCACGAGACGTTGAATTGGCCGAAGGAGATATTGTCTATGTCGAATCAAGAGAAAGCGAACTGTTCTATACGGGCGGTTTGTTGCGCGGCGGCCAATTCCCAATTCCTCGCGACTATGACCTGGACGTGCTCGGTGCAATGGCGCTGGCTGGGATGGGCATCGATAGTCAAGGCGGCTCGGCCGGCGGCATCGGTGGAGGAGTTGCGGGACTCGGCGGCGCAAAGCCAACCCAGCTATTCGTGATCCGCAAACTTCCCAGCGGTCGCACCTTTAACATCGCGGTTGACCTGCAGTTGGCGCTAAACAGTTCTGCAGAGAACATCTTGGTCCAACCTGGCGATACGCTCGTCCTTCGATACAAACCGCACGAGGAACTGCTCAACTTCGGTTTGGGAACGTTCTTTACCTACGGCATCAGTCAGCTGTTCAACCAGAATCGATAGTTTCGCAAAACGTGGAGCCAAGTTGTGCGTTCGATTGCCGCTGCCCGCGAAACAAATCGTTCCGTTTTGAATACGTTGTTTATCTGGCTCATCCCGCGGAAGCGCGCGGAACCCAGACTCGAGGTTTTGGAGGTTTGGCTCCAGTGTCCAATGATCTGTTTGAAAAGAGTCCCCGACGGACGGTCGTCCGCCGGGAACCGGTAGCACCATTGGCGCACCGTCGACCGGGATATCCCTTGTCAAGTTGCACCTCTGCAGAGCTCGACTCCGTTTCTCCCGGCAACCGCACGATACCAAGAGAAAATAGCTCCTGCAAGCAATGATTGGACACTGGAGAAATGCCTGGAAAACCTTCTGCGCACGCTTTCGCCGAATGAGCCGTTTATCATGAAGCGAAGTCGTCGCTACCTCTCCTTTTGGAGATGACGGCGGCTCGCCCAAATTATCCATGACCGATGTAGGCCGGATCAAGTAAATGCTTGCCGTGCCGGAACTTCGGTCGCAAATTGCTCGTCATCTCTGCTCGCACACTGCGCATGAGGACAAAGGCATTGACGCCGCTCCGGCAACACGTGCGACCTTGTTGCCGGCCTACGTGAATCATCCTGACTAACCGACGGGAATGCGTTCTTGGCTCTTGCCCCCTCGCGATCCTTGGGATCGACCTCCTCCGCGTACGTGTTCGAGGCGACATCGCGAAGCTCCAACGGACAAACAGCTTCAAAACGGCTCGACCTCGAAACGGGACGAGCGGAGCCAGTTTCCTCGGGTGCTCCGTGATCGCACCCATTCTGCATCTTCACCTTCCCTGCCTCGATCAGACCAAGCGATTGGATCTTCTTGTTTCTTTACGCTAACCTAATAGGACCGAGTTGGATAAACGGCGAGAAACTAGACGTCGCGTCGTTTGACGTACGCGATGGCGTCCCTATCGTTCCTGGAAAGAGAAATCGAAGATGAACCAATCGAAGCTCCACGTTTCGTTTCGGAACTGGGTTGCGGCTTGCATCGTGCTCGCCGGCTCGGCAACTTGCGTCTCGATCACGCTTGCGCAGGATGTTCCGAATCCATTTCATCCCGCCGACGAATCGGCCTCGGCGGCAAGTCGGGATGCGAAATCGGACGGCGAGGCGCCAGCGGAACTCACTGAACGCGAGCTTAAGCTGGCAAATGAGCTGAAACTGCTGCAACGGTCGGAAGCGGGAATGGGGGCAAATCATCCAGCTCTCGGCGATGTGAAGCAAAGAATCGCAACGATACGAGAAGAGCTTAACGTGCTTGCCCGTGATCCAGGGAAACGCACGACCTCACAACGCGCTGAGAAGCCCATTTCGATTGCCGAACTAACCGATCAACAGCTCCGCTTGCTCGTACTGAAAATGGCAGCCAAGATCGAGCAGCTTGAAACGCGTGTCAGCATTTTAGAGCGTCAAACGGCAGTGCACTGAAATCCAGGCCGATCGCCGATTTCCGCCGTGGATCAAGGTTTTGATAGGCACAATGTCGTGGTAGTTTCTAGCGGACCGTCAAGCTTAAAACTGCGAGTTGCGACGTAGTGGACTTCGCCAGAAGTCCCGTAAGAACATTTGAGTTACGGATTTCTGGCGAAATCCACTACCCTAAAACTTAATGCTGACGGTCCACGAGACTTTCGATCAACCCGCCTTGGGGCCGAATTGCTTCATCGGACGCGGCAATGCCGCTGGACCTGAAATGTGGACCGATTTTCCTGACGCTTGCTCCTGTCGTTGAGGCCACGCTCGGGTAAGGCGACCGGTTCGCGATTGACACGCACGAACAACCTCCTCCGTAGCATCTTCCTCAACTTTTAATTGAGGTGCCCGATTCAATAAAAAGATCACCACCACGGTCGTGGCGGCAAAAATGCAAGCGATTACGGTAAGATAAAGGAGCATAAGTCTGCTTCCCGAGCCTATAACGATGAGGAGAGTTGCATTGGGATAACAGCTAGTCACTGCCAGTGCAATACCAATTATGCACTATCTTAAGCAATCGGCGCGCCAAGCCCGTCGACAACTGCAAAAATTGCTCAACCCGATATCGGGGGGATCGTAATGAAAATCGCGGAAATCCCGGTAAAGACGCGACCCGGGTGGGCAATCCAGACTCGACGGAAACGAAGCCATCGCTGATTCGAGCTGCAACAGCTGGTGATTTCTACCAATTGCTCGCAAGGCTGTCTCAAATTGACACTGGATCATACGGAATGCGACTGATAGACGCCTCATCAACACCAAATGTCCACTGGGATTAAGGTGACCGGTAATGTCAGACTTCATCGTTCTGGTTACCTTGTAGGGCGATTCCTCCACCTTTCTCGATCTTCCGATCTCAATCTGAAATTTGAGTGTTGACACCCTGCTTGAGCGGGGTATCGTGACAAGCGAGTGACTTCGTGTACAGCATCGGATGTGAGATCTTGGTTTAAAGACAACTTCGCTGATCCACAATGAAAAAATCAAGCAGAAAAAGACGCCGCCGGATGACGCCCGTCGGCCCTTCGGCACATGCCCGTTCAAGTCAGGCGATGTCGGGCGCAGTTCAGGCGCCGCACCCGGCCAGCGGCGGAAAACCGTCGGTTGCAGCGGATCCCAGGCTGGGCAAGCCGATTGCGGACGACTACTTGATGCAGCCTCCCTCAAGACGTGTTTGGTTAACGTCGATCCTGCCTGCCGCCGCCGTATTTTTTATCGCAATGTTGTACGCCTACCTGCCAACGCTTCGTTGGATGGAAGATTCGTGGCGAAACGAACCTGATTACTCTCATGGCTATCTGGTGCTTCCTCTAGCTCTGTTTTTGTTATGGAGTCGTCGTGATTCGGTTCCTCCGATGCGATCGGTTATCAGTTTGGGTGGCCTACTGCTGATAGCAGCCGGGATTGGTATGCGTTGGCTGGGACGACTGGTCTATGCCGATTTCCTCGACGGTTGGTCGATTTTGTTGATGGTGGCCGGTGCGATTTGGTTCCTGCTCGGATGGCGGATGCTCCGCTGGAGTTTGCCGGCCGTGTTGTTTTTGTTTTTCATGATTCCGCTGCCCTTTCAAGCCGAAAGCTTGCTGAGTTGGAAATTGCAGGGCGTCGCGACTCATGTAAGCACGGCGATGCTGCGTGTGTTGGGCCAGCCCGCGGTCTCCGAAGCGCACATCGTTTGGGTCAACGACGAGCGGCTCATGATTGAGGAAGCATGTTCGGGTTTGAGGATCTTTATCGGTGTCGCCGCACTCGCATTTTTTTGGGCGTCGATGGCAAGCCGCACCTGGTTGGACCGTCTGATTATCCTGGCCGCAACCGTCCCGTTGGCCATTTTCGTCAACGCACTGCGCATTGCTTCGATTGGTGTGTTGTATCAGTTTTTCAGTGATCCACAAATTCGCCACACCATTCATGATGTTTCTGGGTACATCATGATTCCTGTCGCGTTTAGTTTATTGTGGCTCCTAAAAACTTACTGGGAACACCTTTACCGTCCGATCGAGCAGCTGACGGCAAAGGATTTCTTGAGTTCCGCTGGGCTGCAAGGCTCCTCGTAGCGTGTGAACACTCTACCCGTTGTATGACGCTGCGGGTTTGAAACCCTGTTGACGCTTCCTCATTCAGGTCGGCCGAATGAAATCAGCCACTTGATAAGATCCAGTTTTAGTGCCGGCGCAATCATTTTTACAAATTTGCAACCACGATGAACGATCATAAAGCAACCAGTGGACATGCGGGGCGAATCGCTCCTCCACCCCTTCCCACGGCGGTGCCCAGCAAGTCGATCGCGGCGACGAGTTCCGCCGGACAATTTGATCCGTGGTTAATTTGGCACACCTTTCGCCGATGTTGGCCGTGGGCGCTACCTATCGGAATCATCTTGGCGGGCGCTGCCGCGCTGGCTGTCCAACGAACGTTTGTTCCCGAATACCGCGCCCAACATCTGCTCGAAGCCAATGAAGACTACGTGGTATTTCAAGGCGTCATGCCGATGGTGAAAGATCTTGCAAGGACGGAAACGTCTCTGTTTTTCAATCCCATCGTACTCGATCCGGTACTGGCCGATCCTGAGAATCGCATGGCACCCAGTCTTTCGGATCCCGAATCGGCAGAGCAGTCCTTGCAGCGAAATTTAAGCGTCGCCAGCGGCGGGACTTCCACACGCTTGGTCGTCAGCTACAAGGATACCGACCCCGAGGCGGCGGCGCTCGTCTGTAACGCGGTCGTGGAGTCCTATTTGCGGCAGCGTGATTCGTTTGACAGCACCCGTGTCAGTAACCTGGAACGCTGGCTCGAGCCAGAAATCCAGCGTTGGGAACGTGAGGTCAGCGACCGGCAGCGAGTGGTCCAGAGTCTGAGTGAGCAAACGTTGGGCTATTCGCCTGGCGAACGGGTTTCGACGCTGGAAGATTCGAGCAGTTTCTCCTTGATGACACGACTGCGGCAACAAATCGCCGAACTAAATGTTGAGATTTCGGTCCTCGATGCTCAGCAGGCGATGAAGGACAGTGGGGTTTTGGTCTCAGGCGATCCAATGTCGGACTCGTTGGTCATACCGGAACCAAGTGAAGGCGAGATCGCAAGCTGGGTGAATGCAGACACAGACGTTGTTGAAGCCAAAAGCATGATTCAGCGCTACAAGTCGATTGCGATGAACATGGAAGATAGCGATTTAGTTCGAATCCAAGGGGAATACTATCGCGAAACATTGGATAAAGTAAAAAAATGGGAACAGACGCTCGAGGAATCGCGGCAAGCCGCTCGTGTCGTCGCCCTAGAAAAGCTAAATGAACTGGCCAAGGATCAATTGGAAAGAAGCCGTATCGAGGCGAAGTTGCAGCAGCAGCTCGGTGCACAAGATCGCGTTGCGAGCAAACAGCAAACACGTCAACAGCTCCAAATGAAGTTGGATGTTCTGAACAAGCAATACGAAGAAGAACGGATCCGCATGGAACAGTTTGGCGGTGCGACTGCCGAATTGCAATTTGCTCAAGAAGAGTTAGCGGTCGCCAATGATGTGCTGAAAAAGCTTCGCGATCGAGTGGCTGCGATTCGGACCGAGCGAAGGCAAGATGGGGCGGTCCGTACTCTCGCCGCCGCAACGCCGCCACGAACTCCCATTGAATCGTTGCCGGTGAAGCAGATGGCGGTTTTCGGCGGTGGCGCCCTGATGATCCCATTCCTGTTAGGCCTGTTGTGGGAATTGAGAGTTCGGCGTGTAACCGACAGTTCAATGTGTACGTCGCTTGCTGTCGTTGGCGAGGTTTCCCGATTACCGTCGGGGCCTCAGTCGTCGCGAAGTCGACGCGTGTTCGAGGAGAGTATCGATTCGCTTCGATCCAATTTGTTTTTATCGACCGAATGGAAAGACACGCGGACGATCGCGGTCGTCAGCAGTGTGTCGGGGGAAGGGAAGAGCAGTGTGGCGTCACAGTTGGCTCTATCGATTGCCAAAGCAACCGGCAATACGGTGTTGTTAGTGGACGCCGACTTGCGTTGCCCTGACCAGCATCGATTGTTCGGCTTGGAAATGGGCCCTGGTTTGTCCGCCGTTCTTTCGGGCAAGGCAAAGTTATCGGATGCCACTGACAAATCCCTCGGAGACCTCGTGCATCTGTTGCCTGCTGGGCCGCTAAGTTCCAGCCCACACCGATTGATCAATCCCGACACGATGCGTGCCTTCATCAGTCAAGCATTGAAGCAGTACAAATTTGTCGTCGTCGATACCGCACCGGTCCTTTCGGCAGGCGAGTCCTTAGCGGTTGCTGCGTCCGTCGATTCGACCTTGTTATGTGTCATGCGTGACCTCAGCCGAGTTGAAACCGTTCAACTGACCACACGGCGGTTGCAGGCGGCGGGAGCCACGTTGACAGGGACCGTTTTTAGTGGTGTTACCGCACGGCAATATGCCTACCGTTACGGCGACTATCACTATGCCGTAAGCAGCAGCGAGGCTCATTGATGCCTTTGCTAGATAAAGTATTTCGTGTTTTAACTCAAAATCCCCTCCAATAAGCCTCATATGATGGACAGGGCTTCCGCTCCGACTTCGCAACGGCAACTCGATCTTCCATCGTCCGATACGACATCGACCGTTTTGCCTACTTCTGAAGCTATAAAATACGTGGAAAAGATTCAACAGCGACGGTTCCATTGGTGTTGGAATCGACGTTTGCTGTTCATCAGCGCGGTGATCATCGTGATCACGGTCGCGGGTTCGGTGGCGTCGTATCTCTATCATTCTAGTCAAACCGCAGAAACCTATCGAGCCCGAGCGGCAGTAGCCGCCGCAGACAACGATTATGCGCTTCAAGCAAAATGGCTTCAGCGTTATTCGCTGGTTCGGCCCGATGATGAACAAGCAATCTTTGAGATGGCTTTGGCGGCGGATCATGCCGCCGATGCAGCTCCGATCGACCAGCGCTATCAGACAACCGAGCAAGCCCGGAAGCTGCTGAGTTCATCCATCGCGTTGCTGAAGCGTGACGATGCGGAAAAGCAAAACGACCTACGTCGGCGTTTGATCAAGCGATTGCTCTCCCTGGGCAACGCTTGGCTAGCCGAAGCGGAACGCCAAGTGATCCAGCTTGGTGCCGATGCCAATGACGCGGATGCCAACAAGTGGATGGCCACCGCTCGAATCGGTCAATGGACCAGTGCAGATGAAAACTTGCGATCGCCCGGGAAATTCGATTCCGGCGAGGACTATTGGAATTGGCTCGCCTACCAAAAACCAGGCGAAGCCCTGATCATCGCGGCAAACCAAAACCCTGCGGATGTCGAGTTGATCGCGAGTTTGGTCGAAGCGACCGAGATGTCGCTGGATGCTTTTGAACTCAAAGGCCAATCGCAACAAGAACGTCGGCGATCGGTTGAGCGGCGAATAGAGCCGTTCGTGGCTCGGCTTGCCGACAACACCGACAGTCGATCTCAATGGGTCCGATATCGCTTCCTCGCGGGCTGTGGTGAACCCGAAAAAGCAAAATCGATCCTTTACCAAACGGCGGATGAGGCAGCGGCACGATTAGCGAGAGGCAGCGTCTCGATAGACCAGACGGATCAGCAGCAAGAGATTGAATATTGGGATTTTGTGCTGTTGTCCGAAGCCGCTCGATTGGCCACGGCGTCCGACCCCGAATTGGCTCGCGATTACTATGACCAATTGACCGCATCGGAGGTGCCTTCGTCTCCTCGTTTGCTTCGTGAAAACGTTTTCTTGCTGTCCGGGCAATTGGCTCTGAGGGACGGTAATCGCGAAGCAGCCTTGGAAACGTGGTTGCGAGGCGTCAAAGAGGTGAATTCAAGCAGCCTTTCGCTGTTGGGCATGATCGCCCAGCAACGCGGCTACGATGCGATGCGGGCAGGTGCCGCGAATCAGTCGGCCGACTCGCCTTTCGATGCAAATGCCAATGCGATTCCAGCCCCCCCCCAAACGATTCGCGAAGCACGCGCTGCATTGAAACAATTCAGCGGAGCGATTGAATCAGTCTCGAAATCGTTGCTAAATGCGTCCGAGTACCAACTGACTCGCCAAGCGCGCTTGACGCTGGGTCGCGAACTCGAAACGGCTCGTTGGCGAAAACTGGTCCTCGAAGGCTCGTTGGACCTTCTGGAAAACAAAACGGCTGATGCCATCGTGAATTTCGGCGATGCATTGACGGCCCCTGCCGAGGTGCAAGTTCAGGAACGTTTGTTGGTCGCGCAGCAATTGGCAGCACTTTACCAAAACCAGGGTTATTGGGATCAAGCGGCGATCGTTTTGGAAAGTGCAACTCAGTGGGCCCCTGAGAACATCCCGTTAAGAGCCCAAGCAGCCGAAGCGTGGACGCGAGCAGGTAACAAAGCCCAGGCATTATCGCATTGGCGGGTGGCGGGCAATTCCGATTCGCTTCCACTTCAAGTTGCCGCGATCACCGCGCAACTGAACCAACAATTGCAGTTGCCAGCTTCACAAAGGGATCTCAGCGGGATTCGCGCTTTGATTCGTCGTGCCCGAAAACAGTACGATGACGGCGTCGAGAATGAGGAAAGTGCACAGGCAACCTCGTGGTCCCCAGTGAATCCCCAGCAACGAGCGGAGGTTGCGGCGTTGCATCAGTTGAAAATGGTCGAGATTTTGCTCCCGCCCCCTGGCGTCGAGACTCAAGATCATTTGCGTTCCGATCCGATGGCGAACGCCACGGTCGAATTGGCCGAGCAATACCCCGATGATCCTGCAATCCAAGCCTTTGCCGCGGAGCGTTTGGCGGGCTGTGGCCGGAAAGATGCATCCGACGCGGCGCTTCTGCGACTCGAATCGTCCGTTGGAAAAGACAGTCTAGCGTTCGCCAGAGTTCAGGCTCGAGCACAAGCCGGCGCCGGTCAGCCGGCTGAGGCAGCGCGGCGGTTGCTGCAGCACGCCGAATCGCTCGAAACTGCACGCCAAACGGAGAGGGCGGAATGTCTGACGTTTGCATCCTCGCTGGCGTTACAAGGAAATGATGCCGAGCTGGCCTATCAGATGCTGCTGAAGATCCCTGATGCTCAGCGTTCCGTTAGCACGCTTGTTTCGCTTGCACAGCTGGCGTTGGGTTTGACCGCCGATTCGCCCTCTCTACAGCAAGACGGACAATCACTCACAAACAACGAATTGTCTCGGCAGTGGCAGGTCGAGCTGCGTGCCAAGGAAGGTGAATCAGGGACAAGTTGGCGTTCACTGGCCATCACCGCGTTGATTGATGAAATGCGTCGTAGCCGAAGCAAGATAGAACGAAGCGATCCACGGCTTCGCCAAGCCAGAACCTTGTTAGCGGAACTGTTGGCCTTGAGGCCTAAATGGGGTGAAGCCATCGCCCTGGATGGTTGGTTGTTGGCGATCGAAGGCAAACCGCAGCAGGCCGTGGATCAGCTTCGCCGCGGGATTGAGGCGGGGGACCGCCGCATGCAGACTCGACTGCGGTTGTGGGAACAATTGGTTCTACTTGGACGAGAAAACGAAGTCGAAAACGAAATCGAGATAGCCGCGTCGGCGACGGGAAAACCGTTGGACCAATACGGCACCGCCCGAATTCGATTGGCGCAACGTCAAGGTGAATTCGACCGCAGTGTCGAAGTGGCTCGGCAAGCTGTCAAGGAACGTCCCAGTGATTACGTCAGCCAGCTTGTGTTGGCTCGCGCCGCGGTGGTCGCGGCGGCTCAGTCCGCGCTGCCCGAATCACGCCGCGAACTGCTCGACGAAGCGAAAACGGCGATCGAAAAAGCAATGGGGATCGAGGGTGCCGATGCTGCGTCGATTGCATCGGCGAAGCTCGCGGTCGCCTTGGTAACCAAGGACGAGCAAGTCATCCGCGGTGAAATTGAGAAGATTCGCAGCAGCGACTTGGCCGAATTCGATTCGCTGCGGTTGATGAGTCAAGCCTATGTTGCGATCGGCGATTTCGAGGCGGCATTGCCGTTGGCGAAACGCGCCGACGAGATTCAGCCCTCCCGACAAACTCAATTGGTTCTGGCGGCGTTGTACAAACAATTGAAACGTAGCGACGATGAAGTTGCGGCGCTTCGGCTGGCTCAGAAGCGAGATCCCGACAACCCGCAGCTGCGAAATCAGTTGGCTCAAGCATTGGCCGCTCGCGATGGCAAGAACACCGATTGGTCGGAATTACGAGAGCTGCTTCAGGGAGCGGATCGAACCACGCTATCCAATCGTTTTTACTATGCGATTCTGCTCAGTGCCCATGGCGAAAAGACAGAACAAGACGAAGCGATCGAGATCCTGCGGGAATTGGTTCAAGAAAAAAATTCGCTTAGCGAAGATGCAACTCGCGTCCTTGCCGCGGCACTCCGTCGACAGATCGAAGACAGCAAAACGTCAAATCAACAATCGGCTCAGGCCGCGACCCCGCAGCGAACTCGCGAATTGACTCGGCTCGACAGCGAAGTACGGGCACTCTTCGATTCGCTGCTGCAAAAGAGCCCTCCCCAGTTGGTCGACGTCTACCGCTACGCTGATTTTCTGCTGGTTCTAGGGGTTGAGAAGGACTTGCCTAAAATCAAGCAATTGCTTCAGAGCCTGCGTGATCTGCAGCCTGGATCGCTGGCGACGATGGAAATCGGGGTTCGGTACGCCGATCGTTTGGGCGAACGAGACACTGCACCCGAGTTGGTCGAGCAGTGGGTCGAGGATGCGGTCGCCGATGGCACGGCCACGGCTAACCAAGCGCCACTGGTCGCAGCCAGTTCACTGATCCAATTGGGGTTCAACGACGAAGCACTGCAGTGGCTTAAGAAAGCTTATGAATTAAATCCGGACGCTTTGGCAACGTATGTTGTCACTCTGGGAAAAGCCGGACGGGTGGAAGAGGCGTTGGCCGTTTGCTGTGACCACCACACCAAGCACGAAGATGAAACGTCCGCGATCCTGTTAGCGGAATTGCTGGCCACGAAAACCCCTTCGGAAATGAATCCACAGCACCTGGAATTGGTGGATCAAGCAGTCCAAAGATTTGACCGTAGTGCGGCGCTACTGGAGAGCGTTGCGACGCTGCGGATGCAACAACAAGACTTTCCCGCCGCGATTGAGCTTTACCAAAAAACCGAACTGCTCGATCCATTGCGAGTTCGAACGCTCAATAATCTGGCCATGGTTCTTTCGCAAGTCCCCGGCCGCGCAGCCGAAGGGATCGAACCGATCCAGCGAGCGATCAACCTTGCCGGCGAGGTGCCCGAATTGCTCGATACCAAAGGTGTCGTGCTGATGAAAGCCGGTCAGCTCAAAGAAGCCGAGCGTGCGTTTCGCAATGCGATGCAAGATTCCGAGGAACCTCGCTATCGATTCCATTTGGTGATGGTGCTATTGGCACAAGGGAATCAAGACACAGCCATTCAGCAGTGGAATCAAATCGACTTAGAGAAACTAAACCCCAGCGGACTGACCGCCGAGGAACGAGAAACCCTCGCAGAGATGAAGAAATCATTTGGCACGTAGCCCGTAGGCTGGAACAAACCGACGCCCCAAACAACCGATCACGAAACCATTTTCTTACTTCCCAAAACAACCAACAACCGGAAACCCAACGAAGCGTCGGCGCCGTTCCGGCTTAAAGAGCCAAGCCGACTCCAACTCATTTATGCCGGGACATCACCGCTAACGCGGCTTGTCCCAGCCTACAACTACAATAATCACCAAACTGTCCGCCCCGTTTCTCGCGACCACGAACAAACCTTTCGAGATAAATCGTTGAACCAAACTGAATCACAATCGAAACAGGCTGGGGAACCCGCATCCAATACTGGGTCGCCACGCAATCGACGGTTGCCACTGGTGATCGTGATCGTTGCCGTCCTGGCTTCCGCAATCATGCATGGGTTGCTCGATGGGCGATGGTCGGTCGCGACTGATTTGATTCAACAAGGAAAACGACTCGAACAATTGCCCCAGCGTTGTGGCAATTGGATCCTGCTAACCGAAAGTGAATTGGACGAAAGCGCCGCCAGATTACTGCGGTGCTACGGGTCGGCGGTTCGTGTCTACCAAAACGAAATCACTCAAGCAACCGTCACCGTGGCAGTGCTGTTCGGGCCACGGGGTCCAATTGCCGTTCATACGCCTGAGATTTGCTACAGCTCCATTGGGACCGAACAACTTGGAGAACGAACCAAGGAAACGCTGAAAACAGCCAACGGCGATCAGAGCTTGTGGTCCGTTCAATTTGCTGACGAGTCTTCGACCGAGCCGACCCTCAGCGTCTGGTACGCATGGAGCGACGGTGGTCCTTGGGTCGCAACCGATAATCCTCGTTATTGGATGACCGAAAACCTGTACAAGATCCAAGTGGCCAGCCCGATCAATCCGGTGACTGACGACCAGTGTGAGGATTTCTTGAAACAACTCTTGCCCCAGCTCGACCCACTGCTGGGCCATACATAAACCGCTCAATATGACTAGCCCTTTTTATCTGAACAGTTATACTTGTCTTTCGGAACCATTGGGGTTTCGGAACAAATGGATTTTGAATTGACATCGACGAGACACCTTCATGAGTTGCTCCAATAGAACGAAATCGACAACGGTTGAGTGCTGCAAGGCATCCATCAACGTCGAATCCGAATCGCCAAGGATCCGAAGACGGTTCTTCCATCTTAAGTACCTTTTTGACCGCGTTGCCGGTTGGGTCTTGTTGGTGGCGTTTTCTCCACTGACGCTGTTGCTGTGGATGATCGTGAAATTGACTTCGCCCGGTCCCGGTTTTTACAAGCAAGAACGGGTGGGGTTGAATGGCGAAACATTTGACATTTTCAAACTTCGCTCGATGAACGTCGATGCCGAAAAATCGGGGAAAGCGATTTGGGCGAAAAAGGGGGATCCTCGAACAACGCCCGTTGGCCGCACCCTGCGAAAACTTCACCTCGACGAGATTCCTCAGTTGTTTAACGTCGCTCGCGGTGAAATGTCGTTTGTGGGCCCACGGCCCGAACGACCCTCCATTTGTGAGACGTTGGCCGAGGAAATCGATGGCTACTACGATCGGACCCACGTCAAGCCGGGAATCACCGGTTTGTCGCAAATCAATTTGCCGCCCGACGAAAAAATCGAGGATGTGCGTCGCAAACAAGTCTTGGATCTTTGCTATATCGGCGAAACCAACGTTTGGCTGGAATTACGGATTTTGATCGCCACCGCGCTGCGCATTGTGGGGGTCAAGGGTGAGACGGTGATGCGGTGGATGCGGTTATGCCGCCGAGACCTGCTGGTTCAACAAGGCCTCGCTCAAGCTCACCCGACCCCGCACGCAAACCGCAAAAAGCTCCCGAATGTCCCCCGTCCCTCGCGCGCCGCAAAACAGGTACCGGTCGCAGTCGGTGTGCTCAATGAAGACTCGCCCGCTGAATTGAATACCGATTCGTTTGCGCCCCCGCATCATCCGCGTTAACGGTCGTTCCAGCCTACGTCAACACCTTCAATCCGAAAGAAATCACTCGCTGACATGAGCGCCGACGACTGCTGTCCGATCTCGCAGATCCCCAATGCGCTCACGGTCGATGTGGAAGACTACTTTCACGTCTCGGCGTTCGCTGATCGTGTTTGTCGTCATGATTGGGACCGCTATGAATGTCGAGTGGAAACCAGCACCGATCGGTTGCTTTCGCTGTTCGATGCCGAACAAGTGCGGGGCACCTTCTTTGTCCTCGGCTGGGTGGCCGAGCGGTATCCGGCGCTGATCCGACGGATTGCCGATGCCGGTCACGAAATCGCCTCGCATGGCTATTGGCACCAACTCGTTTACGACCTGACACCCGAAGCGTTCGCTAAAGACATTGCCGACAGCAAAGAGGCGATCGCGGACGCCTGCGGCGTCGTTGTCACAGCCTACCGAGCCCCCAGTTTTTCGATCACCGAAAAATCACTGTGGGCGTTGGATATCCTGGCCGAACACGGCTTCGAGACCGATTCCAGCATCTTTCCCATCAGCGGCCACGACCGCTACGGAATGGCAACGGCCCAAAAAGAGATCCATGAAATCCAAACCGAACATGGACCCATCCGTGAATTCCCTCCATCCGCATGGTCGACCGGGCGAGTACACGTTCCCGTCGGCGGAGGCTACTTTCGGCTGTTTCCGCTCCGATTGACCTCGCAAGCAATCAACGCAGTCCGCCGCGAAGGCCGGCCAGCGATGTTTTACACCCATCCATGGGAAATCGATGCGGACCAGCCACGAATCAAACAGATCAACAAGAGAAGCCGATTTCGGCACTACGTCGGCTTGAAGCGCACCGAAAATCGTCTCCGTCGGCTTTGCAGCACCCACCGTTTCGGCCCCATGGCCGCAGTCATCGAATCGGTAACGAGCCACGAAGTAAATAGGCCGGAACGACCACCGGCAGCCCCAGCACCGGAAAAACCACATGAAAGCATTCTCTAGTCCCCAACGTCGAAGGCGTCACCGTAGGCTGGAACGACCACCGGGAGTTCCGGCACCGAACAAGCACACAACCAACCACGAGTCGCTGACGCCGAAAGCATTCCCGTAGGCTGGAACGACCACAGAAACAATCCACTAGCTGAACAGCGTCATTTTATGAGCGGCAAGGCGCTAGCCGCCGGTAAACGGTAAATCGCCCACGAAGTGCCGCCGTCCGACCACGAGTCCCTAACTCCAAAAGCATCGCAGTACGCAAAAACGACCACCGGGAGTTCCGGCACCAAGCAACCGCAACCGAACAACCAACCACGAGTCCCTGACGCCGAAAGCATTCCCGTAGGCTGGAACAACCAACGGCAGTTCCGGCACCGAACAACAACCACGAGTCGCTGACGCCGAAAGCATTCCCGTAGGCTGGAACAACCAACGGCAGTTCCGGCAATGAACAACCGCAACCACACAACCATGAGCCGCTGACGCCGACGGCGTCACAGCAGGTAGCCGGCGGTCGAGCGCAAGCGAACACCGCCGGATCGCATCCAAACCGATCGATTCGACCCCGAAGGGCGTCGCAGCGCCCCGGCCCGATGAACCGCGGCACAGAGGCGGCAGCCCGCCAAACGATTTCAATTGAAACAACGCCCCGATTCACGCACCCAACTGACGAATCATCCGGGCGAGAATAAACAACAAACGGCATCAGCCGTACAATCCCCCCTTTAGCGGTGGATTGAGCACCAAAGAAAACGAAAAAAGTGCGGAAACCTTCCGTACAGTAGAACACCAATTAGTCTGTGACTTTTGAATTTAAGGGTAGCGGAACTCGTCAAGAGTTTCGGCCTGTTGTAACGATCCAGGGTGCCACCCAAGTGGACGAAGTCTGCGCCGACGGAAGCCAAGCCCCGATTCGTTCATGCAAATTTGAGTTCAGGGCAGCGGAACTCGCAGAGAGTTCCCCCACATCACTTATGCCCGCGTTTTGAGTATAAGAGTACGTCAGGCTTTCTTGCCTGACAGTCAGCCTAGAAAGGCTAACGTACTTTGCGACAACCAATGTAGAACAGCGTCCCACTTCAGGGTCGTGCACTTATTGGATCGTTGTTCATTGAGTAGCTACGGTACCATTACCTCTACTTTGGAAGAGGTCAGCGCCTAACCTGGATTATTCATCCGCCTTTGCTGGAGTTCAGGCTTTAGCCGCTGTTGCTCGCAAATCCAGTCTGCAAATCGCCTAAAGGCTACGACTCCAACGTTCCCAGAATAGGTAATTGGGCAAGTTACCCGGGATTTAATTGTCATTTTGCATTTTGCAATTCCCATTTTTTTAAGTCTCCCCATGGCCACCGAAATCGCGTATCGCACCAGCCCCGCTGAATTTCCATAAGCCCACAACGAGCACCTCGCTTTGCACTTTCCTCGCCTGTTGATGCTAACGCATCGATTCGTTTATCCGCCCAACCGGGGTGACCGAATCCGATCCTACAACTTGCTGCGGGTGCTTAGCGACCATTATCGCATCACGCTTGCCTGTACGGCGGACGAACCCGTTTCAACAGCGGATCGTTCACATGTCGACACATTTTGTGAATCCGTCATCGTCGCTCCACTCAGCCGTGGCGGGCGTTTGCTGGCTGCGGCGACCTCGGCGGGGCGCGGTTGCAGCCTAACCGCCGGTATGTTCCATCATTCAGGCCTACAAAAATCCATTGAATCCGAGCAGCGATCAAACCCGTTTGACGCTGTACTGGTATTCTGCAGCAGCATGTTCCCGTATGTCGACAACCCATTATTCAAAGACACTCGGATGATTGTCGACTTGGTAGACGTCGACAGTGCCAAGTGGTCACAGATGGGCCAAGAATCCACATGGATCAAACGTCCCATCTACCGCTTCGAAGCGAACCGAGTCCGCCAATTAGAGCAGCGGATCGCTGATCGTGCCGACGCAGTCGTGTTAGTCAGTGACAGAGAAGCCGACCTATTCCGTCGCTGTGTCAACACAAACACCCCCATCATCGGCGTATCCAACGGAGTCGACACCGACTTTTTCGTTCCGCGTCATCCGAATGCGGCTGATCCGAAACGAAAAAGAAGTGTGAAGAGTGAGGTAAAAAGTGTGAAACCGGAACAGTCCTGTTCTTCCTTCACTCTTCACTCTTCACCTTTCAAACTTCTTTTCACTGGCGTCCTCGATTACGCTCCGAACGTTGAAGGCATCGATTGGTTCTGCCGCCAAGTGCTCCCCACCCTAAACGCATCCCCCACTTCGTCAGAGCAAGTTGGAGTTCAGGCTTCAGCCGCCCAAGAGCAAGCTGCTACCCAGGCGTCAGCCGCCCAAGAGCAAGCTGCTACCCAGGCGTCAGCCGCCCAAGAGCAAGCTGCTACCCAGCCTTCAGCTGTCCCGCTCACTCCCTCACTCCCTCATTCCACCACTCCCCATCTCCCCTTTACCCTTACCATCGTCGGTCGCCGTCCCAATGCAAAAGTCCAAGACTTAGCCACGCTGCCCGGAGTCAACCTGGTAGGCGAAGTCCCCGACGTCCGGCCTTATCTTCACGGTGCGGACATCGCGATCTCCCCGTTGAAGTTGGCCAGAGGAATCCAAAACAAGGTGCTGGAGGCGATGGCATCGGAGTTGCCCGTCGTCTTGACGACGCAGTCCGCCGAAGGGATCGATGCCATCTCAAGCCAACACTTCGTGATCGCCAACACCGTTGACCAGTGGCACACGGCAATCACAGAATTAGCGAACAACAAAGATGTCCGAACAAGAATGGCCCAAGCCGCCCGAGACCTCGTCGTGAATGAGTATTCCTGGCCCGCCCGATTAAGTGAATTCGTTAAGTTATTATCCAAGTAGGCTGGACCGACCAACGGGAGTTCCGGCATCACGATAGTCGCTGATCGCTCCGCCGATCAGTTGCTTTTTGTCAACGTCGCGATCAAACCTACTACTGGATTACGCAATCGCGAAAACGATGGACCGGCGGAGCGATCCACGACTAAATTGCCAAACTCGTGAACGTTCACGTTCCGGCATCGCGATAGTTGCTGATCGCTCCGCTGATCAGTTACTTTTTTGTCAACGTCGCGATCAAACCTACTACTGGATTACGCAATCGCGAAAACGATGGATCGGCGGAGCGATCCACGACTAAATAATTAGACTCATGAACGGTTTCGTTCCGGCATCACGCACGCAGCCAATCGCTCACCCGCACAGACATGCCGGGACTCGCAAAGCCTCGTCCCAGCCTACATTACTCTGTTAGCACCACCCGTAGCGGAAGTCGCAGAGACTTTCGTTTCCCAAGCAGCACACTTCCCACAATAACCCCTCGAAAATCTCTGCGATTTCCGCTACGTATGCGACACGAATCTAAGAAGAAACATGACTAGCGTTCTCGATACAACTCCGTCCGTCACCCGCGATGCGACTCCACGACAAAACGCCGTCAATGACACGTTCGCGCCAGAGCATATCACGATCATCGAACGGCGAAGTGGGTGGCACTTGCTCGACTGGAAAGAACTGGTTGCCTACCGCGACCTATTCCGCTTTCTGATTTGGCGTGAGATCAAAGTACGCTATGCGCAAAGCGCGATTGGGATCGGCTGGGCCATCATACAACCCCTCTTTTCCATGTTGGTCTTCACCATCGTGTTTGGACGGTTGGCCAAAGTTGAAAGTGACGGGGTGCCGTATGCGTTATTCAGTTTCGCGGCTCTGGTGCCCTGGACCTACTTTTCCAACGCGGTCACTGACGGTGTAAACGCGCTCGTCAGTGAAGCCAACATGCTACGGAAGATCTATTTTCCGCGGATCCTGATGCCATTATCGGCCGTCGCAGCGAAGCTAGTCGACTTCACAATCGCGATGTGCATGTTGGCGATCTTGATGATCTTCTATCGCCACGCACCGAGTCTTGGAATCCTAGCATTGCCGCTGCTGGTTGCGTTAATGATGTTGACGGCTAGTGCCATCAGTCTGTGGTTAACGGCTTTGGCAGTACAGTATCGTGACGTGAAGCATGCGATGGGATTTATGGTTCAATTAGCGATGTACGGATCGCCTGTGGTCTACGCCACCAGTTTGATCCCGGAACAATATCGGCTGCTCTATGCGATCAACCCAATGGTCGGAGTGATCGAGGGATTCCGCAGTGCGCTATTAGGAACCCAGCCGATGCCTTGGGATTTGATCGCTGTAGGAATACTCAGTGCCAGCGTCTTGTTCATCACCGGCCTAGCCTTCTTCCGAAGCAAAGAAAGAACCTTTGCGGATGTAGCTTGAGAGCGGCTAGAAACTAGAAACTAGAAACTAGAAACTAGAAACTAGAAACTAGAAACTAGAAACTAGAAACTAGAAACTAGCGGCTAGTGACTAGAATAAATGAGCTATGAAGACTTGGATGTTTGGAAGCGTTCGGCGAGGTAGTTCGGTGACGTTGTATCAAGAAACGAAGGAATTGTGAGACTTCGGTTTTCACGAACAGTTAACACGAAGCGGACTATCGATTCCGTCAAACATTGCCGAAGGTTACGAGCGAGATAGCGATGCCGAGATCGCTCGCTCCTTAACGATCGCCAAAGGCTCTGCCGGCGAGCTACGAACCCAAATCCTGATCGGCATCAAAGCGGATTTTTTGCAACGTACGCCAGCAACGCAATGGGCAGACGAAGCCCAACAAATCAGCGAAATGCTAGCCGCCCTAATCCGACATCACCGTAAAAAACTAGCTCCTAGCTCCTAGCTCCTAGCCACTACCCACGAAAAATAATGTCCGCTGTCATCTCTGTTGAAAATCTATCCAAAGCGTACCGTATCGGTACGAGGGAAGAAGTTCCCGACACACTTGTTGGTGCCGCCAAGGGCATTCTACGTGCACCACTAAGGAATCTTCGTAATCTTAAACGGTTGGACACCAACCGGCATCAAGAAGAGGAAGACACGTTGTGGGCATTGAAAGACGTTTCATTTGAGGTCAATGAAGGAGATGTTGTCGGAATCATAGGACGCAACGGGGCGGGCAAAAGCACACTCCTAAAAATCCTCAGTCGGATTACAGAACCCACCAGCGGCCGAGCGGTGATCGGAGGTCGGGTCAGCAGTTTGCTGGAAGTCGGCACCGGATTTCATCCTGAATTAAGCGGCCGTGACAACATCTACATGAACGGCACGATCTTGGGAATGACCAAACGTGAGATCGATAGCAAGTTCGATGAGATCGTCGATTTTAGCGGTGTCGAGAGGTTCTTGGACACGCCAACGAAACGATATAGTTCAGGAATGCAGGTCCGCCTAGCATTTGCCGTCGCCGCACACTTAGAACCCGAGATTCTGATCATTGATGAGGTGCTTGCAGTTGGCGACGCAGAGTTTCAATCACGATGCCTTGGGAAGATGCGTGAGGTAGCAGGAAGCGGTCGTACTGTCCTATTCGTCAGCCACAACCTTGGAGCGATACAAAGCCTTTGTGCTTTAGCAATGGTGATGGAAGCTGGAGCCAATTCGCCATGGCAGTCGGCAGACGATGCCATCGCAATGCATTTGAGCAGCAATCATGAACCGGATTCCGGTCTAAGGATTGCTGCAGTCCATCGTCAAGGACGTGCAATTCAGCAAGTTAGATTATTGTGCAGTGGAATTCCGACGCACCGAATCCCATGCGGATCTCAAGTCGAATTGGAAATTGTCCTTGGTGATGCAAATGTCGGGCGTTTCCATTGCGGGATTGTAATAAGCAACTCAAACGGTCAACGAGTGGTTGTTTTCCACACAAGTTACCATGGCGGGATTTCATTGACCAATCAGTCGGGCCAGGTTGTAAAATGCAATATACCTCACTTGCCTTTAGTTCCGGGGCGTTATCGCATCGATGTGATCCTTGGTGATGGTGGAACAACCATTGATGAAGCTTTGGCTTGTATTCATTTTGAATCTGTTTTTCAAGATCTTCTTGGCACAGGGCAATTACCAAACGAGCGTCAAGGTTATGTGGTTTTACCATGTTTCTGGGAGGCGGTCAGGTGAGGTCAACTCGCCAGCTGCAGCGTCTGGTTGATCACTTCCGGTTGGCTCGATTCCGAAAGTCTCAGTTGCGTGTGGGCACAACGATTGATTCCGGCGTTTCAATTTTTGGTATCACAGGATTGAAACTAGGTAAAGAGTGTGTAATTGGACCGAATGTTACTCTTGCGGCATCTCATCTTCAAAGTTTTTGTCGGCTGGAAACTGAACCATCCGGATCAATTACCATAGGAGACAGGACAGTTGTACATCGAGGCGTAATAATTGCCACATACGGAGGTGAGATCGCAATTGGAAATGACGTCTCTGTGAATCCGTACACAATACTATACGGGCATGGTGGTCTAACGATTGGGTCTGGTACCCGTATTGCCGCTCATTGCACTGTCATTCCTGCGAATCACCGATTCGAAGATAGCAAGCTTCCAATCTATAAGCAGGGATTAACAACGTCTGGTATTACAATCGGGTGCAACGTTTGGGTTGCGGCGAATGTTACCATCACAGATGGAGTTGAAATTGGCGATGGCGCGGTAATTGCTGCAGGAGCCGTAGTTACACGGAATGTTGGGTCTAATCAAGTGGTTGGCGGTGTGCCAGCCCAGCTTATCAAACGTCGGAGCAACTCCTCAAGCAACCGTTCGACCAAATGATTGATGAACTAAACCGTGTAAGAGAATGTTTTTACTTTAAACGATTGCGCTATAGAGTGGAGCGGATTCTGAGTTGCAGTCTTCCGCCTGATACACGTCGCGCTGAATCAGACTTTGAGCACCTACAGAATAAGCTCAAGCCCTTACCTGAGTACGGATACGATGAAGTTTCGTGCTGGAGGCGAGCTTGTGAGCGTTTCGATCGCCTGCTTTCGTGCGATGGTTTTGATCGTGCTGGAAAACGGCTATTCGATTTGGGTTGTGGTGATGGGATGTTGGGAGTTGTTACGAAGGCCTACGGTCATCAGGTAGTCCTAGCTGATGCTACTGACTGGCGAGATTCGAGGGCCAAAGGAATTCAGTTTCTGTCGATCGACGCTAGCACACCGGTCTGGCCGGTTGAAAATGAAACTTTTGACATGGTGACGTGTTACAACACATTTGAGCACCTGCCAAAGCCTGACATCGCTTTTCAAGAAATGCTGCGCATATGCTCACCAGGCGGATTCGTTGTTGTCGACTTCGGGCCATTGTACTGCTCGCCATGGGGGCTTCATGCACATAGAACGCTGCACATTCCATTTCCTCAATTCCTGTTTGGAGAAGGATTTATTGCTGAAAGGTTGAACGAGCGAGGCATAAAGGATCTTGGTCAAGAGCGTGAAAGCTTGCAATACACAAATAGATGGACACCTGAGCAATTTGAGTCGCTCTGGCGAAATTTTGGCAGCGTGATCGTAGTGGTAGAAAAATGCGTCGAACAGAAACCACTTTTCTTGGAGACAATTGTTGCGTATCCAGAGGCGTTTTATGGGCGAGGTTTGTCGTTAGCCGACGTCGAAACTCAGCATATCAGAGTGGTTTTCCAAAAAAAGTGAATCATTCGAATTTGAACACCACAGCTCCGCTGGGCCAGGGCCAACGCACACTAAACCGTTGGTATTCCAAGGACTTGCGCTAAGTAGTTGATATTCCAGCCGGCTACGCGACGTCGCATTGCTATACTGTACTTGTCGTTCTGCTGCTCTAATAGACTCAAACTAAACCTTTTTAACCAAGCCAAATTGTTCGCCGAAGTCCGATCACGAACACGGTTTTCATCTTCACGAAAAGTTACATCTAAACACCAGTGTAATGTGTTCTCAATCGCCCAGTGCCCTCGAACATTAGCTGCAAACTTTTTGACTCCCATTGGAACCGAGCAGATGTAGTAGCGCACATCGGATGTTGTTTTCCCGGCACTTTCGCTGATCCTGATCGCGACCCCGATTGTCTTCAGTCGCGACCACTTTTCCTTGTTTGCCAAATGGGGAGGAACAGGCATTTGATAATACGTGATCTCGTCTACTCGACCATGTCCTTTGAGTCGTTCGAAATACTTGCGAGCAGGGATGTCGGCAAAGTCGTTTTCCATGTGTTCGATGACGTACTCTTGGACAGCTTGGTGAAGATTTCCCTGATTGCCTTTGAGGGCTAGAACATAGTTGCCTTTTGCTTTAATGATTTGGTCGGCAATCGCTGTTTGGCACCCAGCAGCATCGATCGTTACCACAGAACCTTCAATCTCGATTTGATCAATTAACTCGGGAATCGCCGTGATTTCATTTGTTTTTTCCTCGGTGGCCAGCTGCCCCAAGCTGACTCCAGCGTCTACCGCCCATGCACTCACTAGAAACAACGGCCCGAGTCCTTTACTCCGGTCGTGACTGCGTCGTAACGCCTTTCCATCGATGGCGATCTGCTTTGGATCAGAGCTATCGTCAGTGGGAAGAACACGAACAATCCAAGTTTCAAAACAAGATTGAAAGGCAGTGGGTTTTAATGCTCTTAGCAGCCGGTCGAAGGTATCGTGTGAGGGAATGCCATTGGGTAACGTTAGCTGTTTCTCCAGCCACTCTCGATTGTTCTCGGCCCAAGTGCCGATTGCGGTCGGGCCATCGGCACCTGCAATGACTGCCACGATTGAAATGACGATCAGATCGCCAAGTGGATGTCTTCGATTAATAGGAGAACGAGGATCTTCTAGATCTTTGAATTCTTCAAGAATGGAATCAACATTATCAAACTGGATTTCGGCCACGAAGAGGTTCCTCAGAGATGGTAAATGGCATCGATCGTTAAGCCATTAATCCTCCCAGAAAAGCACGCCGGGCGCAAGTCTCACTATGCTTCGCAGCCTACCTAAAGTGCGCGTTGGCCCTGTCCGCTGGGCTTGCGCTACTTTGGATACGACTCGGAAAGCTACACTGTACCGAATTTGACTCAAGATCAATTGCTTTGCTAAAACCTAGCCAGTTATGTCGCCAATCAAAATGTTCGCAGACACTTGCTCAAATACTCAAATCGTCATCCACAACCAGACAAACTGGATCGAATTATCGGATAGGCACTTGCCTATCCTCTCCAGCGTTTGCATCATCACTGCACCGTTCCGTCGTCCGCGTAAATCAGATTAGTTGAAATTGGATTCTCGTACTTGATTTTAATCGTTCAGCATGTTTGATGGTGATACTACTAACGGTGTTAGATCCGTTACGATCGTTTTGATCAATCACAATGGCGGTGAGTGGCTTAGGAGTTGTTTAAGTTCATTCCGGAAGTCGTTTGAGAACAGCGAACTATACGACTGGGCTGTTGACTTACTTGTTGTTGATAACGCTTCGAGCGATAATTCGATAGAAATCATCCGATCCGAACTCTTAAATGCAAAATTGAAGTGGAAATTGATTTGCGAATCGGAGGCTGGCGTAAACTTTGCCCGCAATAGAGGATTAAGGAATTCCAATTCAGAATATATAATATTCGTCGACAGCGACATTGTTTTTGCTGAAGGATGGATATCAGGTTACCTTCGGGCATTTGATGCAAGACCTTCTTGTTGTATTTTTGCTGGGCGGATCCTTGTGGGGAAAATTGAGTCAAGGCTACCGGCGTGGCTTGATTTGGATGGAACATATTCACGACCCTCTATAGTCGTCAGGTGTGATCTTGGAGCAACGGACTTATTGGTTCCATTCGTAGATATTCAGCGTGGAGGTGGACCAGCTGGGCCTAACATGGCGTTCAGGTCGCAAATTTTTCAAGAACTTGGTGAGTTTGACACGAGTTTTGGTTTGAGGCCAGGGTCACTTGTTCCTGGGGCAGAGGCTGAATTTTTTGACAGAGTTAAGCGAAAGGAACACGTCTTTTGCTACGTAGCAGACGCTTGCGTTTGGCATCCGCTAAAGAAAGACCAAATCAGCAAGAAGTATTTTATCCATCGTCTGGAAGGAACAGGCAGAGTGTTGTCTCGAATCCAGCACAAAGAAGGATTGGTTGCTAAACGAATATTCGGTGTTAAACGCTACCTGTTTCGCCAGATAGTTTTAGAAATAATCCGGTATGTTGGATTTGCTTTGACCGGTAGTGCGAGACAGCGGTTTTATGGAAGGTGCCAAATTTCAATTGTTGCCGGGATGATTAAAGAGGACTATACATTGGCACGCTCTGCTCCGCTCATCGATATGGATGATCAGCGAGGGAACCTCCAAGCAAAGTGAGAACACGCATTGATGATCCAGGCTTTGTCCGAAGACCCTGAACGCAAACGTTTCGTACTGCCTGAAGCAAGTTTGGTTTGGGTGTATCCGGCGTTCCGCCGGTTCGTTCGAGCGGCAGTTGGGATTGATGTAAACAAAAAGCGGCCAACCTGCCATGATTCGGGTATCTCACTATCCGTTTCACAAAGGCAAGGAGGCCGCCATGATGAAAATCGCCGATTCCGTTCAACAATGCAACCCCGAACAGATCCAAGCCAACATGAACTCGATGGTCGAAGAGCTCAAAACCACCGTGCAATCGGCTGCGGCGTCGGCAGACAGCTTTGATAGCGTGGAAAGAAAAGTTTTGCTCAGCGTGCTTCAATTGGGCTACCAAGCTCTTGAACTGCTGCTTTCTCTCCAAGGTGACGGCGATCTTGGTGAGCAGATCGAGACCACCGACGACAAGATCATTAAACGTAGCCAAACCAAATCGATCACCAAACTGCGATCCATTTTCGGCGAGCATTCCTTCGAACAAATCACCTCGCGACGGGCAAGAACAAACCGATCGATCTGCGTCCGATCAGTGCCCGTCTGTCGTTGCCCACTGCCCGCTGGTCGTTTCTGCTGCAAGAGTTCTCCCAGATGCTTGGCGTTGATCAAGCTTACGACCAAGCGATGCAAAACCTCGGCAAGATTCTCGGCAACCACTTCAGCGTCGATACAGCCGAGCGAATCAACGGAAACATGGGACGCAACGCCGGCGAATTTCTTGGTGATCTTCCGCTGCCAGTCGAGGGAAGCGAAGGAAAACTGATGGTCGCCACGGGCGATTGCAAGGGAGTTCCGTTGGTCAAGAACGACAGCCAGAAAGTCGCCGCCTTTGAATCGGCCAAGACCAACCCAGGTAATCGGCGCATGGCGACTGTCGCGAGCGTCTATTCGGTCGATCCACACATCCGCACCGCCGAAGACATTACGGCGGCATTGTTTCGCGATGAACCGGATGAAGATGCGGCAAGGAATCGGTGGTTATCTTGAGAAGAACTCGGATCGAATGCGCTACGACGAGTATCTTCGTCGTGGCTACCCGATCGCTTCGGGTGTCATCGAGGGTACATGTCGTCATCTTGTTAAAGATCGAATGGAACGTAGCGGGATGCGTTGGACACTCGAAGGTGCTCGCTCAATGCTGAATGTCAGGGCGGCCTTTCAAAGCGACCACTGGCGAACCTTCATCGACTGGCATATGCAAAACGAAATCAATCAAGCTCACCCAAATCGAAACCTGATTCAGTACTACACTCCACCAAAGCTCGCATGTTGACCGGCGGAACGCCGGTTACACCCGTTTGGTTTGGCAGTTGGCAGGGCGCCGTCATGTTGACACTTTTATAAGACTTTTTTACACGCGAGCAATTTGGCAGCGTTTTAAAAAAGTTGCCTTCCAGTCAATACCGGTGTTATCTACCTGAGGCGATCTCCTCGTTCGATGTTGGCATAGAATCTACGGTAATCATTTTGGGACCTCTATTTGTCTATACTGCGTTCGTTATCGCCGTTGCTGGGGGTATATTCCGTCCACAGGTTGGAATGTACGGATATGTGTTGTTCGTCGTACTCTGCCCACAGTGGCTGTGGCGGTACACGCTTCCAGACCCGGACTTTGGTTTTCAAAAATATATTGTCGCTGCGACACTTGCGGGTTTTTTGCTGTCCGGAATGCCCGGCAATCGATTTCGTGGAGCTGCCTTGATGGCGGTAGTTGGAGTTGTTATTTTCTGGTCTCTCTGCCTGCTAAGTTCATATGGTTCGATTAAGCCAGATCAGACAGCCTTTTTTATGGATGCTATCTGGAAGGTTGTTGTGATGACAGTTGTGGTCTCGCGGCTCATGGATTCACCAGCGAGATTGAGGGTGGTACTGTGGATCGTCTTGGTTGCTGTTGGATGGAATGCCTGGGAGATAAATAGCGATTATTTTAGCAAGGGATACTCTCTTATTAACCAGAACGGGTGGGCGCTGATGAATGCTAATGGTTATGCCCTTGTGCTGTTGCTCATTTTCACGATGGGAATGGCCACTGCACTGACAGTGGAATCTCGAGTAGCTCGTGGGGTCGCTTTATTAATCGCGGTTTTGTGTATGCATGCGATCTTTATTGTTGAATCGAGGGGTGGGATGCTTGGGGCCATCCTTTCCGTCGTGGTGTTAGTCATGTTCATGCCAAAAACTCGGTTGAACTATGGCATTTTAGGAACGCTTTTTGTTATGGGGATGCTGTTGGCTGGTCCATCTGTTATAAAAGAATTTTCGTCGACGTTTGAGGATGAGCGAGACGTTTCAGCAGAAAGCCGTTTTTACATTTGGTCAGCTGGAATGCGTATCTGTGCCGACTACCCATTGCTCGGATTGGGGCCCTGGGCCGCGGAGTACGCGATGGCCGACTATTATAATTACGAGTTGGATACCGTGGGCCGCAAAGCCCTACACAACCTGCCGCTTGAGGTGGCTACCGGATCGGGGATTCCTTCCTTACTCGGTTATTTGGCCCTGTTTTTTGCACCACTGTGGGCATTGTTTCGCCGTCGTGCCTATCGTTACGAGAAAGTGAGCGATCCCATTCTCGCTACCTGCACCCTAGGACTGCTCGCCGCGATTCCTGCGTATTGGTTTGCCAGCTTGTTCAATAGTGGCGTCCTTGTCGAGGTTCCTTACTTGCTTGCTGCGATAGGGATTGCCACTTTTTGCCTCACCAATGAGGAGGTTGCGTTGAAGCAATTTGATTCGCTTGAGAACTCTGAATCTGCGGTTCTGCAAAATTTGGTATCCTGACCACAATCCTCACACGGTTTACAACAGTCCTTCGGATGTCGGCGTGACGCTTGATCAGTGTGGTTCGCAAACCTCGAAGTTTTTGGACGTTAGTTTGTTTCGCTCTCCGTATTCTGCGCCTGTACAAAATCGTGATTCAAGAAAATTCAACCCTATCCGTGATCATGCCCGCGTTTAATGCGGAAACGACAATTGCAGGGTCGCTAGATAGCGTGCTCACGCAATCTCGACAAGCTGATGAAATCATTGTGGTCGATGACGGTTCGACCGACAAAACGGCACAGATCGTTGATGCGTACAAACCGAAAGTCACTCTGATTCGGATTCCTAACGGCGGTGTCGCGGCAGCACGCAACCATGGCATAAAAGAAGCAAAGGGTGATTGGATCGCATTTTTGGATGCTGACGATGCATGGATGCCCAGTAAGCTTGAAATGCAGTTTAAGGATTTGTGTCGAGACGCGGCCTTTTCTTATACGGACGCAATTGTTGTCGATGGATCCGACAGGACCGTTCTTTCAGAAGTGACTCCTTGCTACGAGGGAGACATTTTGAAGCCACTTTTGCTTGGGAACTTCATTACAAATTCGAGCGTTGTTGCTAGAAAAGACACACTTCTCGAAGCGGGTGGATATCCCTCGCACTTGCGAGCAGTTGTTGATTGGCCACTGTGGCTTCGAATCGCCGCAAAGCACCAGGTGCGATTTGTTAATGTTCCTTTAGTTGAGTACAACGTCTGCGCGACGAGCATTACCCGCGATATTTCGAAAACACTACCTGCTCATTTAACTGTTCTTGAAGATGCATTCTCAGAGGGTGGCCTGGCTTGGAAACTCCAAAATCTTCGTGGTAGAGCTTTTTCTAATGCGTACCGGGTCGTCGCTTCCGAAGCCGCAAGAAGAGGGCAGTGGAATACAGCGATTTCCTTGTTTGCGAAGTCGGCTCTGCAAATGCCGTTTGATTTCGTAGGGTACAAATTTCTTCTCAAAGCGATGCTTGCTTGGTCTGGATTACGGGGCTGGTAGGCAAATATGACCGAGCGAAAAATTCACCTAGGTGTCGACGCACGCAGCTTAAATCTACCCTTCGTACGTGGAATTGGTACGTATCTGCGAAGTTTGATGGAGCAGTTGTTGGAAACGAATTCGGTTCATTTGACACTGTTCGCTGATCGTCCTGAATATCCAATTGCTTTTTCTGAAAACGAACACGCCGAACACGAGATTTTTGAATTCCGAGGTGATCGCTTTTCCGCATGGGAACAAGTCGGGCTGCCTCGGCGAGCCAAAGCACGTCGGGTTGACCTTTTATTTTGCCCTGGGACTTACGTACCGCTTTGGCAGCCGGTTCCAACAATCGTTACAATTCATGACACCATCGGCTGGCAATCACGCTCGCTCGGCGTTAGAGACCGTTTTATACGTCATCGGCTTTTGCCTCTCGCGTATCGAAAGTGCAGAGAAATCATCACGATCAGCAACTCGTCCAAACGAGACATTGAAGACCGTTTTTCATTCTTGCGAAACCGCTGCACTGTTATTCATCACGGTTTGGACCCCTCGTACCAAGACATCTGCGAAAAACCGAAGGCGTTCCGACTGAATTTGCCGCAACAATTGTCCGAAAGCGCCTACGTACTGTACGTAGGAGGGAACATCCCGCGGAAGCGCCCCGACTGGGCCATCAAAGTGTTCAGCGAGTCAGCGTCTGAGTCGGCTAAGTTGGTCATGCTTGGCGTTGACGCCATTCACCACAAGAATTTCCTGGCGGAGATCCCCGAAAGCATCCGACCACGCATCGTCGTATTTCCGTTTCTAAGTGAAGAAATAGTTGCTGCTCTTTACTCACACGCGACCGCAGTTCTTTACCCCACGCTCTACGAGGGGTTTGGATTTCCCGTCTTGCAGGCGAATGCGTTTGGGGTTCCTGTGCTGCATTCGGCGGTGGGAAGTCTCAAAGAGCTGGTTGGTCCCTCATCAATCGTGGTCGAACCGGAGGACTTCACTGGATGGTGCCAGCAACTCAAGATCTGCTTTGAAGGGAAACGAGATGCACGTGCGGTGAGTCGTCTCTGGGCAAGAACCTTCTGTTGGGAAAAAAGTGCGGAATTGCACCTTCAGGTATTTAGGCGTTGCCTTAAAGTAACATGATCTGCCGGGATGTTTTCAGTCTCTGAGTAATCTTGCCGGTGCAATGTAAAGAAAGCATTCATCTAGAAAACTGCGTGAACAAGCAAGAACATGAACATGATAAAAGCGGCTACGGCGAGTGATTACGATGCTTTGTACAAAGACGGATATCGTCAACAATTGTCGGGTTGCGAGTACGCGAGACTTGCGGCGCTGAAGCACTTTTTGAGCAAAGTTTGTAGAGTAAATCGAGACTGCGACGTGCTAGACTATGGAGCGGGCGCCGGCTTGCATCTGCCCTTGTGGGAAGAGTTGTTTGCTCCAGAACGCATCTTTTATTGCGACATCAGCGAAACTGCGGCAAGTGTATTCGCACAGCACTTCCACGAACGCAAGACACATTACCGAATGATTCGTAATGGGATGGCGGACTATTCCGATGAAAGCATGGACTACGTTATTAGTGTCGAGGTTATGGAGCATGTTCAAGACCTGGATTGCTATCTCCGAGACATTTTCAGGATATTGCGCCCAGGAGGCACGTTTGTCTGGACCACGCCCTGCGGCAATCGCTTTTCGGTAGAGCACATGTGGTCAATGATACGCGGCCAAATTGAATCAACGCCAGAAGGATACCGCCGCTGGACATGGGAAGATCCAACGCACGTACGGAGGATAAGAACCACGGAAGCGGCTGATCGTGTTTGTAGTATCGGATTTGAAAGCCCCATTTTTCGAATGCGGAGCCATTTGTTTTCATTTTTGGCAACTTATACGCCGCCGATGTATCGATTTGCGGCTTTTCGTGAATGGCTGATGCAGGGCGATTATTCGATGTTTCGAATGCTGCCGAACGGAGCCTCGATGCTCGCCGCCGCAAAGAAACCACAAAGTGATTGATGAACATGCGAGAACATGGTGATCCTCTGGTTCATTTGAAACGGTTTAAGCTGGTGACCATTTTCAAGATGGTGAGCTCGTCGCAGGGTTGATGTCAGTAAGTTCGCGGTACCAATTGCAGAATTCAACTCATTTATCATTGAATCGCCTGAGGAAGTAGAAATTGAAACAACATATCTATGCATATCTGATGCAAAAAGCCCAATCAATGCATAGCCCAATAGGTTCACTGTTGCGACGTGTTGCTGGCATCGTTGAGTCTGCAAAACGAAGGGCATGCTACGACATGGAATTAAATGGTGAGGCATGGTTAATTCATCAGTTAGCAGGATTAAATATCGGCTGTGTGTTCGACGTTGGAGCGCATGATGGAGCTTGGACACATCTTTGTAAGCAAACCTTGCCTGATGCAAGTCTGTTTCTATTTGAACCTTTGCCCCACTTGAATGCAAAGTTACTCGCACGATTTGGCAAGGAAAAAAAGGTGCATGTATCTGATTTTGGGTTGTCCGATGTCGGCGGAATAGAACAGTTTTTTTCGGTCTCTGAACGGCCTACCCGAAGCTCACTTGTGAGAATGAACAACCAGGGGGATGTCGACAGTATGCGGGTGCGATTCGAAACTGGAGACGAATTTTGTCGCAATGCACATATCGAGAGAATTGATTTTTTGAAAATTGATACAGAGGGAGCGGAGAATCGGGTACTTGCCGGGTTCGAGCAGATGCTACGAGCGGAGAAGATTCACATGATTCAGTTTGAGTATGGTCAAGTGAATATCGAAACGCACTTTTTGCTTAAAGATTTCTACGGGATGCTCGTACCGCTCGGTTTTAAAATCGGGAAATTAGAGCCGAACGGCGTTCGTTTTGCATCCTACAGTTACGACCAAGAGGATTTCCTGGGACCCAACTACATTGCGATCCACCAATCGCGTGAGGATGTTGCTCGAAAGGTTGCGGCTCCTTCTAAGTACCATCGCGACTATTCTCAAGGCAATGACGCAGAATTTACTTCGTAATTACACTCTCCAGCCGACCTTTTAACAGTAATTAGCACGAATCACATTGAATTCAATAAGACCTGCCGACAATTCTGCAGATATAAGGCAAATTCAAGAAATTGTTGCTCAATGGTGGATCCGTGCACCCCGGTGCCGCAACATGTGTGATGAGCCAATTTCCGTCGGTGTCCCTGTCCCTGACCGGAACACGTCGGACACAGCAAATTGGGTCGTTACAGATGAGAGAGGTGAGGAATGTGCGAACCAATCGCAAATCCTGGCGACTTGGCCATCGGGAAACCCGCGGTGGATACTTGTTACAACTCTTGTGAGTATCACCGCAGGGAAGACGCAACACTTCTCTTTTAGTTGTGTGCCAAAGGTGTCGCGTATCTCTGACGAAACGACTTTCGATTTACATAAAGCATGCTTCACCGTGCCATGGGGTCACGTCACCACCGACGCCAGCAGCGAGCAATTACTGGTACTCATGGGGGAAGACACCGATGCCACACCGAAGCTCGAAATCGGAATGTCGGCAGATCGTCATTCTGGCGAAAAAATGCAGGCCAAAATATGCAAATCGAAATTAACCGCGACAGGTCCGCTCTTCTCAACCGTCCATCTTCAGGGCGATCTAGGAACTCGACGGTGCATACAGTTCTTTGCAGATTTGACGTTGTTTTGTCATCGCCCGCTCCTGAAACTCGAAATTTCGGTTCGAAATCCACGCAGGGCCGAGCACCCCGGCGGTTTTTGGGATTTGGGTGATTTCAATTCTGAACGCCTGCATTCTCTAAGCGTAAAGTTGTCGACATCACTTCCAATTGATCGACGAATCCTCTGGAAAGAATCACCGACCGAACCGACTCGCCAGACGAATGCCGAGCAATGGCGTCTGGTTCAAGAAACCAGTGGTGGCGAAAACTGGAATAGCCGTGTACATCTTGATGCACACGGTAAAGCACCCCGTGTTACGAACGGTTACCAAGTCGTTTTTGAATCGGAACATTTCGAGGGACAGCGCGCCTCACCTTCCGTTGGACTGTGCAGTTCCGATGCTCATATTCAAGTAGCCGTTCCAGAATTCTGGCAAAAATTCCCCAACGCGATTCATGTTCATGGCGGGGATATTGAGGTTCAAATCTTTCCAGAGCAAGAAGGGTGGATTCATGAATTGCAGCCTGGTGAACAGACCACAAGCACATTGTGGTTAGAGCTAGGGTGTGGCGAAGGGGACTCCAGTTCTTTGGACTGGGTGCATCAACCAGCTACCGCCGCTCCCACGGTCGATTGTTTGAGGAATAGTGGTGGGTTGGAGTGGTTTTCGCCGGTGACTTCCGTCAATGATTCATTCTGTCACGATCTGCTTCAAGATGCCGTAGAAGGTCCGCGAAATTTTTTTCGCAAACGTGAATCAATTGACGAGTACGGTTGGCGAAATTTTGGCGATACGTGGGCCGATCATGAAGAAGCATACGCCACCCAACCTAAACCGCTGATATCCCATTTCAACAATCAATATGATTTACTGCACGGTTTGCTTCGGCAGTACCTCCTATCGGGCGACAATCGATGGTGGGAATTGGCCTCACCACTCGCACGCCACATCATCGACATCGACATTTACCACACCCAACTAGATCGATCGGTTTATAATGGAGGGTTGTTCTGGCACACTGCACATTACCTCGACGCGGGCACTTGTACGCACCGCAGTATGTCGCGAACGATGTTAGGTCAACGGCATCCTGCGGGCGGTGGCGGTCCTGGGAACGAACACAACTATACGACCGGGCTGTTGCTCTATTATTTCCTGACCGGTGACCAACGCAGCAAAGAATCCGTTCTTTCGCTGGCTGATTGGGTGATCGCAATGGACGACGGCAGCCAACATCTATTAGCGCCACTCAGTAGTGCACCGACGGGAAACGCGAGTTCTACGTCGGAGGCTGATTTCCATGGTCCAGGGCGTGGTGCAGGTAATTCAATCAATGCACTACTGGATGCATGGCAGTTAACGCACGATGAAAAGTATTTGCAGAAGACCACTGAACTGATTTTTCGTGTGGTTCACCCCAACGACTGTCCGCAGGAATTGCAATTGGACAATGCTGAACTTCGCTGGTCGTACACCGTTTGCTTGCAGTCATTGATCCGATATTTAGAAATAGCCGGTACGCAAAGTCACGAAGTGAATGCTTACGTCCGTGCTTGCTTGGATCAGTATGGGCATTGGATGCTAGAGAATGAATCGCTTTACTTGGATGCACCGGAGCAATTGGAGTTTCCGACCGAGACTTGGGCGGCGCAAGATTTACGAAAGGGAACGACGTTGATGTTGATTGGTCACTCCGTCGTGGGCGGCGAAGAAGGCGAGAAGATGTTTGCAAGAGGACGCGATTTGTTTGGTACGGCTTGGGCCCAGTTGCAAACGTTCAACACACGTGATTTCACACGCCCCCTTGCGATCGCGTTACAGCAACTTCCGATTTTTCAGTATGCGTCGTCAATTGGTTCACGCTTGCAAACCAGCGAAGGCACAACATCATCAAGCAGTTGGCAACCCAAGCAGATTTTTCGCTCGCAAAAGCAACGGATTCGCGAGCAGTTGCGATCGCCTCGGGACATGGTCACGATGCTCGGGCAGGCACTGCGTCCAAGACCCTGGATACGATCGTTTCGTCAAACCAGTTTGGCGACGCGACTCAATCGGTATTTTTCGCGTTGAAGATCGTACCGTCATCCAGTGCAAGGCCCTGTCGATTCGAATAGGATCCCTCTGGCCTCCGATTTCAGCCGTCTTCTCATTTTGTCGTGGAGCAAAAATTGTGGTAACAAATAGAATTTGCATGGAAAACCTTGCCTCCGTTGTGCTGTTGCTCTTCACGCCGCTGTTCGGTGGCGGTTGCGACGAAGTTGTCATCACCTCCGCCCAAATTTCTCCAGGTGACGCTAATCACGAAGCATCGGATCCGAGCACGAGCAAAACGATTGATGTTCTGACTGAGTCTGCGAGTAGCGGTCTCGACAACGAGGTGGTCGATGGCAGGTCGTCCGACTTAGTGACCGGCCAACCGAACGGACCGGCGAAAGTATTTGGATGCCTCGAGTACCTCGGTGCTTTCCGAATTAAGCAGGGCGACATTGCCCGAGATTTGAGTGCGGCCACAACTCTGATTGCTCCGCACCCTGATGGGAAACGGCTCTATCTTGCCACCGGACGGGCACAGTCGGCAACCCGCGTTTATATCATCGACGTTCCGGAGCCATCGTTATTGGATCCTCATGCGGATCCCAATCAGACTCCCTCGGTTCCGTGCCCTGACCAGCGTTTTGAGGTTTTATCTGATTACGTTGCGAACGCCAATCAAGGCTTCTCGTCGGGCCTGTCTGGCATGTGCTGCGCTGAGGGGCGTCTATTCCTAAACTTTGCGAGAGGCTATCACGTTCAAGGAGACATCGTACCCTCGTTGGCAGAATACGATCCACACACCTTACAGAGAATCTCGCCGTTTAAAACGATGGATCGGAAGACGTTCACAGGCCAGCACCCATCGGACCCCAATGGACGACTTACACCTTTAGCGGGGACGCCGCTCGCAAAGTACGGAGATTTTCTGGCGCGAGCCTCCTGGCTTGACAAGGCATATGGGCCACGGCAGTCCATACTAAGGGTTTCCGGTGATTCTCTTTTATGGTCAAAACTCATCTATTACACAGGAGATTGTCAGCACTCGCTCGCAACGAACTACATGTCAGACGGCAGCGGCGTGTTTATTGACGACTATTTCGTCTGGCCGCACCGAAATGGCGTTGGTGGATGGTACGGGATGGCAGATGGAACAGATGGCTTTGGGAATTTTGTTGCAAAGCCTGAAAATTGGATTCCCGATATGTCGCAACCGGATAAGGGACACCACGCATCGCCGGTCCATGCATATCTTGCTTTCGCTCAGGCGAAAGAACTGATTGAAGTGTGCGAAGGAACTCGACTTGCGTCGGATGTGAACATAACGTTCGAGGATATCACATCCATTTTGTGGGACACTTCCGTTGATAGCGAAGGGAGAACGCAAAGCCGGTGTCGGATTTGTACGTCATTGATTAGACAGAGGGATTTGTTCTACTTGGCTGAGGCAAAAGCTGACCGAACAGGAGAGTTCTACGAGCATACGCCAGTCATTCACGTGTTTAAAGAACAGAAAGAACCGGCGAATTAGGCATGTTTGGTCGGCTGGTAAATCGTACGACTCTCGTAGTCAGGTCTTGGAATACCGGTCCGCATCACCTCATATGAATCAAGATTTATTGAAGGTTTGTCAGGTCGTCCATACCTTGAATGTCGGCGGTGCCGAGATTCTCGCGCGGGAGTATGCGTTGCGGTCCAGGGATCAGTGCAATACGCTGTTTGCCTGTCTCGACGAGATCGGTTCACTCGGCGAAAACTTGCGCCGGGATGGACAGGTTGTGGAGACGCTTGGTCGTCAATCCGGATTCGACTTCGCGGTCGCCCGCAAACTCGCTCGTTTGTGTCGTGAACACAACGTCGACGTGATCCATGCTCAGCAGTACACGCCGTTTTTTTACGCTGCACTCAGTCGTATTCCTTTTGGCGGACCTCCGATCCTGTTCACTGAACACGGACGGTCGTTCCCGGATTATCGTCGTTCCAAAAGAGTTTTCGCAAACAAGGTTTTGTTGCGGCGATGCGACCACATCGTTGCAGTGGGAAAACAAGTCAAACAAGCGTTGATTGATAACGAAGGAATCTCTGCAAACCGGATTGAGGTGATCTATAACGGGATCGACATCAACGCGTTTAGGCACTCTCCCGGCGTGCGAGCGGAGGTGCGACAAGAACTCGGAATCTCCGACGCGGACATTGCGGTGTTTCAGGTCGCACGGCTAAATGCCTTGAAGGACCATGGGACCGCCGTGCGTACTTGGGCGCGACTAACCGATTGCCCTACGGTGCGGTTGTTCTTGGTGGGTGATGGTGAAGAACGGCCCTCGATTGAACGACTGATTGATAAGCTCGGGCTCCATCGTTCGATCACCTTGCTGGGTACGCGTAACGATGTACCACGATTGATTAACGCCGCCGACATGTTCCTGATGACGAGTGTTTCCGAAGGGATTCCGCTGACGTTGATCGAAGCGATGGCAAATGGAGTTCCTTGTGTGTCAACCGACGCGGGCGGGATTGCTGAAGTTGTCCTCGACGGTGTGACGGGATTGCTGTCGCCGGCAGGTGATGATGCAGCGATCGCAGCAAGCGTTATGCGGCTCGCAAAGGATGCCGATCTACGAAAACGAATGGGTGAGCAAGGTTGTGAGCGAGCCGAAACACTCTTTAGTGATTCGACGATGCACGCAGCCTATCAAGGGTTGTATCGCCAGATGTCCAGTAGCGGAACTCGCAGAGAGTTTCGATAAGGGTGAGGTCATTTTTGCACGGTCCGAAAGTTTCTGCGACTTCCGCTACGGGGGACTCGATGGGGTCGAAAGTCTCTGCGACTTCCGCTACGGGGGATTCGATGGGTCCGAAAGTCTCTGCGACTTCCGCTACGAAACCTTTTGTGCTTCATACGCGGATCGTTACCGATGTGGGGGGTGGGCCTGACAAGACGATTTTGAATTCGCCTCGCTATTTGCAGGACTTTGGGTACGATTCGGCGTGCCTGTATTTGCATCCCAACGGCGACCCTGGGATTGAAGTGCTGAAACAAAAAGCGATTGAGTCCGAGGCTGAGATGATTGCTTGGCCCGATGGCAAACCGATCGACTTTGAACTGGTCAAACGATTGTCGCAATTCTGTAAGGATCGCAACGTCGCCATATGGCATGCACATGATTACAAGACGAATGTGCTGGGGTTACAGGTCCGTCGTCACTGGCCGATGAAACTGGTGACCACCACGCACGGATGGGGCGTCGTGGGCGGCCGAAACCACTTGTATGCCACGGTGGGAAAAGCATGTTTGCCGTTCTACGATGCGGTGGTTGCTGTTTCGGATGACCTTTATCTGAGCTCAAGGCGCTGGCGGGTTTCAAAGAAGCGGGCATACATGATTCAAAATGCAATCGATACCCATTCGTTTCGCCGAACTTTGTCTCGCCGACAGGCCCGAACACAGCTGCAGCTTAACGCACACGATGGGATCGTCATATTGGCGTTAGGGCGTTTGTCCGCGGAAAAAGGATTTGACATCCTCATTGACAGCGTGGCTGAACTTCACAGCCGAGGATGTCCCGTCACGCTTTGGATTGGTGGCGAGGGAGGTTGCCGGGGGATACTCGAAGCGCAAATCGAGCGATTGGGATTGAGCCAGTCGGTTAGATTAATGGGGCACGTTATCGACCCCCGAATCATGCTGCAGGCTGCGGATATTTTTGTGCTCAGCAGTATCAGTGAGGGGTTGCCCAATGTGCTGCTCGAAGCAATGGCACTTGAGACACCGATCGTTGCAACTCGGATTGGCGGAGTGCCGCGACTGCTCGGCGAAGGTCAATACGGGGTAATGGTTGATCCTGGGAACCGCGATGCACTTGCCGATGCGATCCATGATTTGGCGAACGATCCCGATCGACGGAGCGCATTTGCCGCTGCAGCTCGTAACCATGTCATCGAAGAATTTGCCTTTGAAAAACGGATGCAGAAAATGGCGGCTGTCTATGACCAAGTGTTAGAGTAGGGGAACTCGCAGAGAGTTTCGATGAGGTTGACGTTTTTTTTGCTCGGTCCGAAAGTCTCTGCGACTTCCGCTACGATATGATGAATAAGAACGATCCCGGGACAGTAATTCGTCCTCCGAGCCTCTCCGCGTCGTTTTTGGTCAAGCGACTGGTTCAGTTCGGATTCCTGATCGCCGTACTACCTCGACTTACATGTTTTTTCCTTGCGAAAGCACTGCTGGGTCCACGAGCTCTGACCTCGTCCTCTGAATCGATCGCACGTATCCCCGGTCTGCGTGGTGTCTATTTGCGTCAAGCGTTTTACCGCTCGGTGCTTGACGCTTGCGGGCGTGACGTCTATTTGGGTTGGAACAGTGTTTTTTCAATGACCGAAGCGCGTGTTGGCGAGCGTGCGTACATCGGTCGTTACTGCAGCATCGGGTATGCCGATATCGGCGAGGAAGTGATGCTGGCCGATGGAGTCCAAATCCTTAGCGGTGGTCGCGAACACGACCGCGAGGATTCTGAGGCTTCGATGCACGAACAAGGTCAAACCTATTCACGGGTCTTTATCGGAAAGGGCGCCTGGATTGGTGCCGGCGCGATCATCATGGCGGATGTCGGCGAACATTCGATCATCGGAGCCGGTGCGGTCGTCAATCGCCCGATCCCGGATTATGCCGTCGCAGTAGGCGTGCCAGCGAAAGTCGTTCGCGAGTGGCGATGTGTTTCCCCGTAGCGGAAGTCGCAGAGACTTTCGATATCCGAAGTTAGTCTTTCCTGTTGTGACGAAACTCTCTGCGAGTTCCGCTACTTGCTAGATCTCCTATGTGTGGTATCACCGGCGCCGTTTGGTTGCCTAATAGCCCTCCCGTCGATTCGGCTGATTTCGATCGGATGACGGACACGCTTGCTCATCGCGGGCCCGATGGTCGCGGTGTGTATCGCGATGATTTCGACGATGGATCTGGAGTGCTGCTCGGCCATCGTCGTTTGTCGATCATCGATCTTGGTGGCGGTGCGCAACCGATGTGCAACGAAGACGAATCGGTCTGGATATCGTTCAATGGCGAGATTTACAATTACCGGGAATTAAGGCCGGGACTCGAGCAACAGGGGCATCGATTTCGAACGAATTCGGATACGGAAACCATTGTCCATTTGTATGAGCAGTACGGGGACGATTTTGTCACCCACTTGCGAGGCATGTTCGCGATTGCCATTTGGGACAAACGGCGGCGTCGCTTGGTGCTAGCTCGTGACCGACTTGGACAGAAGCCGCTGGTTTATTGCCATCAAGCGGATCGTTTGCTATTCGCCAGTGAGATTAAGGCGATCAAGGCGATCTCCCATGTTCCGCTGAGAATTCGAAATCAAGCGGTCGATGAATACTTGACCTATGGCTATATCCCGCACCCGGGAACGATCTACGATTCGATCCAAAAGTTGCCGCCAGCACATATTGCGGTTTTTGAGTCTGGACGCCTGACAACATCGTGCTATTGGAATCCCGAGCTTTGTCCTGATGAAACAGCGTCGACTTTGGAGCTGCAAGAGCAACTAACGTGCGTGCTCAGTGACTCGGTGCGGCTGCGCATGCGCAGCGACGTCCCATTGGGTGCGTTTTTATCAGGCGGAATTGACTCGACGATCATTACCGGATTGATGCAGAAACATGCGGCTCAGCCGACCAATACTTACACGATCGGGTTTCCGGTCGATGAGTTTGATGAGACCGAGTATGCCCACGCTGCAGCGGAGTATCTGAAGACAAATCATTGTGCGATGGAAGTCACCCCAAACTCGCTGGACCTTCTGGAGAAGTTGGTCTGGCTGTTTGACGAACCGTACTCGGACAGTAGTGCGGTGCCGACCTACTACCTGTCACAAATGACTCGGCAACATGTAAAAGTTTCCCTGACCGGCGACGGCGGCGACGAATTATTCGCTGGCTACGATCGCTATCAAACGGTGGATCGACTAAGGTATTTCGATCGTTTGCCGAGACCCATGAAGGCATTGTTGACAGGTCCGTGGCGTTATTTGATTCCTGGCGGTGGGCAAAAGACGGTGCGCCAACGACTAAAGCATCGTTTAGATATCTTGCGAGAGCCAGCGGATCAGCGCTATGCACAGTGGCTAACTGGTTTCCCACCATCTCGCCGTGATTCGCTGTATCGCCCCGAGTTTCGTGATCAGGTTTCTGCGGATGCATCACTTTCGTTCGTTGCCAATTTGATGCGACGATCTTCATCCTTGACGCCTGGCATGCAAGCGATGCGGACCGATTTGCGTTCGTATTTACCATGTGATTTGTTATCGAAAGTCGATATTACCAGCATGGCCCATGGGTTGGAATGCCGCAGTCCGTTCTTGGATCATCATGTCGTCGAGTTGGCTGGGCGGTTCTCGTTCGCTGCGTTGTCACAGCCTGGCAAGATCAAACCGATGCTAACGCAAACGTTTCTTGAAATGATTCCGCCATCATTGAGAAGGCGGCCGAAGATGGGCTTCAGTGTTCCGCTGGACCGATGGTTCCGAGACGACCTGAAGGGCTTTGCTCGCGAGATGCTGATGTCGTCGGATGCGTTTTGTCATTCGTTCTTTGAGCCAAGTGCAGTCGAGTCCATATTACACGAACATCAAGCAGGCCACTGGGGCCACGGTGACCGGATCTGGAGTTTGCTGTTTCTAGAACTTTGGGGTAGAAATACGTAAGCTATCGTTCGAAATCGTAGCGGAAGTCGCAGAGACTTTCGGACCCGCAGAATCCCCAAATCCACCGAAACTCTCTGCGAGTTCCGCTACGGGATCTTCCACTACGCGCCGCCTTTGTTCCTTATGGAGTCCAGTGATGACAACGTTAACTGACTGTCAGATTCGTGATTTGATTCTCGATGCAATCACGAACCTGAACCTGGGCCGTGAGAGCGACCAGCAACTCGATACGACCGAAGACGCCCGGATTTTTGGTCAAGGCAGTCCGCTCGAGTCGCTCGGGTTGGTCACGCTGCTGATGGATATCGAAGATGCACTGGCCGATGAAGGGGTCGAGGTAAGTTTGAGTGACGCACGAGCGATGTCACGCAAGTCCAGCCCGTACCGCGATGTGCCAACGCTGGTAGCGTTTATTGAAGAGCTAGAAGCGAGTAGCTAGGGGCGGAATGACGTGGAGTGATTGGGTGGGGGCTGTAGCGGAAGTCGCAGAGACTTTCGATGAGCTTGGTGTATTTTTGCACGGTCCGAAAGTCTCTGCGACTTCCGCTAGGGACCGTCCGCAAATAAAGTATCGAACTGCTATAGGAGAAAAACACCTATTTCGTCGATAATGCGTTGATGCAAGACGCACATATTATTGAAGGACTAGAACTTAAGTTTAATTCTCTCGTCGGGG